>NZ_CP039292.1:1500147-1800177 GCF_004798665.1 Actinomyces procaprae
TTCCGGTACTCCGGCGGCACGGTTCTCACCGAAGGAGGGGACTGGCACTTGGTACTCCAGCTCGACACCGCGCTGAAGGTGGTCGATCCCATCGGCGCAGTGCAGGCCTACGCAGACTCGCACCCCGTGGGTCCTGCGCGTGAGGGCGCCGCTGAGGTCTATCCGGAGGACGGAAGCGTTGAGATCGCGAACTTCTGCCTGGACGGGATCGGCTATGTGCTCGTTGATGGCTCAGCGCAATCTCCGGAGCCGGTGTTTCTGATCAACCGCTGACGGGGCTGGCTTATGGAGCCGTCCGAGCCGCCACATGGCGGGGACGATCCGGAGCTTATCCGGCTCTTCCGGTTTGGGGGTGTGGTGTCTCGGGCTGCGGCAGGAGTGCTGCCGATGTCCTGGGACATGGCATGGGGTGGGGTGGGGTGTCTGGTGCGTCGGCTGGGCGTTAACAACGCTACTTAACGTTCTGCTGTATACCTCTGGGGCCTGCAGCAGACGGTTAACTGGCGTTGTTAACGCCGAAGTGGCGTTGCAGATGGCGAAGCGGCGCAGTAGACCGGGGGTGGCGCAGCAGACGGTCCCGCTTCCGGGCGCCGGAGCTGTCGGCAGCCAGGTGCAGCCAGGCCTGGCGTTCTGGCGTGGTGAGCCGGCGCAGCTCACCACGCCAGGCTCATCGCGTCCCTCACCCCGCAAGGCGCCGGCCACCACCACACCCACCAGCACCAAGAGCCAACCCGGATCGCCTGGCGGGGACTGTTCGAGGACATGGGTCAGCCGACGACGGCGAGGGCGCCCCTGCCCGGCGGACAACGCCCTCGCCAGCCCGACATCGACCTCACCACCCCAACCACAACCACCGCAACCCGGACCGAAGCCACCACGCCGGAAGCACCACACCCTCAAACCGGAAGGGCCAGGTATCAGCGGCACCCCGCCCCACGCGGTCGAACGGGTGTACGAAGACGGGGCCTTGGCCCTACACTCTGACCCCGTGAACGACTCCCTCGTCATCCGTGGCGCCCGCGAGCACAACCTGCAGGGCATCGGCATCGACCTCCCGCGGGACAAGATGATCGTCTTCACCGGCCTGTCCGGCTCGGGCAAGTCCTCCCTCGCCTTCGACACGATCTTCGCCGAGGGGCAGCGCCGCTACGTGGAGTCGCTGTCCTCCTACGCCCGCCAGTTCCTCGGCCAGATGGACAAGCCCGACGTCGACTTCATCGAGGGGCTGTCACCGGCGGTTTCCATCGACCAGAAGTCCACCTCCCGCAACCCCCGCTCCACGGTCGGTACCGTCACCGAGGTCTACGACTACCTGCGCCTGCTGTATGCGCGCGCCGGCATCCAGCACTGCCCCGTCTGCGACGCCGTCATCTCCTCCCAGACCCCCCAGCAGATCGTCGACCACATCCGCGAGATGGAGGACGGCACCCGCTTCCAGGTGCTCGCCCCCGTCATCCGCGGCCGCAAGGGCGAGTACACCGAGCTGTTCACCGAGCTGCAGGGCCGCGGCTTCTCCCGCGTCCGCGTCGACGGCGCCACCCACCGCCTGGGGGAGGTGCCCGCCCTGAACAAGAAGCTCAAGCACAACATCGAGGTGGTCGTCGACCGGCTGGTGGTGCGCGAGGGCATTCGCCAGCGGCTGACCGACTCGGTGGAGACCGCCCTGGAGCTCGCCGACGGCCTGGTCATCATCGACCTGGTGGACCTGCCCGAGGACGACCCCGGCCGCACCCGCCGCTACTCCGAGAAACGTGCCTGCCCCAACGAGCACCCGCTCCAACTGGACGAGATGGAGCCGCGCACCTTCTCCTTCAACGCCCCCTACGGCGCCTGCCCCGCCTGCACCGGCATCGGCAGCCGACTGGAGGTCGACCCCGAGCTCGTCGTCCCCGATGAGGAACTCACCCTGGCCGAGGGCGCCGTCGCCCCCTGGGCCGGCCACCAGAAGTACTTCACCCGCCAGCTCAAGGCGCTGGGCGAGGAGCTGTCCTTCGACGTCGATACCCCCTGGCGCGCGCTGCCCGAGCGCGCCAAGGACGCGATCCTGCGCGGCAAGGACTTCGAGGTCAAGGTCCGCTACCGCAATCGCTGGGGCCGGGAGCGCATCTACTCCACCGGCTTCGAGGGCGCCCTCAACTACGTCATGCGCAAGCACGACGAGACCGAGTCCGAATGGTCCAAGGACCGTTACGAGGGGTACATGCGGGAGGTCCCCTGTCCCGTCTGCAACGGCACCCGGCTCAAGCCGGAAGTACTGGCCGTACGCGTGGGCGATAAGTCCATCGCCCAGCTGTGCGACCTGTCCATCAGCGAGTGCCGTGACTTCCTGGCCGGGCTTGAGCTGACCGGCCAGGCCGCGCAGATCGCCGGCAGCGTCCTCAGTGAGATCGCCGCCCGCCTGGGCTTCCTCGTCGACGTCGGCCTGGACTACCTGAGCCTGTCGCGCGGCGCCGCCACCCTGTCCGGGGGCGAGGCACAGCGCATCCGCCTGGCCACCCAGATCGGCTCCGGGCTGGTCGGCGTCCTGTACGTGCTGGACGAGCCCAGCATCGGCCTGCACCAGCGGGACAACACCCGGCTCATCGACACCCTGGAGCGCCTGCGGGACCTGGGCAACACCCTGATCGTCGTGGAGCACGACGAGGAGACCATCCGCTCGGCCGACTATGTGGTGGACATCGGCCCCGGGGCGGGGGAGAAGGGCGGCCAGGTCGTCTACGCCGGCGAGGTCGCCGGCCTGCTTCAGGCCCGCGGCTCCGTCACCGGCGACTACCTGGCGGGCCGCCGCGCCATCGAGGTGCCCGGCAGCCGCCGCAAGCCCGCCAAGGGGAAGGCGGTTACCGTCGTCGGCGCCCGGGAGAACAATCTCAAGGACGTCACCGTCACCTTCCCGCTGGGCGTGTTCACGGCCGTCACCGGCGTGTCCGGCTCCGGGAAGTCCTCCCTGGTCAATTCGATCCTGTACCAGGTACTGGCCAACCGGCTCAACCACGCCCGGGGCGTGCCCGGGCGGCACAAGACCGTGCGCGGCCTGGACAACCTGGACAAGGTCGTGCACGTGGACCAGTCGCCCATCGGCCGCACGCCGCGCTCCAACCCGGCCACCTACACGGGCGTGTGGGACCACATCCGCAAGATCTTCGCTCAGGTGCCGGAGTCGAAGGTGCGCGGCTACGGCCCCGGCCGCTTCTCCTTCAACGTCAAGGGCGGCCGCTGCGAGGCCTGCAAGGGCGACGGCACCCTCAAGATCGAGATGAACTTCCTGCCGGACGTGTACGTGCCCTGCGAGGTGTGCGGCGGCGCCCGCTACAACCGGGAGACACTGGAGATCCGCTACAAGGACGCCACGGTCGCCGACGTCCTGGACATGACCATCAGCCAGGCCGCCGACTTCTTCGCCGCCACCCCCATCATCGCCCGCCACCTGAATACGCTGGTGGAGGTGGGACTCGGCTACGTGCGCCTGGGGCAGGCCGCCACCACCCTGTCCGGCGGTGAGGCCCAGCGCGTCAAGCTCGCCACCGAGCTGCAGCGCCGCTCCACCGGCCGCACCATCTACGTGCTGGACGAGCCCACCACCGGCCTGCACTTCGAGGACATCCGCAAGCTCCTGGGCGTGCTGCAGGGGCTGGTGGACAAGGGCAACTCCGTGGTGGTGATAGAGCACAACCTGGACGTCATCGCCAACGCCGACTGGATCATCGACATGGGCCCCGAGGGAGGCAAGAACGGCGGCACCGTGGTTGCCACCGGCACCCCCGAGCAGGTCGCCGAGGTCGAGGGCTCCTGGACCGGCCACTACCTCAAGGAGCTGCTCGAGCAGCGCCGGGCGGCGAGCTGACCGGCTCCGCCGCCCGGGGCTGCTGACCGGCTCCGCTAGGTCGTGTTGTGTAAGTCGCTGGTGCTGGTGGGGCGGTGCTGGTGATGTGGGTGGTGGCCTGGTAGCGGATGGGGAGTTCGTCGCAGCTGGTGGCTACCGGGCTCCAGTTTGAGTGGGCTGCGTGCGCCCGTCGAGGGGGCGAGTGGGTCTTTGCACCGCCCCGGTTGGACCGCCCAAGCCCCGATGGACCGCTTGCGCCCCGTTGGACCGCTTGCGCCCCGTTGGACCGCTTACTTCCCGTTGGACCGCTGTAACCGGTGGCTACGGCGGTCCAACGGTGGGACAGGGGTCCAACGGTGGGACAGGGATCCAACGGTGGGACAGGGGTCCAACGGTGGGACAGGGGTCCAACTGGCAGGCTCAACAGCCACACACCTCCGCCCAAGCACTTACACAACAGGACCTAGTCCCGGGCAGCGCGCTCCGGCCGGGGCCTAGGGCCGTAGGGGGCGAGCGCCTCCCGCAGGCGCACCAGCAGCTCCCGCAGGCGCTCGGGCCACGTGCCGGCGCAGGCCGTCCTGGGCCAGGAATCGGGTCATCGCGTCCTGCACGATCCCGGACACGGGCACGCACAGCGGACGCATCCGCTCCAGCAGCGGCGCGGGCGCGTCGTCGGCGTCGAGCAGGGGGAGGGGGAGCAGCGGATCATCGGCGTCTCCTTCCACCCCGAGCTCACCGGGGATACGACGATCCACCGCGACCTGCCGGACTGAGGCCGCCGGCGGAGTCGGCTCCGATCGCGCCGTGCTCCGCCTGCTCCTGCGCGAAGTGGTTGTATGCGAGCGACAGCCCGAAGCACACGACGCCGGCGACCATGAGCGCCAGGATCCGCGACAGCGAGTTCTGTCCGGCCAGGTCCACCACGGCCAGCTTGAACACCACCAGCAGTACCAGGGTGAGCCCGTAGTGGCGCAGTGTGGTGGCGCGCAGCCGGAATCCGATGACGATGCAGGCGGCACCGGTCGCCAGCACCACACCGGTGACCAGCAGAGAAGCTGCGGACGCGCCGGTGAGGATCATCACCGACCACCACAGGGCGAGGCTCTGTGACACGGCGATAGTCAAGGCGACGCCGGTGCTCCGCAGCCAGGGCAGCAGCATGCGTCCGCCCACGATCACCAGTGCCAGTGCGATGCCCAACAGCGGTGCCTCCAGCAGTGCGGAGCCCAGGGAGCCGGCCCGCAGCAGTACTGCTGCGGCGAGCGCCGTCAGCAGGGTGTCTCCAAGCCAGGCCGACGGCGGCGGGGTGGAGCGGAGCGGAGTATGCAGGTCGACGGCGCCCTCCAGGCGGCCGGCCCGCCCACCGGACAGCAGGGAACGGGGAGAGCACCTGGCGGTGAACAGGCCCAGGCCCGTCAGCCCCAGCGCCGCCGCACCCGCGAGCAGCGGTGCCGGCATCCGGTCCGCTTGTCCTCCGCCGTTGCGCGCTAGCAGGACATCCAGCACCCAGGGGAGGATCAGCACCAGGTCGGCGGCGAGCACCCAGGTCGCGCCCGCGAGCCACGTCGCCCGATCAGCGGACTCCCCGGACTGCGGGGGCGGCGGTGCCAGCAGCGCCTCCAGCAGCACGGTGAGGGCGACGGCCGTCAGCACCGCCAGCAGGGTCAGTAGCAGTGTGCTGCGGGCGGGGGCGAGCCCAGCCACCAGCGCGGCCACTCCCATAATCGGCAGCAACAGTACGGGGGCGCTGTAGCCGAGGCGCACCACGGGAATGGCGGCCAGGCCCACGGCCGCCACCGCCGGCAGCAGCAGGTCCGTGCTCACGGCGAAGACCGCCCCGGCGACGCCGACCACCGTCCCCAGATTCACCGGCGCGACGGCGCGCAACCACACCGGTGTCTTGGCCCGGGGCAGCAGCACCGCCGTGGAAACACATGCCAGAGCCAGGAAGATCACGGATATGCCGTTGCGGGCAGATGCGCTCACGTTTTGGGCGTATCCGAGCTGGAGCACGGCCAGCGCCTGGACGATCCCGACGGCTGCCCACTCGTACATGACAGCGCTGCCCGCCCCTGCCACGGCCAGCAGGCGCGTCGAGTGGTGCGCCTGTACCAGAAGTACCGCGCAGGGCACGGTCAGCAGCACGATCCCCGACTGCGGCTGGGCGAGCAGCCGTTGGGAAGGACCGATCAGCAGCACGGTCGCGGTCACCACCATGGAGGTGCTCGGTAACCATGGTGCCAACCGCATGCCCGAAGTGAACCGGGGTGCCGCTGCCGCCACGGCCGCCAGGGCGACGACGTAGAAGTCGATCAGCATCCAGGTCAGCGGGGCCTGGGCCGGGTGGGCGGCCACCTGCGAGGCGGCGAACCCGATGGTGACCATTGCCCCCAGCGTGGAGACGACCGCGGTGAAGAACTGGCCGGTGGCGCAGGAGACCAGCAGCAGCACGAATGCCCAGACGACCATGAGCATGAAGGCGGCGGTGCTGGGCAGGCCGGCAGTCAGCGCCGCACCAATGATGGCGATGAAGCCGAGCGCGCCGCCCGTGCCGGTGAGAGTGGCGGCCGCCACCTGCTGCTGCTGACGCCTTCTGGCAAGGATCATGCCCGAGCCGACCATGGCGATGGCGATGACACCCAGCGTCCCGACCTTGGCGGCGTCGGGGATCCGATCCCAGACCAGGGCGATCAGGCTCACTGCGGCGGATACGACAAGGAACGCCGCCGCCCCGGACAGCACATAACGGCCGATGTTCTCCTCCTGGCGGCGCTGCTGCTGGGGCTGGTGCTGCCGGGCGGCGAACGCGTCGGCGCCGACGGGTGTCTGCGGCTGGGGCACTGCTGGGACTACTGGGGGCCTCACGGAGGGTACGGGCACGGCGGGCACGGCTGGGGTAGGCCGGACGGGCACGGCGGGCACGGCTGGGGTAGGCCGGACGGGCACGGCTGGGGTAGGCCGGACGGGCACGGCGGGCACCGGATTGGACGAACGCGTCCTTGAGGCGCTTGGCGCCGGGACCGTCGCTCTGGGCGCCTGGACCTCGTCCGGCGCCAGCCGAGCCGCCACCCAGTCGAGCTTGCGCTCCAAGGTGGCCAGGCGCTCAACGACCTCATCAAGCTGCTCGCTGCTGGAATACATGCTTCAAGAATCGCGGAGCGCCGTAACGAAGTCACGTCACCGGGGTGGGGAGGACTCCCCGTCGGAGGCTCCTACCCATCCATGTCGGATGCGTCGTACCCTGCTGCTGCGGTGCGGGCCTGCCGAGCCTGCTCTTGCGCGAAGCGGTTGTAGACCAGGGACAGGCAGAAGCAGGCCAGTCCGGCGACCAGCAGCGACAGGATCTGAGCGATCGAACTCCCATCCGTCAGGTCCAGCAGCGCCAGCTTGACCACCACCAGCATCACCAGGCTCAGGCCGTAGTGACGCAGCGTCGTCGCTCGCACTCCGAAGCCGACGACGATGCACACCGTTCCGGTCGTGAGCACCAGCGCCGTCACCAGCATTGACGTGGGGGAGGCGCCCGTGAGGACCATTGCCGACCACCACAGCGCCACGCTCAAGGAGATCGCGATCGCCAGCGCGGCGCCGGAACCCCTCAGCCAGGGCAGCAGCAGGCGGGCCCCGGCCACAGTCAGCGCCATCGCCAGTAGCACCAGGGGCGTGGCGCCCAGCGAGCCGATGGCGGAGGCGGCGGCGTCGGCCCTCCCCAGCGTCAGCGCGGACTGCGCGGCCAACAGCATGTAACCGGTCCAGGCGATCGCCGGGACGGTGCTCACCGCAGGCGTGCGAAGGTCACGTGCCTCCTCGAGAGCGCCAGCGCGAGCCCCCGTTGCCAGCGTGAGCGGGGTGCAGTCGCGTGTGAACAGGCCCAGCCCCGACAGCGCCAGGGCGCTAGCGCCCGCCACCAGCGGGGCGGCGCTCGTTCCCGGTGCGAGCCGCTCAACCAGTGTCGGGAGGGCCACCACCAGATCGGCGCCGATCAGCCACGCGGCGACCGCCAGTAGTGACGCCCGCAGGTCCGAAACTGGCCGAGGCGGCGTGGCGGGGGAGTCCGGCAGGGCGGTGGGAGGCGCCAGCCTGCTCTCCAGCCAGAGGCTCAGGCCGACGGCGATAAGGAGCGCGACCAGTGCCAGCCACACGGTTGTCTTCGGCACGGGGACCATGGCGAAGGCGAGCGGCACCAGGCCGGCCAGCGGCAGGACCGCCACGGGCATGGCGCTTCCGGCGCGCACCACTGGAATGGAGGCCAGGGCCAGTGCGAGCACCGTGGGCAGGAGCAGCCGCTGATCCACTGTGCAAGCGGCCGCTCCCACACCCAGCATCGCCGCCAGGTTCACGCCGACCACGTTCCGCGGCCAGGGCCCCTCAGCGCCCTCGGGCAGGAGGGCGGCGGTCGATGCCGTTGCACACAGCAGTAGCAGCGCGGCGGCGAGGCTGGAAGTGGTCGGCGCGACCATGACCACCCGGCCGAGGCGAAGCACGGCGAGAGCCATGACGGCGCCCACTCCCGCCCATTCCCACACGACCCCCGCGTAGCCGGGGGAGCGCGACAGCAGACGCCCGGAGTGGTGCGCCTGAATCAGCAGCACCACCGCGGGTAGGCACAGGAGCATCATCCCGGTCGGCGAGTTCACAGCCAGCAGGGTTCCGGGACCGATCAGCAGCGCGGTCGCCGTGACCGCCATAGACGTGGTGGGGAGCCACTCGGCCAGACGCATGCCGGACGCGTAGCGCGGCAGCAGCGCGCACACGGCCGCGAGGGCGAGTAGGTAGCCGTTCACGAGCGTCCAGATCAGTACGGCTCGCCCGGGATGGTCGGCCGCCTGCGCGGCGGCGAAGGCGACGGTCACCAACGCTCCCAGGGTAGAGACGACCGCGGTGAAGAACTGCTGCGTCGTCCAGGAGACCAGTAGCAGGACGAGTCCCCATATGGCCATGAGCGCGAAGGCGGCGAGCGCCGGCATGCCCGCGATGAGCACTGCGCCGATGATGGTGACGAATCCCAGTGCGCCGCCAGTGCCGGTGAGAGTCGCCGCTGCGACCTGCTGGTGGGGCCGGCGCTCCGCCAGCGTGGTTCCCGCGGAGACTACGGCCAGGGAGAGCAGGGCGAGGCCGCCGACCTTCGCCGGATCCGGAATCTGCTCCCAGACCAGCGCTATCAGGCTCACCGCCGCCAACAGCACCAAAAGCGCCGCCGCGCCGGACAGCAGGTAGGAGCCGACATTGCCCTCCCCTCGGGGCGGGGCTGACTCGGCCGCGGACGGCGCCATGACCGGGGCCTGCCCCAGTTGCGGTGGCTCGGGATACGGACGCAGGGCGGCGGGGGAGGCATAAGGGTCGTATGCGTAGGGATCGTTCAAGGGCGGCTCATGAGCGGCGTCGGGCTGGTCCGGGACGGGGCGCGGTGCTGCGGGCGCGGTCGCGAGCCGCGCGAGCCGCTCCTCCAACCCATTGATCTTGTGCTCCAGGGTCTCCAGGCGTGCGCTCAACTCGTCGAGCCGTGCACTGTCGTAGTGCTCCATGAGCCAAGCATCCGACAAGTACGCGGCATTGTCACGGTTTTGATAAGAGAAGTGTCCGGCGGTGGGATAGCCTTTGCCCATGAGCACCACTGGATTGGCCGCCGCACAGGCAAAGATGCGCGACGCCGGCGTCGCGGAGCAGGCCATCGACGTTTTCAGCCACTACTACCAAGCTCTTGAGGAGGGCGCCACCGGCCTGGTCCCCGAGGACACCATCGAACCGCTTACGCAGATCGACTCGATCGACGACGTCGAGGTCGATGAGTCCGCCGCCCGGGAGGCACTGAGCAAGACCGTGCTGATCAAGCTCAACGGGGGCCTGGGGACCTCCATGGGCATGGACCGGGCGAAGTCGCTGCTGCCGGTGCGCGACGGCAAGACCTTCCTGGACCTGCTGGTGGATCAGGTCATGGCCGCCCGCGCACGCTACGGCGTGACTCTGCCGCTGATCTTCATGGACTCCTTCCGTACCCGCGAGGACACGCTCGCGGCGCTCGCCGCCCATCCGGGCATCGAGGTTGACGGTGTTCCGTTGGACTTCCTGCAGAACCGGGAGCCGAAGCTGCGTGCCGACGACCTCACCCCGGTGGAGTGGGACGCGGACCCGAGTCTGGAGTGGTGTCCGCCGGGGCACGGGGACATCTACACCGCGCTGGTCGCCTCCGGGGTGCTGGACGCCCTCCTGGAGCGCGGCTACAAGTACGCAATGACCTCGAACTCGGACAACCTGGGCGCCGCCCCGAGCGCCCGTATCGCCGGCTGGTTCGCCGCCTCCGGTGCGCCCTACGCCCCCGAGATGTGCCGCCGGACCCCCGCCGACGTCAAGGGCGGCCACCTGGCGGTGCGCAAGGCGGACGGCCGCATCATCCTGCGGGACACCGCCCAGACGCCACCAGAGGAGATGCACTACTTCACCGACCAGTACCGCCACCCCTTCTTCCACACCAACAACCTGTGGTTCGACCTGGAGGTGCTGCGGGACACGCTCACCGAGCGGCGCGGCATCCTGGGTCTGCCGCTGATCCGCAACACCAAGACGGTGGACCCCGCCGACCCCGGCTCAACCCCGGTCATCCAGCTGGAGACGGCGATGGGCGCGGCCGTTGAGGCCTTCGAGGGCGCCACCGCAGTGGAGGTGCCGCGCAGCCGCTTCCTGCCGGTCAAGACCACGAATGACCTGCTGCTGGTGCGCTCGGACGTGTATGAGGTCGACGACGACGGCCTGCTGCAGCAGGTGCCGGAGCGCGCCTGCGTGGTGGACCTTGACCCGCGCTACTACAAGCGGATCGCAGACTTCGAGGCGCGTTTCCCGCACGGTGTGCCGTCAATTCGGGAGGCGAGCTCCCTGACCGTTCGGGGTGACTGGACCTTCGGGGACGGCGTGGTCGCCGCCGGGGACGCGACCGTGGACGAGGCGGGGGCCCCCGGGGCGATCACCGACGGCGCCCGGCTGGGCTGAGCCGCCCGACGAAGGCGTGGCCTCAGGCGCTTGCCGACGCGCCTCGCCCCGAGCTTGGAAGCTGGACCGCCTGCGCCAACTTGGCCTGCCTGATTCGTCCCGTGTGTTGCACGACCGCGGGCCGCGTTCCACGACCTTGGTGTGTGTTGCACGACCACCCCGGGGTCGTGGAACGTGCACCGGGGTCGTGCTGTGTCGCCCGGGGTCGTGCAAAGCCGTCCCGGCTGCGGGTGCCGCCGCCTACACGAGGGGCGGGTCAAGCGAACCGGTCGGCGGGGACCGCAAAGTCGGTCTCAAGCACCGCGTTCGCACCGATGACTCCCGGACGAACCCACTGCACCCCCACGACACGCCCGAACCGCACACGCATTCGTGCCGATAACCCCCGATGTCGCGCTGGACCGGCGGGGAGTACACCGCGTGCCGCTCGCAGAGGGGCGTGAACGGCGTGAACAGTTGAGGCCCCGGACCAAGTGGTCCGGGGCCTCAACTGCTTCCGGTGGGCGATACTGGAATCGAACCAGTGACCTCCTCGGTGTGAACGAGGCGCTCTAACCCCTGAGCCAATCGCCCGGCGCGATGCAGACATTATCGGTGGAGGGGGGTTCACGGCAAATGGAGTGCCGGTGAGGTGGATCACCGTCCGTGCATTTGCGTGAGGCCCCCGGGCTGGTGTTATGGTTCAGCCGCGCTCAGGGGAACGCATGGTCCCCGCGAGCGGCACACACGCGGATGTGGCTCAGTTGGTAGAGCATCACCTTGCCAAGGTGAGGGTCGCGGGTTCGAGTCCCGTCATCCGCTCCGAGGCGCCGGGTCCCCCCAGCCTCTCAATGGTGGGTTGGCCGAGAGGTTAGGCACCGGCCTGCAAAGCCGTATACACCGGTTCGAATCCGGTACCCACCTCGGGCGATTGGCGCAGCGGTAGCGCGCTTCCCTGACACGGAAGAGGTCACTGGTTCGATCCCAGTATCGCCCACCACCGCCTTCACCTGCTGGCGCTCAGGCCGGCGGGAACCAGCCCTCCAGCACATGCAGTACGCCGTCCTCGTCATTGGTGGGCGCCATGAAACGTGCGGCGTCCCGGGCGGTCGGGGAGGCATTGGCCATCGCAATCCCGTAGCCCACCCGGGCCAGCATCTCCGCGTCATTGCCGGAGTCTCCGAAGGCCGCCACCTGCTCCGGCGCCAGCCCCCAGCGGTCTAGTAGCACGTCCAGCCCGGAGGCCTTATGGCGCCCGGGCACGATCAGGTCCACGCTGTCGTGCCCCGAGACCACCGGCACCATCGCCCCGTCCAGCGCCTGGGCCAGTCGGTCCAGGAAGGTCTGCGGGAATCCGCGCTCATCCACCAGGGCGATCTTGGACACGCGACGACCGTTGATGTCCGCCGTGTCCGCCACCAGCTCGTACTGCGGGTGGTAGAAGGTCAGCAGCTCCCGCATCGCGGGCGTCTCCGACTCGCGCAAGTAGGCGCCGTCGGGACCGGAGGCGATGAAGGTGAGCTCGTCGTCGAGTAGCTGCAGCGCCCGCTCCAATGCCGTCATGGGCACGTGGGTCTCCCGCAGGCGGACACCGTCGGCCAGGACGATCGCCCCGTTGTCGGAGACCACGCCGTCGGGAGCCGGTCCCTCGGCGGCCGGGAAGAACCCGAGCAGCTGCGCCTCCTGATTGCCGGAGGCGACCACGAAGCGCACCCCCGCCTCGCGCATGCGGCGCCGCAGCGGCGCGAAGCGAGACCGGTTGTAGGTGGAGCCGGTGCGCAGGAAGGTGCCGTCCATATCCACTGCGACGGCGCGCAGGTGATCCGGGAGCCGGGCGGGGGGCCGGGGCAGGACGGGCACGAGTACTCCTGGGCTGGATCGCTGGTCGGTCGGCTGCGCGCCGCGTATGAGACGGCGCTCACAGCATAGGTGGTGCGTTCGCCGCCGGCCACGACTCACCGAGTTCGGTTGTTATGACCACCGAGGTCGGTTGATATGGCGATAGGGTTCCCGCCGTGCTGCCCGATTCCCCCATGTCCGCCCCAGCCATAAGCAGGCGGGCCGTGCCAGTCGTCGCGCTGGGCACTGTCTCGCGCTTGGAGTTCAGCCTGCGCGCGACTGCGTTGATGCTACTGGCGGTCTCGGCGGGAGGGGGTGCGGTCACGACGGCGCTGATCGGAGCCGGGGCGGTGCTCCCCACGGTGCTGATGGGGCCCGCGGTTGCCCGGGTCGCTGACCGCTACGGTGCCAGAGGCGCCGCACTGTGCGGCACTGTCACGAACATCGTCCTGTATGCGGTGCTCATCCCGGTGGCGTTGGGCGCGCGGTCCGCCTGGGTGTACTGGGCGTTTTCAATCGGCTTCGGAGTCGCCCGTCCGTTCGTAGACAACGCGGTGAATATCCTGATCGTCGAGACGTCCAGGGCAGGCGCGATTGAGCGGACCAACGGCGTACTGTCCACCGGCCAGAGCCTCGGCGGGATCGCGGGGCCGGCGCTGGCCGGCACGCTGTTCGCCTGGTTGCGGGTATCGCCACTGTTCGCCGCGATCGTCTTCGCCGTCATCGCGCTCGCATGTGTATTGTGTACTGCGGGTGCGACGCGTCCGGAACGGACCCAGGCGCGGGAGGTGGAATCCTCCTGGAGGCTGTTGCGTGCTAATCGAATGACGCTGGCACTCAGCATCAGTGGTTGTCTCTCGAACGTGTTCGCCGGCTGCTATTCCGCGGTGATTCCGCTGTACCTGTTGAAGATCGTGCAGATGCCGCCGCAGGTGTACGGCGCGAATTCCTCCATCGTCTCGGTCGGCGTCGTGCTGGCCAATGCCGCTTACTTGCTCGTCGTTGCGCGCGTACCCAGTTGGCGGATCGCGGCCTTCGCCGGCGCGCTCAGCGGCATGGCGATGATCGCTATGTCCACGACGCGCGCCGTCCCCCTGCTGCTCGTCTGTACCGGGGTGTATGGAATCGGGCTGGGCGGCTGGAACTCGGGCACCTCCAGCGCGCTGCTGCGCTCCGCGCGCGGCCCGGGACTGCACGGCATCACCACCCTCTACCGTTCCATCGTCTTTGCGGGCGCGCCCCTGGGCAGCGGCCTCGGCGCTCTGCTGGGCTCGCTCGGCCCGGGTTGGGGCGTGCTCGTGGCGGGAGCCGGGACGGCCGCCTGCGCCGTAGTCCTGGCCACCATGGCGGGTGGCGAGGCGGGCGCATAATCTCCTGCCATGGCCGACCCGTCGACATACCGTCCCGCCCCCGGCGACATCCCGACCTCTCCGGGCGTGTATCGGTTCCTGGACGCCGAGGGACGCGTCATCTACGTCGGCAAGGCCAAGAACCTGCGCCAGCGGCTCGGCAACTACTTCCAGGACCTGAGCGCACTGCACCCGCGCACCCAGAAGATGGTCACCACCGCCTGCGCGGTGGAGTGGACGGTGGTGTCCACCGAGGTCGAGTCACTCGCCCTGGAGTACTCCTGGATCAAGGAGTTCAACCCTCGTTTCAACGTCAAGTACAAGGATGACAAGTCCTACCCGTACCTGGCGGTCACCATGCAGGAGACCTACCCCCGCGCCCAGATCGTCCGCGGCGCCCGGCGTCCCGGCGTGCGCTACTTCGGGCCCTTCGTGCAGGTGTGGTCCATCCGCGAGACCCTCGACCAGTTGCTGCGCGTGTTTCCCATCCGCTCCTGCTCGGCCGGCGTGTTCAAGCGCGCCCCCACGCCTCCGGGCGCCCCTGCCTGCTGGGCTACATCGACAAGTGCTCCGCCCCCTGCGTGGGCCGCATCGGGCCCGCCGACCACCGGGCCCTGGCCGAGGACTTCTGCGCCTTCATGTCCGGTCGTACCGGCCCCTACCTGCGCGAGGTCGAGGCGCAGATGCGGGCCGCCGCCCAGGCGCTCGACTTCGAAAAGGCGGCCCGCCTGCGCGACGACGCCGAGGCCCTGCGCAAGGTCATCGAGCAGAATGCGGTGGTGCTGCCGGAGGCCACCGACGTGGACGTGTTCGCACTGGCCCGGGACGAGCTCACCGCCGCCGCCGTCCAGGTGTTCCACGTGCGCGGCGGGCGAGTGCGCGGCCAGCGCGGCTGGGTGATCGACCTGGTTGAGGACGCCACCGACGCCGAGCTGATCGAGCGGCTCCTCCAGCAGGTCTACTCCGACCTGCTCGACCCGGCCGACGACGCCGCCGCACCCGCGGGCACTGCCGCCGGTGCGCCCGCCCGCTCGGGGCCGACCACCTCCCTCGGCGTGGGCGACCGCGCCCCGCCGCCCCGCTGGAGCGCACCGCCCCCGACAACGGCGGCCGCTCGGGCGGGCGCGAGCGGGCCGCCACCAGCGTCGACGACGTTGCGCACACCGCCACCACCGCCGTCCCCCGGGAGGTCCTGGTGCCCGCCCTGCCGCCCGACGCCGAGGCCGTGCGCGACTGGCTGACCGGTCTGCGCGGCGCCCGGGTGGAGCTGCGTGTGCCGCTGCGCGGTGACAAGGCCGCCCTCATGGACAACGTGCGCAAGAATGCCGAGGAGGCGCTGCGCCAGCACAAGACCCGCCGCGCCGGCGACCTCACCCAGCGCTCCCAGGCGCTGGAGGAACTGGCCGAGGCCCTGGAGCTGCCCGAGGCGCCGCTGCGGGTGGAGTGCTACGACATCTCCCACACGCAGGGCACCTACCAGGTCGGCTCCATGGTCGTCTTCGAGGACGGCGCCCCCAAGAAGTCCGACTACCGGCGCTTCATCATCCGCGGCGCGGACGGCACCGGCACCGCCGACGACACCGCCGCCATGCACGAGGTACTCACCCGCCGCTTCAAGCGGCTGCTGGCCGAGCAGAACAGCCCCGGCCCGGTGTCCGGATCCGTGCCCGCCGACGTCGGCGGGCAGTACGTGGAGGAGGCGGCCGACGACGTCGTGGTGGACGCCCCCGGTGGCAGGCCCGCGGGCGCAGTCGGCGGCGCGACGGCGTCGGGAACCGGCTCCGACGGCGTCACGGTGCCGGTATCCGGCCCCGTCGACCCCGACACCGGCCGCCCCCGCCGCTTCTCCTACACGCCCGGGCTCGTCGTCGTCGACGGCGGCCTGCCGCAGGTCAATGCCGCCCGGGCGGTCCTCGACGAACTCGGTGTAGATGTGCCGCTGGTGGGCCTGGCCAAGCGGCTGGAGGAGGTGTGGGTGCCGGGGGAGGAGTTCCCGATCGTGCTGCCACGCACCTCTCCGGCCCTGTACCTGCTGCAGTACCTGCGCGACGAGTCCCACCGCTTCGCGATCACCCATCACCGCAAGAAGCGGTCCGCCGGAATGACACGCTCCGTGCTCGACTCCATTCCCGGCCTCGGCCCCGCCCGGCAGGCGGCGCTGCTGAAGGAGTTCGGCTCGGTCAAGCGGATCCGGGCGGCATCCGCCGAGCAGATCGCGGCGGTGAAGGGTATCGGTCCAACGCTGGCCGCCACGATCCAGCAGCGCCTCACCGCCGAGGGAGGCGCCGGGGGGACCGCAGAAGACCGTGCGCAGCGGACCAGTGCGGCCGCGGCGTCGCCCGCTGCATCCCGGCCGGATCGGTGACACAATCCCGCAGGTGGAGATCCTGCGGGTGTTCAACAACAACGTGGTCCTGGCGCGTGACGAGCTGGGACGCGAGGTGGTCCTGACCGGGCGCGGCCTGGGCTTCCAGCGCAAGCCGGGCCAGGACGCCGACAACTCCCGGGTGGCGCGCCGCTATGTGCTGGCACAGAACGCCGAGAGCGTCGGCGAGGTGATGGCGGCGATCCCGTTGGAGCGCATCGCCCTGATCGAGCGCACCTTCCGCGCCGCCGCCAGGGACCTGGGCACTACCGTGCCGTCGTCGACGATCGTGGCCGTGGTTGACCACGTGAACCAGGCCATGGAGCGGGCGGCCGCGGGCATCGTCATGGACTATCCGCTGCGCGCCGAGGCCGCCCACCTGCACCCGGAGGAGCTGCGGCTGGCGGAGCGGATGGTGGCCGAGCTCAATCACGCCCAGGAGGTCCAGCTGCCCGACGGCGAGGCGGTGGCCCTGGCCCTGCACCTGTTCGCCGCCGCCGTGGGCGCCCCCTCCACGCGGGAGGCCGCCAGGCAGTCGAAGCTGATCGGGCAGGTCATGGGAATCCTCGAGGCCGCTTACGGTGATGACTTCCGCCCCGACTCGATCGACGCGGCACGCTTCGCAGTGCACCTGCGCTACTTCCTGGTGCGTGCCCGCACCGGTGAGCAGCTGGACGACGGCACCGGCACCGCCATCGCCGAGTCTCTGCGCACCCGCTACCCGGGGGCCTATCGAGTGGCCGTGCGGGTGAAGGAGCTGCTGGAGATGCGGCTGGGGATCGCCGTGCGCGATGATGAGACGGCTTACCTGACCATGCACGTGGCCCGCCTGGAGGCCGGCATCGACCGGGCCCGTCCCCAAGCGGACCAGGGGCTGTGACCAAAGGCACCGAGCCGGGTCGTCCCGCCGCGTCGTGGGCAGGCTATATGCTTACCAGAGAGCCCCGAACGGGGCCCAGGATTGTTACCCGCAAGGGGCAAGACCTGAGACGACTCGCATTCTTATGCGCAGCCGCCTCGGGTCTTTTTTGTTTTCCCGCCGCTTGCGGACACCGGATCGAGGAGGATCAGCATGGCCAAGGTCGACTACGCGGCGCTGGCGCCGCAACTGCTGGAGAAGGTCGGAGGTGAGGGCAACGTCCGCTCCATGACCCACTGCGCCACACGCCTGCGCCTGGTCCTGGCAGACGAGTCCAAGGCGGCGACGGCGCAGATCAAGCAGCTGCCCGGCGTTGTCACCGTCGTGCAGGCCGGCGGCCAGTACCAGGTCGTCATCGGCAACGACGTGCCCGTGCTGTATGAGGAGCTGGGGCGGATCACCTCACTGGGGGCGGCCGACTCGGGTGCCGAGCAGCCCGCGGAGGAGGGGAACCTCTTCGACCGGTTCATCAAGCTCATTTCGGCGCTGATCCACCCGGTGCTGTGGACCCTGGCGGGTGCCGGCCTGATCAAGGCGCTGCTGGCGCTGCTGACGACCCTGGGCTGGATGTCAGAAGAAGGCACCACCTACACGATCCTGAACGCGGCCGGCGACTCCGTGTTCTACTTCCTGCCGGTCGTGCTCGCGATCTCCGCGGCGCGCCGCTTCAAGGCCAACGAGATCACCGCGGTCGCCATCGCCGGAGCGCTGGTGTACCCCGACATCGTCGCCCTGGCGGACGCCGACTCGGTCACCTTCATCGGCATCCCCGTGGTGATGGCCTCCTACAGCTCATCCCTGCTGCCGATCATCTTCTCCACCTGGATTCAGGGCTACCTGGAGCGCTGGCTCAAGCGCGTACTGCCCAGTACCATCCGCAACTTCATGGTGCCGCTGCTGGTCCTCGCCATCATGGTGCCGCTGGTGCTGATGACGATCGGCCCGGTTACGACCGCGCTGTCCAACGGCATCTCCGGTGGCATCCAGTCCCTGTTCCGGATTGCGCCCTGGGCCGCGGGCGCGATCATGGGCGCCTTCTGGCAGGTGTTCGTCATGTTCGGCATCCACTGGGGCTTCGTGCCCATCATGCTCGCCGACTACGACAACCCCGGCTACTCGGTCATGACCGCCCCACTGTTCGCCGCCGTCCTGGCCCAGGCCGCCGCCATGCTCGCCGTCATGATCCGCACCCGCTCCGCGCAGATGCGGCAGGTCGCGGGGCCGGCCGCCCTGTCGGCCTTCCTCGCCGGCATCACCGAGCCCGGCATCTACGGTGTGAACCTGCCGCTGAAGCGCCCCTTCATCGCCGGCTGCATCGGCGGTGCCGTGGGCGGTGCCATCATCGCCATCGGCGGCGGGGCCTCATCCGCCTTCGTCTTCCCCTCCCTGATCGCCATGCCCGCCCTGCTGCAGTACGGGAACGTGGCAGCCACCTTCGTCGGGATCGGCGTGGCCGTGGCGATCGGCTTCATACTGGCCTTCGTGCTCGGTTTCAACGAGGCCGACGCCGACTCCGATGCGGTTGACGCCGAGGCGGACGCGCAGGCCACGGCCCCCGCGGAGCCCACCACCACCCTGGGCGCGCCGGTCGCCGGCCGGGCCATGCCGCTGGAGCGGGTCTCCGACCCGGTCTTCTCCTCCGGCGCACTGGGTGGGGGCGTGGCCGTGAGGCCCAGTGGCTCCGGGCGGATCGTGGTCACGGCGCCCGCAGCCGGCACGCTGCTGACGGTTATGGACTCCGGACACGCCTACGGCATCAAGACCGACGACGGCGTGGAACTGCTGGTACACGTCGGCCTGGACACGGTCCAGCTTGAGGGCAGGGGCTTCTCCCCGAAGGTTACGGTGGGGCAGCGGGTGGCCCGCGGCCAGGAGCTGGCCGAGGTCGACCTGGAGGTGGTGCGCGAGGGCGGATACGACCCCACCACCATCCTCGTGGTCACCAACACGGCTAGCCTGGCCGGTGTGGTGCCGGTTGTGGACGCCGATGTGCAGGCCGACGACGTCGTCGTCGAGATCGACCACTGAACCACGAGCAGGCAGCAAGCATTCGCGGTATTCCCGCGTCAAGGAGAATCAGACATGAATACACCGACCACCTTCCCCGACAACTTCCTGTGGGGCGGCGCGCTGGCCGCCAACCAGTACGAGGGCGCCTACGACGCCGACGGCAAGGGCCTGAGCGTGCAGGACGTCATGCCCCAGGGCATCGTCGGCCCCCGCACCGAGGCCCCCACGCCGGACAACCTCAAGCTGGTGGGCATCGACTTCTACCACCGCTACAAGGAGGACATCGCCCTGCTCGCTGAGATGGGCTTCAAGGTCTTCCGCTTCTCCATCGCCTGGTCCCGCATCTTCCCCAACGGTGATGAGACCGAGCCCAACGAGGCCGGCCTGGCCTTCTACGACCGGGTCCTGGACGAGCTGGAGAAGTACGGCATCGAGCCGCTGGTGACCATCAGCCACTACGAGACCCCGCTGCACCTGACCAAGACCTACAACGGCTGGGCGGACCGGCGCATGATCGGCTTCTTCGAGCGCTACGCCCGCACCCTGTTCGAACGCTACGGCAAGCGGGTCAAGTACTGGCTGACCTTCAACGAGATCAACTCCGTGCTCCACGAGCCCTTCATGTCCGGTGGCATCAACACGCCCAAGGAGGAGCTCAGCGAGCAGGACCTGTACCAGGCCATCCACCATGAGCTGGTCGCCTCCGCCTCCGCCACCCGCATCGCCCACGAGGTGAGCCCCGAGCTGCAGGTCGGCTGCATGATCCTGGCGATCCCCTTCTACCCGCTGACCCCCGACCCTCGGGATGTATGGGCGGCCAAGCAGGCCGAGCGCGACAATTACACCTTCGGGGACGTGCACGTGCGCGGCGCATACCCCGGCTACTTCCTGCGCAAGCTGCGGGACAAGGGCATCGAGCTGGACATCACCGAGGCGGACCGCCGCACCCTGGCCGAGCACACGGTCGACTTCGTGTCCTTCTCCTACTACATGTCCTCCTGTGAGACCGCCACCCAGCAGCGCGAGGCCAGCGGCGGAAACCTCATGGGCGGCGTCGTCAACCCCACCCTGGAGGTCTCCCAGTGGGGCTGGGCCATCGACCCGCGCGGCCTGCGCACCATCCTCAACGACTACTGGGACCGCTGGGGCAAGCCCCTGTTCATCGTCGAGAACGGCCTGGGTGCGCGCGACGAGCTGGTCACCGGCCCCGACGGGACCCCGACTGTGGCTGATGACTACCGCATCGACTACATGAACGACCACCTGGTCCAGGTGCGTGAGGCCATCGCCGACGGCGTGCAGGTCATCGGCTACACCTCCTGGGGCTGCATCGACTGCGTCTCCGCGTCCACCGCCCAGATGTCCAAGCGCTACGGCTTCATCTACGTGGACCGCAACGACGACGGCACCGGCACCCTGGAGCGCTACCGCAAGCAGTCCTTCGGCTGGTACCGGGATGTGATCGCCTCGAACGGGGCCAGCCTGAAGGCCTGATCGGCCGCATAACCGAGTAGTGGCCGCAGTCGGCTCGCGGCGGGCGCAACGGGTACTGGGTAGTCTGTGCCGATGCCTGAGGAACGCGCCCCGCTGAGTCGACTGCGGCTGCTGCCGTTGCGCCTGGTCCAGTTCACCGCCATCCAGCTGGCCTGCTGCGCCTTCCCGATCGCGGTGTTCGTCGGCATGGCGGTTTCCGTGCTCGTCTGGAACCGGTTCGACATGCCTTTGGCCCGGTACGACGCGCTGCTCATCTACGTGGTAGTCGTGCAGGTCGCCTTCGTGGCGTTGCGCCTGGAGACCTGGCGGGAGCTGGCGGTGATCTGCGCCTTCCACCTGATCGGCCTGGCGCTGGAGGTCTTCAAGGTGCGTGTCGGCTCCTGGACCTACCCGGACGCCGGCACGGTGCGCCTGGGCGGGGTGCCGATCTTCTCCGGCTTCATGTACGCCTCGGTCGGCTCCTATCTTTGTCAGGCCTTTCGGCGTTTTGATCTGCGCATCTCCGACTTCCGCCGCGGGCCGGTCACCGCCCTGGCAGTGGCCGCCTACGCGAACTTCTACACCCACCACTTCATCTGGGACCTGCGCGGGGCGGTGGCGGTCGGCTTCATCCTGGCCCTGTGGGGCTCCGCGGCGCACTTCACCGTGGGCGGCGACCGCTACCGCATGCCCACCGCGGTCTCATTCGCGCTCATCGGTGTCTTCCTGTGGCTGGCGGAGAACATCGGCACGTTCCTAAATGCCTGGCGCTACCCGGACCAGCAGGCCGGATGGCACCTGGTGCACGTGGGCAAGCTCGGCAGCTGGGCGCTGCTGGTCACGCTCAGCTTCGTGCTGGTGGCCGCCGTCAAGGCGGAGGAGGGCGTGCGCTACGGCGACGGCGAGGCGCGGGTCACCCCGCCGCGGCGCCGTCGCCGCATCCGCTGACCGCCGCTGAGCTAGTGCCCGGGGCGGGAGACGGTGATGGCCTCGGCTGCCTCGCGTGCCCGGCGGCGCGCCGAGTCGACGTCGGCGGCCGCCGCCACTGCCACGCCCATGCGGCGGCCCGGATGCGCGTCGGGCTTGCCGAACAGGCGCACATCGGCACCCGGGACCGCCAGCGCCTGCGCCACGCCCCGGTAGGTGACCCCGGCGCCGGGCTCGGACTCAATGGGGGACTTGACCACGGCGGAGGCGGCGGGGGAGCGCAAAGTGGCATCCACCGGCAGTCCCAGCAGTGCCCGGGCGTGCAGTTCGAACTCGCTCAGCCGCTGGCTCGCGAGGGTCACCATGCCGGTGTCGTGCGGGCGGGGGGATACCTCGGAGAAAAGCACCTCCTGACCACAGACGAACAGCTCCACCCCGAACAGGCCCCAGCCGCCGAGGGCACCGGTCACCGCCGCGGCCACCTCCTGCGCCCGGCGCAGGGCGGCCTCCGGGAGCGGATGCGGCTGCCAGGACTCCACGTAGTCGCCGCCCACCTGCCGGTGGCCGACCGGCTCACAGAAGGAGGTGACGGTCTGCCCGGTGTGCGGGTCGCGGGAGCGGACCGTCAGTAGCGTGATCTCGGAGTCGAAGTCGACGAAGCCCTCCACGATCACCCGGCCCCGGTCCACTCTTCCCTCAGCCGCGGCCTGATGCCAGGCGGCCGCGACATCGTCGGGTCCGCGCAGCACCGACTGGCCGTGCCCGGAGGAGGACATGACCGGCTTGACGATGCACGGGAAGCCGACCAGCGCGGCGGCCGCGGAGAGCTCTGCCTGGGAGGAGGCGAATGCGTAAGGGCTTGTGGGCAGGCCGAGCTCCTCCGCGGCCAGCCGGCGGATGCCCTCACGGTCCATGGTCAGCCGGGCGGCGTGCGCCGTCGGCACTACCCGCACCCGGCCCGCCTCCTCGAGCGCAACCAGGGCGTCGGTTGCCAGTGCCTCAATCTCCGGTACGACGATCTGTGCCCCGGTCGACTCGATCGCTTCCGTCAGCGCCGCCGGGTCGGACATGTCCACGGTCAGGGCGTGCCGGGCGACCTGCTGGGCGGGCGCGCCCGCGTACCGGTCGATGGCGGTGACCTCAACGCCCAGGCGCGCGAGCGCGATCGCCACCTCCTTGCCGAGCTCACCGGAGCCGAGCAGTGCCACTCTCGTGGCGGACGCCGTGCCCGGAGTGCCGATGCCGGTGGCGGGGGAGTGGGATGCGGACACGATCGCCTCCAAGTCCATGCGGGCGCCCGACGCGGGCGCGCCAGGCCGCGGCGTCGCAGCGCCGACTGGTGTGACCACGGTACCGAAACTCGGCGAGCCCATCACAGCCGGTTGTGCAATGCTGTGGGCATGGATGCGAAGGACCCAGCCGAGCCCGGCCGCCGACACGACGACCACGGTGGCAACCGGATTCCGCCGTCGGTGCCGGCCCGGGGTGCCCGGCAGGCCGCTCCGCAGCCCACGAGCGTGCCGCCGCGCCGAACGGTGCGTCACGCCGCCGCGGCCGGCGGGGCGCAGCGGCCGCGCAACCCGATGAAGGACACGGTTCCGCGTGGCATCCCCGCGATCGATGAGGCCGCCGCCCCGGTGCCTCCTGCCAAGCGTCCCGAGATGATCATTGTCACCGGCATGTCCGGTGCGGGGCGCTCACGGGCGGCGAACGCCCTGGAGGACCTCGACTGGTACGTGGTGGACAACCTGCCTCCCCAGCTGCTGCCGGCGCTGGCGGGCATGATGACCACCGTCGGCGCGGGAGTCCACCGGCTGGCCGCAGTAGTCGATGTGCGCAGCCGCGAGTTCTTCGCCTCCTTCATGCAGTACCTGGGGCAGCTGCGCGACGGCGGCGTCAATGTGCGGCTGATCTTCCTGGATGCCTCCGACGCCGCCCTCATCCGCCGCTTCGAGTCCTCCCGCCGCCCTCACCCGCTGCAAGGCACCGGATCGATCCTGGACGGTATCGAGCATGAGCGCACGCTCCTGGCCGGGCTCAAGGGCACCGCGGACGAGGTCATCAACACCACCGACTACTCGGTGCACGACCTGGCCCGACGCATTCGGGAGCTGGTGGCCCACGAGTCGGACCTGGGCCTGCGCGTCACGGTCATGTCCTTCGGGTTCAAGTACGGGCTGCCCATGGACGCCGACCATGTATTGGACGTGCGCTTCATCCCCAACCCGTACTGGGTCACCGAGCTGCGGCACCTGACCGGAAGGGACACGCCGGTGGCCGACTACGTGTTCCAGCAGGACGGTGCGGCCGCCTTCGTCGACGGCTACGTGAATCTGTTGATTCAGGCGCTGCCCAGGTACGTCGAGGAGCTCAAGCCGAATGTCACCATCGCGGTCGGGTGCACGGGCGGCAAGCACCGCTCGGTCGCGACCGCCGAGCGGATCACCGCCGGCCTGCGGGCGGCGGGCTTCAAGGTCGCGGTGCAGCACCGGGACCTGGGCAGGGAGTGAGGCAGTCGTGAGCGAGTCTGTCAGGCCGGACCTGGGCAGGGCACTGAGCGGAGCGGTTGGGGCCGCCGCATCCGGGCGGCGCCCGGCCCGCGCCACCATAGACGCCGCCGGCTGGAGTCGCCGCGGGGAGGAGGGGCCCGCCGTCGTCGCCCTCGGGGGCGGCCACGGCCTGTCCGCCACCCTGCGGGCGCTGCGGCACGTGACCCACCGGCTCACCGCCGTGGTCACTGTCGCCGACGACGGCGGGTCCTCGGGCAGGCTGCGCCGCGAGTTCGACTGCCTGCCGCCCGGCGACCTGCGTATGGCGCTGGCCGCACTCACCGACGAGACCGAGTGGGGGCTGACCTGGCGCGACGTGCTTCAGCACCGTTTCTCCGGCGAGGGCGAGCTGAACAATCACGCCCTGGGAAACCTGCTCATCCTGGCGCTGTGGCAGCTGCTGGGCGATGAGGTCGAGGGGCTCGACTGGGTGGGGCGGCTGCTGAGCATTCACGGCCGCGTCATACCCATGAGTGCCTCGCCGCTGGTGATCGAGGCGGACATAGTCGACGGCGAGACCCGGCAGCGCGTCTCCGGCCAGGTGGCCGTGGCCACGACCCGCGGCCGCATGGAGAATGTGCGCGTGGTCCCGGAGGACGCCGACGCCCACCCCGAGGCGATACGCGCCATCGACGCCGCCGACTGGGTGATCCTGGGCCCCGGCTCCTGGTACACCTCCGTGCTGCCGCACCTGATCCTGCCGTCGATGCGTGAGGCGCTGGTGGGAACGCGCGCCCGCAAGCTGGTTGTGCTGAACCTGTCCGCGCAGAGCGGCGAGACCGATGACATGACCGTTGCCGACCACCTGCGGGTCCTGGCCGAATACGCGCCCGAGCTGCGCCTGGACGTGGTCGTCGCCGACCCCAGCGTGGTTGAGGACACCGCTGACCTTGAGGCCGTGGCGGCCTCCATGGGGGCGGTGCTCGTACTGCGGCAGGTGCGTACCGGGGACGCACTGTGCCACCATGACCCGTTGCGGCTGGCCGCCGTCTTCCGGGACGCCTTCGACGGCGTTGTGGGGGACATCGCCTTCCCGCCGAGCGGCGCCTGAACGCCCTCGTACACCTCATTCCACCCGCCACAGGACCAGGAGCACCACCAAATGTCGCTGACGGTGACCGTCAAGGACGAGCTCGCACGCGTGACCACCGACAACGCCGCCCAGAGGCGAGCCGAAGTGGCCTCCATGCTGCGCTTCGCCGGTGGCCTGCATATCGTGTCCGGCCGCATCGTGGTCGAGGCGGAGCTGGACCACGGCGGCGCGGTGCGTCGGCTGCACCGCGACCTGCGCGAGCTGTTCGGCATGACTCCCGAGGTGCTGGTGGTGCAGGCCGGTTCTCTGCACCGGGGCAGCCGCTACGTGCTGCGCGTGGCCGACCGGGGCCGGGACCTGGCCCGCCTGACCGGCCTGGTGGACGCCCACGGGCGGCCCGTGCGCGGCATGCCGGTCGCCGTGGTGCAGGGAGGCCGTAATGCCTCGGCCGCCGCGTGGCGCGGCGCCTTCCTCGCCCGCGGCTCACTGACGGAGCCGGGCCGCTCATCGGCCCTGGAGGTCACCTGCCCCGGCAGCGAGGCCGCGCTCGCCCTGGTGGGGGCCGCCCGCCGCTTCGAGGTCGCCGCCAAGGCGCGCGAGGTTCGCGGCGCGGACCGCGTCGTCGTCCGCGACGGCGAGGCCATCAGCATCCTGCTGCAGCGGATGGGTGCGGTTGAGGCGAACGCCGTCTGGGTGGAGCGCCGCTCCCGGCGCGAGACCCGTGGCGCCGCGAATCGACTGGCGAACTTCGACGACGCCAACCTGCGCCGCTCGGTGCGGGCCGCCGTCACCTCGGGCGCTCGCGTTGAGCGCGCCTTCGAGATCCTGGGCGACGATGTTCCCGAGCACCTGGTACAGGCCGGCAGGCTGCGCATCCAGAACAAGCAGGCGAGCCTGGAGGAGCTTGGTCGCATGGCCGATCCGCAGCTGACCAAGGACGCGGTTGCCGGGCGCATCCGCCGACTGCTGGCGATGGCTGACAAGCGCGCGCACGAGCTGGGCATCCCGGACACCGAGTCCGTACTCACCCAAGACATGCTCGACATGTGAGATGTTCCGGCGTGTTCGCCCGTGGCGTGCCCGAACCCGCGCGGCGAAGGTCACGTGACGCTAGACTTCACGTGCCGGATCGGACGGGGACTCCCCCGCGAAGGCCGGGGCACACCATGTGTGCGCAAGTACGAGTACGTGCGCCCTTTGGCGCACTAGGAGGACACAAAGTGACCACCCGCGTTGGTATCAACGGCTTCGGCCGCATCGGCCGCAACTTCTTCCGCGCCGCCCTCGAGCAGGGCGCCGACTTCGAGGTCGTGGCCGTCAACGACCTGACCGACATCAAGACCCTCGCCCACCTCCTGAAGTTCGACTCCATCATGGGCCGCCTCGCCGCCGAGGTCACCTACGACGAGCAGAACATCATCGTTGATGGCAAGCCGATCCGCGTCCTGGCGGAGCGCGAGCCCGGCAACCTGCCCTGGGCGGACCTGGGCGTTGACGTCGTCGTGGAGTCCACCGGCTTCTTCACCGACGCCACCAAGGCCAAGGCGCACATCGACGCCGGCGCCAAGAAGGTCGTCATCTCCGCTCCGGCGAAGAACGAGGACGGCACCTTCGTGGTCGGCGTGAACGAGCAGGACTACGACAACGCCAAGCACAACATCATCTCGAACGCCTCCTGCACCACCAACTGCCTCGCCCCCGTGGCGAAGGTGCTGGACGAGGCCTTCGGCATCGAGAACGGCCTCATGGTCACGGTTCACGCCTACACCGGTGACCAGCGCATCCACGACGCGCCGCACAAGGACCTGCGTCGCGCCCGCGCCGCCGCCCTCAACATCGTTCCCACCTCCACCGGTGCCGCCCGCGCCGTTGCCCTCGTCCTCCCGCAGCTCAAGGGCAAGCTGGACGGCTACGCCATGCGCGTTCCGGTCCCGACCGGCTCGGTCACGGACCTGACCTTCAAGCCCACCAAGCCGGCCACCGTCGAGGAGATCAACGCCGCCGTCAAGGCTGCTGCCGAGGGCCCGCTCAAGGGCGTTCTGGCCTACTCCGAGGAGGACCTGGTCTCCACCGACATCGTCGGCGACTCCCACTCCTCCATCTTCGACTCGAAGCTGACCAAGGTTCAGGGCGACCAGGTCAAGGTCGTCTCCTGGTACGACAACGAGTGGGGCTACTCCAACCGCCTCGTCCAGCTGACCGCGCTGGTCTGCGAGAAGCTCGCCTGAGCTCGAGCTGGCAGATACTCACACAGTGAGCACCTGACGGACGCCCGCGCACGCAATCAGCGTGCGCGGGCGTCCGCCCGTTCAAACCAACAAACACTCATCAACACATGCGAGGTTTCATGAAGACCATCGAGTCCCTGGGCGACCTGAAGGGCAAGCGCGTACTGGTCCGCTCCGACTTCAACGTTCCGCTCGACGACGACAAGAACATCACCGACGATGGCCGCATCCGCGCGGCACTACCGACCCTCAAGGCGCTGCTCGACGCCGACGCCAAGGTCATCATTGCCGCGCACCTGGGGCGCCCTAAGGGCAAGGTCAACCCCGACTTCTCCCTCGCCCCGGTCGCGCAGCGGCTCGCCGAGCTGACCGGCGTGAACGTCACGCTGGCCGAGGACACTGTCGGCGAGGGCGCCAAGGCGGCCGTCGCCGCCCTCGAGCCCGGCAACATCGTGCTGCTGGAGAATGTGCGCTTCGACGCCGCCGAGACCTCCAAGGACGACGCGGAGCGCGCCGCCTTCGCCGAGCAGCTCGCCGCCCTGGCGGACGTGTTCGTGTCCGACGGCTTCGGGGTTGTGCACCGCAAGCAGGCCTCCGTGTACGACGTCGCCCGCATCCTCCCGGCCGCCTCCGGGCTGCTGGTCGCCAAGGAGATCGAGTCCCTCGGTAAGGCCGTCAACGACCCCGAGCGCCCCTACACCGTGGTGCTGGGCGGTTCCAAGGTCTCCGACAAGCTGGGCGTCATCGCCAACCTGCTGGGCAAGGCCGACCGCCTCCTGATCGGTGGTGGCATGGCCTACACCTTCCTTGCCGCGCAGGGCCACGAGGTCGGCACCTCCCTGCTGGAGAAGGACCAGATCGACACGGTCAAGGGCTACCTCGAGACCGCCAAGGCCAACGGCGTCGAGCTGCTGCTGCCCGTCGACACCGTAGTCGCCCCCGAGTTCAAGCCGGACGCCCCGGCCACCGTGGTCGACTCCGACGCGATCCCCGCCGACCAGATGGGCCTCGACATCGGCCCCAAGACCCGTGAGCTGTTCGCCCAGGCGATCGCCTCCTCCAAGACCGTGGTCTGGAACGGCCCCATGGGCGTGTTCGAGTTCGCCGCCTTCGCCGAGGGAACCAAGGCCGTCGCCCAGGCGATCTCGGCCTCCGAAGCGTTCTCCGTGATCGGCGGCGGCGACTCCGCCGCGGCCGTGCGCACGCTCGGCTTCGACGAGTCCACCTTCTCCCACATCTCTACCGGCGGCGGCGCGTCCCTGGAGCTGCTGGAGGGCAAGACGCTCCCCGGAATCGCCGTCCTCGAGGACTGAGCGCTCAGCTCCGTTTCCAACCGACCCCATATCGACCGTATCCACTGTTAGGAACATCCACTATGAGCAACCGCACCCCGCTGATGGCGGGCAACTGGAAGATGAACCTCGACCACCTCGAGGCCAACCACCTGGTGCAGGGCCTGGCCATGGCGCTGAGCGACGCCGGCCACGACTACGCCAAGTGCGAGGTCCTGGTCATTCCTCCGTTCACGGACATCCGCACCGTGCAGACGGTCGTTGAGGCCGACTCCCTGGACATCAAGTACGGCGCCCAGGACGTGTCCATTCACGACAACGGCGCCTACACCGGCGAGATCTCCACCGCCATGCTCACCAAGCTCGGCTGCAGTTACGTGGTGATGGGGCACTCCGAGCGCCGCGAGTACCACAATGAGTCGGACGAGCTGGTCGGCGCCAAGGCGCGCAAGGTCCTGGACGCGGGTATGACCCCGATCCTGTGCTGCGGTGAGGCGCTGGAGATCCGCAAGGCGGGCACCCACGTCGAGTTCGTGCTCGGTCAGATCCGTGCCGCTCTCGCCGGCTGGTCCGCCGAGGACGTCGCCAAGATCGTGATCGCCTACGAGCCCATCTGGGCCATCGGTACCGGCGAGACCGCCACTGCCGCGGACGCCCAGGAGGTGTGCGGTGCCATCCGTGAGGCCCTGCGCGCCGACTACGGTGACGCCACCGCGGACGCCACGCGCATCCTGTACGGCGGCTCCGCCAAGCCCGCCAACATCAAGGAGCTTATGGCCGAGGCCGACGTCGACGGCGCCCTCGTCGGCGGAGCATCGCTGAAGGCCGACTCCTTCGCGCAGATGGCCGGCTTCTACGCGTGATCCGAGCAGCTGACCAGGTCGCTTGATCAGCACCGGCGTGTGCGCCCGGTCCCAGAGGGGGACCGGGCGCACACGCGTATTTGACCCGGGATCGGGTATCCTCGCCATGAGCGGGGCCTCTGCGGCCCCTTTGCGACCAGGGCCTGATCGGCCTGAACGACGACGAAGGGAATACGGCGTGGGAGCGCTGACCATCATCCTGCAGGTGCTGCTGGTGCTTTCGAGCTTCTTCCTGATCATGACGATCCTCATGCACAAGGGCAAGGGTGGTGGCCTGTCCGACATGTTCGGAGGCGGCATCACCTCATCGGCGGGCGCCTCGGGCGTGGCTGAGCGCAACCTGAACCGCATCACCATCGGGGTCGCCGTGGTCTGGGCGGCGACCATCATCGGCCTCGGGCTGGTCGCCCGCTTCGCCTGACCGCGCCGGGCAGAACCATCACCGAGTCGCTGAAGGACGCCGTCGACGCCCGGTCCACCGCCGTCGACCCCCGAGGAGACGCGCTTGAGCGGGCGCGGGCTGGCTACCTGGCTCACCTGCGAGTCGAGCGCGGCCTGAGCCCCAACACGCTGGCCGCCTACGAGCGCGACCTCGGGCGGTACGCGGACTTCCTCCGCTCCCGCTCCATATGTACCCCCGGCCGGGTCGGCGAAGCCGACGTGGCCGCCTTCCTGGAGGCCCTGCGCACCGGCTCCGACGGCGGAAGGCCGCTGGCCGCATCCTCGGCGTCCCGCACTGTAACCGCCGTGCGCGGCTGGCACAGGTTCCTTCACGCGGAGGGCACCACCGACACGGACCCGTCCGCGGCCGTGCGCCCGCCCCAGGTGGGGCGGCGGCTGCCGAAGGCACTGACGGTGGAGGAGGTTCGGCGCCTGCTGGAGTCCGCGGGGGTCGACGACTCACCGGTCTCCCTGCGGGACCGGGCCCTGCTGGAGGTGCTGTACGCCACTGGCGCGCGTATTTCGGAGGCGGTGGGCCTGGTCGTGGACGACCTGGATTCCGGCTCCGGCTGCCTGCGCCTGTTCGGGAAGGGACGCAAGGAGCGGATCGTGCCCATGGGCCAGTACGCGTGGGAGGCGCTGGAGGCCTATCTGGTGCGCGGTCGCCCGGTCCTGGCCGCGAAGGGGCGGGGAGTGCCCCAGGTCTTCCTGAACACGCTTGGGCGGCCCCTGTCGAGGCAGTCCGCCTGGGCGGTGCTGCAGCAAGCCGCACAGCGTGCCGGGCTGGCCGCCGGCGCGGACGGTCCGGACGGGGAGGACCGTCACATCTCCCCACACACGCTGCGCCACTCCTTCGCCACCCACCTGCTCGCCGGCGGTGCGGATGTGCGCGTCGTCCAGGAGATGCTCGGCCACGCCTCGGTGACCACTACCCAGATCTACACCAAGGTTACCGTCGACCACCTGCGCGAGGTGTACGCCACCAGCCACCCGCGGGCCCGCGGCTGACGGTCGGCGGGCTCGTCTGAGAGCCCCCGCGGCCACACTTCGACTAGGCTGCCCGTGTGAGTGACGCCAAGCAGCCCGGACTGATCGACCCGCCCGAGAACTCCGCCGAGGGCAAGCAGGAGGAAGAGGAGAAGGTCTTCCCCGTCCCGGCGCCGCTTGAATCACACGGTCCGGCACGCGTCATCGCCATGTGCAACCAGAAGGGTGGCGTCGGTAAGACCACCACCACCATCAACCTGGGCGCCGCACTGGCCGAGTACGGGCGCAGGGTGCTGATCGTGGACTTCGACCCCCAGGGTGCGGCCAGCGCCGGCCTGGGCATCAACGCCCACGAGCTGGACAAGACCATCTACGACATGCTGGTGGCGGCCCGCCCCGACGTGCGCCCGATCATATCCACTCCACCTCCGTGGAGGGACTGGACCTGGTGCCCGCCAACATCGACCTGTCCGCCGCGGAGGTGCAGCTGGTCGGCGAGGTCGCCCGCGAGCAGGCTCTCGCCCGCGTCCTGCGCCCCGTCCTGGACGACTACGACGCGATCATCGTGGACTGCCAGCCGTCACTGGGCCTGCTGACCGTCAACGCGCTCACCGCCGCACACGGCGTCATCATTCCCCTGGAGACGGAGTTCTTCGCGCTGCGCGGGGTGGCGCTGCTGGTGGAGACCGTGGACCGGGTGCGCGACCGCATCAACCCGCGCCTGCAGATCGACGGCATCCTCGCAACCATGGTGGACCCGCGCACCCTGCACTCCCGGGAGGTGCTCGAGCGCCTGTCCGAAGCCTTCGGCGACAAGCTATTCGACACGCAGATCCGCCGCACCATCAAGTTCCCGGATGCCTCGGTCGCCGCCGAGCCCATCACCAGCTACGCCTCCGGGCACCCCGGCGCCGAGGCCTACCGGCGCCTGGCCCGGGAGGTCATCGCCCGCGGCAATGTCGCCTGAGCGCACGCCCGGCCAGTCCCCGCACGCCTCTCAGCCGCAACTGGAGACCGATGCCGAGGCCGCGTCGCCCGTCCCCGCGCAGGTGCCCGGCTTCAGCGTGAACCTGCCTCAATTCGAGGGCCCCTTCGACCTGCTGCTCACACTGATCGCCCGTAAGCGGCTCGATATCACCGAACTCGCCTTGGCCGAGGTCACCGATGAGTTCATCGCCTACATGCGCGCCGACTGGGACCTGGGGCGTGCCTCCGAGTTCCTGGTCGTCGCCTCCACTCTCCTGGCCCTCAAGGCTCACCGGCTGCTCCCGCACGATCCCGATGAGGCCGATGAGGACATGGAACTGCTGGAGGCACGCGACCTGCTGTTCGCCCGCCTACTCCAGTACCGTGCCTACAAGGAGGCCGCCGCCGCCCTACGGGCCCGCGCCGAGACCGCGTCCCGCAGCCACCCGCGCGTGGTGCCCCTGCCGCCCGAGCTGGCGGCCCTGCTGCCCCGGCTCGTGGCGACCATCGACGGCGAGGACCTGGCCCGCATTGCCGCGGATGTCCTCAGCCGCCCCCGCGACCCGGGGGTGCAGACCATCCACCTGCACGAGCGCGTCCCGGTGGGGGAGCAGCTGCGTATTCTCGCCGACCGGCTGCGCCGCCGGGGCAGCCTGACCTTCACCGAGCTGACCGCGGATGCGGGACGCACCGCCGTCGTCGTCGCCCGCTTCCTGGCTGTGCTGATCCTGTACCGTCAGGGCGCCGTAGACCTGGCTCAGGACGCCCCCATGGAGGAGATTACGGTCACCTGGCGCGTGGAGGCGGACGCGTCCGGCATGGCGTCCCTTGAGCTGGAGGAGGAGTTCGCATGAGTGATTCGGGATCATTGACGACGGCGGCGGACCGGCTGCCGGCGCCAGTGGAGGAGGCGGAACTGCGGGCCGCCGTCGAGGCGGTGCTGGTGGTGGCCGACGAGCCGGTCACAGCCGCAGCGCTGGCCGCCGCGCTGGGCCGGGAGGAGCCTGAAATCGTGGCGCTGCTGGAGTCGCTCGCCGACGAGTATGCGGGGGAGCACTCCACGGACTCGGGGACGGAGGCCGGCGGGCGTCAGCATGGATTCGTGCTGCGGCACGCCGCCGGCGGATGGCGGCTGGCCTCTGCACCCAGGTTCAGCGAGCTGGTGGAGCGCTTCGTCGGCGGCGCCACTGCGCCGTCTGTCGCAGGCGGCCCTGGAGACGCTGGCTGTGATCGCCTACCGTCAGCCCATTACCCGCGGTCGGATCGCGGCCGTGCGCGGCGTCAACGTGGACGGGGTGGTGCGCACCCTGCACGCGCGCGGCCTGATTGAGGAGGCGGGCACCGAGCCCTCGGGCGCGATCCTTTACCGCACCACCTCCGAGTTCCTGGAGTACCTGGGCCTGGACTCCGTCGATGACCTGCCGCCCCTGGCCCCCTACCTGCCGGACGTCTCCGCCCTGGGGGACATTGAGGACGAGATCAACGGGAGAGTGTTGCCGTGAGTGCGAGGAAGTACGACGCCCACGCTGACCGCGCGGATGAAGAAGCACGATTCGGAGTGGACTTCGGTGCCGAGGAGTTCTACGACGACGATGACCTGGAGGAGATCGACTACGAAGTCGACGCCCCGGCGCCCGAGGAGGGCGCCGGGGCGGCCGGGGCGCGGGCCTCACGTGCGGATGACCCCTACGTTGTTGGCGGGCAGCGGCTGCAGAAGGTGCTCGCGCACGCCGGCGTCGGATCCCGGCGCGTATGCGAGCAGCTGATCGCCGCGGGGAGGGTGAGCGTGGACGGCGTGCGGGTGACCGAGCCCGGGGTGCGTGTGGACCCGGCCATTCAGGAGATCCGGGTTGACGGCTCGCGGGTGCTGACCGATCCCGACGTCATCACCATCATGCTGCACAAGCCGACCGGAGTGGTCACCACCATGGAGGACCCTGAGGGGCGTCCTACGGTCGCCGAGTACGCGGAGCGGTTCCTGACCGAGCACGCCGAGCAGCTGGGCGGCGCGGAGAAGGCTGCCGCCCTGCGGCTGGTGCATGTGGGGCGGCTGGACGCCGACACCGAGGGACTGCTGCTGCTGTCCAATGACGGCGAGCTCACCCACCGGCTCACGCACCCCAGCTACGAGGTCGCCAAGACCTACGTGGCCGTGGTCGAGGGCCGGGTGGGCGCGGGCCTGCCGCAGCGGCTCCGGCGGGGCGTGGAGCTGGAGGACGGGCCGATCGCCGCGGACCGGGTGGTGATCAAGGAGGCCCGGCCGAGCGGCTCGATCGTGGAGGTCACCCTGCACTCGGGGCGGAACCGGATCGTGCGCCGCATGCTGGCCGCCGTCGGCCACCCCGTCATCCGCCTGTCCCGCACCCGGCTGGGATCACTGACCCTTGGCGGTCTGCGCCCCGGGCAGATGCGGGCGCTCACGGGTGCGGAGATCAACGCCCTGCAGCAGGAGGTCGGCCTGTGAGCGCCGCCGGAAACCCGTCCGCGCCGTTGGCCACGCGCGGCCCGGTGCTGGTGGTCGGCACCGGCCTGCTGGGCACCTCCCTGGCACTGGCCCTGACCGCCGCGGGCGTTCCGGTGCAGCTATCCGACACCTCGCCCACCTCGCTGGCGCTCGCCCGCGATATGGGTGCCGGGCAGGTGCGTGAGGCGCACAGTCCCGAACCGGACCTCATCGTGGTTGCCACCCCACCGGATGTGGCCGCGGGCGTGGTTCTGCGCGAACTGGACGCGCACCCGGACGCGGTGGTCACGGATGTCGCGAGCGTCAAGGGACGGATCGCGGCCGAGGTGCGCCGCCACGGCGGGCGGGACGCGCGTCGCTATGTGGGTTCCCACCCCATGGCCGGGAGGGAGCGGTCGGGGGCGGGCGCGGCCGACTCCGACCTGTTCGCCGGCCGTCCCTGGGTGGTGGTTGCGGATGGGGCGGCCCCGGAGGCTGAACTGGCTGTGCGCAACCTGGCCGTCGACGTCGGCGCCACCCCGGTGAGGATGAGCGCTGCCGAGCATGACGCCGCCGTCGCCGCCGTCAGTCACGTACCCCAGCTGGTCAGCTCGCTCCTGGCCGCACGGCTGGAGACCACCCCGGAGAACGCGCTCGGCCTGGCCGGGCAGGGACTGCGTGACACCACCCGCATCGCCGCCTCCGATCCGCGGCTGTGGTCGGCGATCGTGGTCGGCAACGCCGGGCCGGTGGTGGACATGCTGCGTCGGCTGCGCGGGGACCTGGACGCCCTGATCGACGGGATTGCACCTGCCGCAGTGGACCCTGCCGACCCCGCATACACGGCCGCCGGGGACGCCGCGACCATCGCCCCGGGCGCCGTCGGCGCCATAACCGACCTGATGACCCGCGGCAATGCCGGGCAGGCCCGCATACCGGGCAAGCACGGCGGGGCGCCGCGCCGCTACGCACAGGTGCAAGTGCTGGTGCCCGACTCCGCCGGCTCGCTCGGCCGGCTGTTCTCCGACGTCGGCGAGGCGGGCGTCAACATTGAGGACTTCGCCATGGAGCACTCGCCCGGGCAGAGCGCCGGCCTGGCCATGCTCTCGGTCATGCCGGCCGCCGCGCAGGGGCTGGAGGAGGCCCTGGACGCCCGCGGCTGGCGCGTGGTCGTGTCCTGAGGAGCCCGCGGCGGTCGTCCCGGCGCGGCTGTGGGCGGACTCATCTGCTGCGGATCCGCGTCCGGCCGCGTGATTGTGGGACGCTTACCCCTTGAGGCCGACCGGGCTCGCCGGGGCCCGCGGGGTTGAGTGTTGGAGGAGCACATGGGAATCGTCGTCGCCATTGACGGGCCGTCCGGGTCCGGCAAGTCCACGGTGTCCAAGCGGGTTGCGGCCGCGCTGGGGCTGGCCTACCTGGACACCGGCGCCATGTACCGGGCAGCCGCCTGGTGGTGCGAGCGCACCGGCATCGACCTGGACGACGCCGAGGCCGTCACCCATGCCGTGCAGGCCATGCCGCTGGTGATGGGGCTGGACCCCGAGGCGCCCGGCGTCACCTGCGACGGGGTGGACCTTGCCGAGGCCATCCGCGACCCGCACATCTCGACCGTGGTCTCCAAGGTGGCCACCAACCTGGACGTGCGCGCCGAAATGGCCCGGCTCCAGCGGGAGATCATCCGAGCCGAGGCGACCGGCCTGGCAGGCTCCTTCTCCCGCGGCGCTGGCATCATCGCCGAGGGGCGCGACATCACCACCGTCGTCGCACCGGATGCGGACGTGCGCCTGCTGCTGACCGCCACCGAGCAGGCCCGGCTGGAGCGTCGCGCCGCCGACCTGGACGCGGCCGGCAAGACCGTGGATGCCGCCGCTTTGCGCGATCAGGTGGTGCGCCGCGACCGCGACGACGCCACCGTCTCCCAGTTCCTCACCGCCCCCGAGGGCGTCACTCTCGTCGACACCTCGGAGCTGACCCTGGAGGAGACGATTGCCCGCGTCACCGAGCTGGTGGAGCGGGCGCGTGCCGAGGCCGCCGAGCGCGAGCAGCTGGAGGAGGCTCGCGCCGACGCCCTGCGCTCGGGCCTGGACGACTACGTGCTCGACGAGGAGGACCGGGCGCTGCTGGAGGGGGAGGAGATCCCCAGCGCCCAGGCGGGGCTGGAGGCAGGATTGCCGGTGCTGGCCGTCGTCGGCCGACCGAACGTCGGCAAGTCCACCCTGGTGAACCGGGTGCTGGGCCGCCGGGAGGCCGTGGTGCAGGACGTGCCCGGCGTTACCCGTGACCGTGTCTCCTACCCGGCCGAGTGGGCCGGCAAGCGCTTCACCATCGTCGACACCGGCGGCTGGGAGGTGGACGTGGCGGGGCTGGACGCCGCCGTTGCCGCGCAGGCCGAGGCCGCCGTGGACCTGGCCGACGCCGTGCTGCTGGTGGTGGATGCCCGCGTGGGCATCACCGAGGCGGACGACCGGATCGTCAAGATGCTTCGCCGCTCCGGCAAGCCGGTGGTGCTGGCCGCCAACAAGGTCGACTCGCCCGTGCAGGAGGGCGATGCGGCGGCTCTGTGGGCCCTGGGCCTGGGCGAGCCCTACGCCGTCTCCGCCCTGCACGGCCGGGGCAGCGGGGAGCTGCTGGACGCCGCCGTCGCCATCCTGCCGGAGGTGTCAGCCGTGGCCGGGCCGGAGCGCAGCGACGACCTGCACCGCATCGCCCTGGTGGGGCGCCCCAACGTCGGCAAGTCCTCCCTGCTGAACCAGCTCGCCGGCAGCGAGCGAGTGGTGGTCAACGAGCTGGCCGGCACCACGCGCGACCCGGTGGACGAGGTCGTCGAGTTCGACGGCCGCCAGTGGGTGCTGGTGGACACCGCCGGCATCCGCCGCCGCATCCGCCAGGCGCGCGGCGCCGACTACTACGCGGTGCTGCGCACCCAGGGGGCGGTGGAGAAGGCCGAGGTCGGCGTGGTGCTGCTGGACGCCTCAGAGGCCATCACCGAGCAGGACATCCGCGTGATCCAGCAGGTGGTGGACGCCGGCCGCGCGCTGGTGATCGTCAACAACAAGTGGGACCTGGTTGACGAGGACCGCCGCAAGCAGCTGGCGTGGGAGGCGGAGCACGAGCTCGCCCATGTGGACTGGGCGCCGCGCATCAACCTCTCCGCCCGCACCGGCTGGCACACCAACCGGCTGGCGCGCGCCCTGGACACCGCGCTGGCCGGCTGGAACACGCGCGTGCCCACGGGACGACTGAACGCCTTCCTGGGTGAGTTGCAGGCGGCCAGCCCGCACCCGGTTCGCGGCGGCAAGCAGCCGCGCATCCTGTTCGCCACCCAGGTGCAGACCGCCCCGCCGCGCATCGTCATCTTCACCACCGGCTTCCTGGACGCCGGCTACCGGCGCTTCATCGAGAACCGGCTGCGTGAGGAGTTTGGCTTCGCCGGCACCCCCATCCAGATCGGTGTGCGCGTGCGCGAGCGCCGGCAGCGGCGTTGAGGGCGGCGGTTTTGGCCCGAAACCGGCCATAGGATTCGTAGGCTGAGGCGGTGGAGTCACAGCGCACCGATTACCTGGCGTGGTTGTGCGCGGACACCTCCTGGCAGCTGGGCTCGGTGGTCGGCACCTTCGCGCTGACAATGGTCGCGCTGGACGTCACCGGGTCGACGGCGCAGGCGGGCCTGGTCTCGACGGTCGCCGGATTGGCGGCTGCGGCGCTTTCAATACCCGGCGGCGTGGCGATGGATCGCGTGGATCGACGCTGGGCCATCATTGCCTCCGGGATGCTGCGGGCCGTGCTCTATTCCGCGGTTGCTCTCATGTGCGTGACCGGCAAGCTTTCGCTCGGCCTGCTCGCCGGGTGCGCCGGAGCCGCGGGGCTCATCACCGGTGTGTTCGGCACGGCGTCGGACGCTGCCCTGCCAAGCATTGTCTCCGGCGAACGGCTGCCCGGCGCGCTGGCCGTGAACCGGGGACGTGACGGCGTCGTCAACATAATCGGGCAGCCGATTTCTGGGCTATTTCTGGCGGTGGGCTCCTGGGTGCCATTCGTGGCCTCGGTGGTCGGTGCACTCGGTCAGGCCGTCGGCATCAGTCGCGTGCGGGCGGACCTGCACCCGCTTGCCGACGACGCCCACAGTGCGGCTGCACCAGCGCCGGAACGCGCGGTGACCTGGCGGTGCCTGCTGCGAATACTCACCCGACCGGCCGTGTTGGCCCTGGCATCTTCGGCCATGCTGTCAAACCTCGAGGTCTTGCTCCTGATAGACGGGATGCAGATGGCCCTGCGCGTGGCCGGCGCCTCCACCGCCGCAGTAGGACTGCTGAACACGTTCATGGCGGTGGGCTTGCTCGTCGGTGCGCTGCCCGCGTCGTGGCTAATTCAACGCGTGCGGGCCGGCAGGATCATCGCCGTGGGATCGCTGCTGTGCACGCTCTTGGTGCTTCCCGTATTGGTCCAACCGCGACCCGTCGTCCAGGCGGTTACGCTGGCACTCGTCGGGTTGCCCACCGCGGCCACGAGTGGCTGCACCTTCGGTTACATCCAACACGTGGTGCCGAAAGCCGGACAGGGACGCGCCCTGGCGCTGGTGGGGCTGGTCATCGCCGCGATCTCGGCGGTCGTGCCGGTCACGGCCGGGGTGCTGCTCGAACTCGGCGGCCTGCGCCTGTGCGTGTTGGTCGCCCTCGGCCTCGGGGCGGCGGCAACCGCTGTGGTTGTAGCAGTCACGCCCGCGAGGCGTCTGGCGCGCGCCTCCGAGTGGTGAGGTCTCTGTCCGGGCGGCGCGCCTGCCCGTACGATGCGGCCTTAGCGTTGGGATGACTAACGTTGCCCGGTTGTATCGCCCTTCCCCTCACCGTACGATCGCGGCATGGTCGACACATCGACGTGGATCGCTGAGCTCAAGGAGCTGGAAGCCAAGGACTGGCCCGCCTACCTGAACCAGCGCTCTGGGCTTCCCGGCCCCCGCGCGAACATCGAGCTGATCGCGACGGCCGCGCTGGTAGCCGACTCCGCGGTAGTCGAGGAGCTGCTGGCCGACGGCGGCGAGTACACCACTGCCTGTGCGGCCGCTGCGCTGGGCTACCGGGCGGCCGACGCGGCCTTTGAGCGGCGGGCGCGGGAGCTGGCCACCGACGAGCGCTGGCGTGTGCGCGAGGCCGTCACCATCGGCCTGCAACTACTGGGTGATTCCGACCCGCAAACATTGTTCTCCCTCGTCCTGGCATGGGCGGATGACACGGACCCGTTGGTACAGCGCGCCGCCGCGGTGGCGATCTGCGAGCCGCGGCTGCTGCGTACCGTCGATGGTGCTCGGATCGCCATCGACGTGTGCCGACGCACCACCGATCACCTCATTGCGCTGCCCCCACAGGACCGCAAGGCCCCGGCGGCGCGGACGCTGCGCAAGTCCCTGGGCTACTGCTGGAGCGTGGCCGTGGCGGCCGACCCCGGCGCGGGGCTCCCCGTATTCGCGGCGCTCGACGTCGGCGACCCCGACGTGGCCTGGATCGTCACCCAGAACCGCCGCAAGAAGCGCCTGTCCAAGCTCCTCGGCAACCTAGGCTGACCCCGTAGAGGTGTTGCCTGGGCGGCTCGGCGTGCCACCGGACCGGCGGTGTCAAGATCGATGACAAACGCCGGGGAAGCGCTCTTCTACGCCACTCGGCACCCGCATGGTTCCAACGTTTTGTGAAGCGCCTGGAGCGCTGCGGATGTCGTTTGTCATCGTTTTTGACAGCAAGAGCGCGCTGGCGCCGGGAAGCACCTGACGGCCGCTCGCTAGCCCCACACCCCGGAGGAGCCGCGCCGCCAGGAGCCCACCAGGTGGGTGTCCACGATGCCGATGGCCTCCATGAGTGCGAAGACCGTCGTCGGGCCGACGAACCGGAAGCCCAGGCGCTTGAGCCGGCGAGCCAGCGCCTCCGACTCCGGTGAGCGCGTGGGCGTCTCCGCCAGGGTGTGCGGGGCGGGCGTGGCCGCCGGCCGGTAGGACCACACCAGGCCGGCCAGGCCGCCGTCGACGTCGTCGGCGCCCCGCAGCGCCACGGTGGCCCGGGCATTGTTGATGGTGGCCAGGATCTTCGCCCGGTTGCGCACGATCCTGGTGTCGGCCAGCAGGCGGGCCACGTCGTCGTCCCCGAAGGCGGCCACCGCCTCCGGCTGGAAGCTCGCGAAGGCCTCCCGGAAGGCGGGCCGCTTGACCAGGATGGTGCGCCAGGACAGGCCCGACTGGAAGGCCTCCAGGCTGAGGCGCTCGAACACGCCGCGCTCATCGCGCACGGGCATGCCCCACTCGGTGTCGTAGTAGTCGCGCAGCAGCGGGTCGGCGGCGGCCCACACCGGCCGGGCCAGCCCGTCCTCGCCGATCACCAGGTCTCCCATGCGGTAACCGTAGCGGACGGCCTAGACTGCTTCCATGTCGACAACACGCACACCGGTTGACCCCACCGCCACGGCCGCCTGGAAGCGGCTTACCGAGCTGCACCAGTCCATGGAGCCCGACCTGCGCGCCTGGTTCGCCCAGGACCCGCAGCGCGCCGAGCGCTACTCCTACGAGGTGGGCGACCTGTTCGTCGACCTGTCCAAGAACTTCCTGACCGATGAGGTCCGCGACGCCCTGGTGGAACTCGCCGAGGCCGTGGACGTTCCCGGCCGCCGCGACGCCATGTTCGCCGGAGAGCACATCAACATCACCGAGGACCGCGCCGTCCTGCACACCGCCCTGCGCCGCCCCGCCACCGACACCCTCACCGTTGACGGGCAGGACGTCGTAGCCGACGTGCACGAGGTCCTGGAGAAGATCTACGCCTTCGCCCGCCGCGTGCGCTCGGGGGAGTGGACCGGCGTGACCGGCAAGCCCATCAAGACGGTCGTCAACATCGGTATCGGCGGCAGCGACCTCGGCCCGGTCATGGTCTACGAGGCCCTGCGCCCCTACGTCCAGGAGGGCCTCGAGGCCCGCTTCATCTCCAACATCGACCCCAACGACTGCGCCGAGAAGGTCTCCGACCTGGACCCGGAGACCACCCTGTTCATCATCGCCTCCAAGACCTTCACCACCCTGGAGACCCTCACCAACGCCCGCATGGCCCGCACCTGGCTGCTGGAGGCGCTGGCCGCGCGCGGCATCAGCACCGACGGCGCCGTCGCCAAGCACTTCGTGGCCGTGTCCACCGCCCTGGACAAGGTGGAGGCCTTCGGCATCGACCCGGCCAACGCCTTCGGCTTCTGGAACTGGGTGGGCGGGCGCTACTCGGTGGACTCCGCCGTCGGCACCGTGCTGGCCGTGGCCGTCGGCCCGGAGAACTTCGCCGACTTCCTGTCCGGCTTCCACGCCGTCGACGAGCACTTCGCCACCAAGGCGCCGGCGGAGAACGTGCCCATGCTCATGGGCCTGCTGGGCGTCTGGTACGTGAACTTCTTCCAGGCCGCCTCCCACGCGGTGCTGCCCTACGCCCAGTACCTGCACCGCTTCCCGGCGTACCTGCAGCAGCTGACCATGGAGTCCAACGGCAAGTCCGTGCGCTGGGACGGCAGCCCCGTGGTGGCCGACACCGGGGAGATCTTCTGGGGCGAGCCCGGCACCAACGGCCAGCACGCCTTCTTCCAGCTGCTGCACCAGGGCACCCGGCTGATCCCCGCCGACTTCATCACCGTCGCCAACCCGGCCCACCCGGTCAAGGACGGCGAGGCGGACGTGCACGAGCTGCTGCTGTCCAACTTCCTGGCCCAGACCGCCGCCCTCGCCTTCGGCAAGACCGCCGATGAGGTGCGCGCGGAGGGCACCCCGGAGGCGATCGTCCCGGCCCGCGTGTTCAGCGGAAACCGGCCGACGACGTCGATCCTCGCCCCGGCCCTCACCCCCGCCGTGGTCGGGCAGCTGATCGCCCTGTACGAGCACATCACCTTCACCGAGGGCATCGTGTGGGGCATCGACTCCTTCGACCAGTGGGGCGTGGAGCTCGGTAAGAAGCTGGCCCTGGAGATCGCCCCCGCGGTACGCGGAGACGAGGCCGCCTACGCCGGCCAGGACGCCTCCACCCGGCAGCTGATCGACCGCTACCGCGGCCTGCGGCACTGACCGCGGACGACTCGGTACAGGCATGACGCCGGGAGCGGGGGAGACCTACCCCTCGCTGATCGACGACGCCCGCCTGCGCCCGCTCACCACCGCCGAGCAGCAGCGCTACTCGCGCAATGCACTCGTGCCTCAGGTGGGCGGGCGCGGGCAGCAGCGTATCCGCGCCTCCCGCATCCTGGTGGTGGGCGCCGGCGCCCTGGGCTCGCCCGCCGTCCTGTACCTGGCCGCGGCCGGCGTGGGCACGCTCGGCATCATCGACGACGACGACGTCACCATCTCCAACCTGCAGCGCCAGGTGCTGCACACCACTGCCGCCGCGGGGCGGCCCAAGGTTGACTCCGCCCGGGATGCCGTAGCCGCCCTGAACCCGGACGTGGAGGTGGTCACTCACCGGGAGGCCCTGACCAGCGCCAACGCCATGGAGCTGTTGCGCGGCTGGGACGTGGTGATCGACGGCACCGACAACTTCCCCACCCGCTACCTGCTCGGGGACGCCTGCGTGCTGCTCGGAATCCCGCTCGTGCACGGGGCGGTGCTGCGCTTCGACGGTGAGGTGACGGTCTTCGACGCCGAACGCGGTCCCTGCTACCGCTGCGTGCACCCGGCACCGCCCGACCCGGGCGCGGTACCGTCCTGCGCCGAGGCCGGGGTACTGGGGGTGCTGCCCGGAATCGTCGGAGCCATGCAGGCCGCCGAGGCACTGAAGCTAGTGATCGGGGGAGCGCGCCCCCTGGTGGGCCGCATGCTTCTGGTCAACGCCTGGGACGGGCGCGGTGCGGAACTGCCGATAAGCAAGAACCCCGACTGCCCGCTGTGCGGCACCCAGCCAACCATCACCGAGCTGGTGGACTATGAGGCCTTCTGCGGCGCCCGGCCGCAGGGGAGGATGACTCTTGCAGAGGAGAGCGATATGAACACGATCACCGCCGACGGTCTGCGTGACCGCATCGCCGCCGGGGAACTGCCCGGGCGGGCCTTCACACTGCTGGACGTGCGCGAGCCGCACGAGGTCGAGCTCGAGACGATCGATGGCTCCGTGCACATCCCGCTCGCCCAGGTGGTCGAGCGCCGTGGGGAGCTCGATCCGAGCCGGGAGCTGATCGTCTACTGCGCCGGTGGCGTGCGCTCCGCCCGCGCCATTGCGGCCCTGGAGGACGCCGGATACGCCGGCCCCATGACCAACCTGGACGGCGGTATCAAGGCCTGGGCCGCCTCCGCCTGACCCGCCGAGGTCGGTAGATCTTACGTGCCGAGGTCGGTAGATCTTACGTACTGAGGTCGGTTGAAGTGGCTGCGATGGACCTGCGGGAACGGTGAGCGGTGTCACCGCCCTCGGATTTCGACGACGGCGCCCGGATGGGCTATCGTCTTCCATGTTCCGAGTGGCGCGAGCCGCGCGGGCACGGGCTGTGGCGCAGCTTGGTAGCGCACTTGACTGGGGGTCAAGGGGTCGTGGGTTCAAATCCCGCCAGCCCGACCAAATCCTCCTAAGCGCCCGCTTCGCGATGACACTTGGCGCTTGTGTGAACCGGTGTCCTCTTGAACGAGTCGGAGAACGCACCGACAATGGCTATCAGGAGAATTCACTTGACCACAGACCGCGCCGAAGACAGTAGCAGCAGCGTTGATTTGGAAGAGACACGGTCCTCCCTCGTTGCCGAACCCGACGACGCCGAGCTGGCGTTGATGCTGGCAACGGCAACTGGCATGGGGCGTGCTCAGCTGCGTGAGCTCATTGAGCGGCGGGCGCGTGAGCGGGAGGCGGGTAACTGACACCTCTCTGTGGTTCCGGTAGGCGTGTCCGCCCTGGTAATGTTCGGGCCGCTCACGCTGGGAGGCGAAATGCGTCTCACCAGGTCAAGACCATCGACCCAACCGATGCAAGGAAGCAGCAGGTGCCGATATGGCCTTCGACTACAAGAAGGAATACAAGGAGTTCTACGCCCCGCCCAGGCGGCCGGGCATCGTTACCGTTCCCGTGATGAACTTCATCGCCGTGCAAGGCAGCGGCGACCCCAACCGCGAGGACGGCGAGTATCAGCAGGCAATGAGCTTGCTTTACGCCATCGCCTTCACCATCAAGATGAGCAAGCGGTCCGGACACCTGATGGAGGGGTATTTCGACTACGTCGTGCCGCCGTTGGAGGGGTTCTGGTGGCAGGAGGGTATCGACGGCGTCGACTACGCCCACAAGGACCAGTTCCAGTGGGTCTGCGCGATCCGGCTGCCCGACTTCGTAACCGAGGCCGAGTTCGCCTGGGCCGTCGAGGAGGCGACGCGCAAGAAGGGCACCGACTACTCCAAAGTGAAGTTCATGACACTCCAAGAGGGGCTATGCGTGCAGTGCCTTCACGTGGGTCCCTACGATGACGAGCCCGCGACCATAGCGCTCATGCACGAATTCGCGCGATCAGAAGGCTATGCCCCAGACTTCTCCGAAGCGCGCCGCCATCACGAGATCTACCTGAGCGACGCTCGGCGAGTCGCTCCCGAGAGACTCAGAACTGTGATTCGGCATCCAATCGCCGGGATCTCGTAGGACTCACCAGGGGAAGGAGCGATCTCCTCTCAGGGAGGTAGAGACGTTCTGTATCATATCGTGCTTCCGAATGATTCAAACGGCATCGCTTTTGCTAACAATCTTTCCTTGTAACCATGAGGGTGCCGCGACAGCCAGGAAGGAACACGCACCGACGATGCAGACCCACGATTCCCTATTCCCAAGGCTCCTGCCAACACTGCTATGCGTCGTTGCCGTGCTCGCGCTGGCGGACAGCGTGCTGGGCACCACACCCGGGATCGGACCGGTCCTGGAGTTCATCTTCCTGTGGATCATTCCGCTGCCCTCTATAGACTGGCTGACCGCGGTTGTGCTGTTCCTGCTTGCGGCGAGCACGGATAAGCGCAAGCGGGCAGCCTGGACGGCGCTTACCGTGATGACCGTGCTGGTGACACTGCTGTACGCACTCGTGCTGGTCACAGCGCTTCAGGACGATGAATTGGCGGACATGCGCTACTTCCTGACGGTTAATGTGGCCACGCTGCTGGCGTTCCTCGTGCTTCTGGCGTTGTACCGCCGCAGCTACACGGTGCGTTCCCAGCCCGGCAACACCTGGCGCGCCCTGGCGGTCTTCCTAGTCTCGGCGGGATCCGTCACACTGGTCGCCATCGTCATCAAGTTCGCCATATCGGGTGTGGGCCTGCAGCAGCTGAGCGAGTTGTTCGTCGGGGATGTGTCGCCCCAATGGCTGGTCAGCCTGCTCGGCTTCGCGTGGGCGGTCAGCTTCCTCGCCGCCTTCTGGATGCTGTTGCGCTCCCAGAAGCAGATCGCGCAGATGTCCGTTGCGGAGGAGACCCGTGTGCGCACATTGCTGGCTGAACATCCGGCGGACTCACTGGGGTACTTCGCCACTCGTCGGGACAGGTCCGTACTCCTGGTCGGCGACTCCGCCGTGGTTTACCGGGTGGCCAAGGGCGTGGCCCTGGCCTCCGGCGACCCCCTGGGGGACCCCTCCACCTGGTCGGCGGCCGCGCGTGCCTTCACCCGCCGTGCGGTGGAATTCGGCTGGACTCCAGCCGTGATCGGGGTCTCCGAGGCGGGCGCCCGGGCATATGCCGATGCCGGCCTGCGGGCGCTGCACATTGGGGACGAGGCCGTGCTCAACTTCGCACGCGCACGGATCGATGACATGCCCGAGGTACGCCGGCCGGTTCGTCGCCTCAAGGAACTCGGGTACACGGTACGGATACGCCGGCATCGCACGATCCCCGCCGACGAGCTAGCGGCCCTGGCCTACCTAGCACAGGACTGGCTGGGAGGTGAGACGGAGCGCGGCTTCTCCATGGCGCTCGGCCGCCTGGGCGACGCCTCCGACGGCGAGTGCGTAATGGTGGAGGCGCTCTTCCCGCCCGGTGACGAGCGCGGGGAGGTCGCCGCTCTGCTCTCCTTCGCCCCGTGGGGATCCGACGGCCTGAGCCTTGATGTGATGAGACGTCACCCAGAGGCTGATAACGGCGTAACTGAGCTGATGGTTTATGCCCTGATGACAGAGGGCGTTGAGCTCGGCATCACTCGGGCTTCACTCAACTTCGCGGTCTTCCGGTCTGCGTTCGTGGAGGGTGAGAGGATCGGTGCCGGCCCCGTTCGGCGTCTGTGGCGCCGACTGCTGCTGCTCGCCTCACGCTGGTGGCAGCTGGAGTCCCTCTACCGTTCCAATGCGAAGTACAATCCCGACTGGTTCCCACGGATGATCTGCTACCCCGATGGCGGGGATATGGCCCGCGTGGCCTTTGCCATGGGAGTCGCGGAAGGATTCGTGTCCCCTCCCGCATGGTTGTCATCGACCACAGGTATTCAGCAGCCGCGCCGCGACGACGAGGAGTCGGCCCGCCTGGCGGCCATTACCAAGGGAACGGTCAGTACCACCCCGCCCAGGCAGTACACCAAGCAGTTCGCGTCGCGTCTGGCTTCACGAGAGTCCATGCTCGCCGTCGGACTCGACCCATACCCGCCATCGGTCCAGGTCACGGACTCCTGCGTTGACGCCTCCGGAACGTGCTCTGTGGCCGGCAGAGTCTTGGCGGTACGCGACCACGGCGGCGTCGTCTTCGCTGATCTTCGGGACCGCAGCGGCGACTTGCAGATTCTCCTCGAGCGTTCCACGACCGGCGCCGACGACGTTGCCCGGTTCCGGCGGTTGATACGCGCCGGTGACCAGGTGGTCGTCTCCGGCACGATGGGAGCGTCGCGTACCGGAACACGCAGCCTGCTGGCGTCCAACTGGTCCGTCACCTCCAAGGCGCTGCGGCCCCTGCCGGACAAGTGGCGGGGCATACGCGATCCCGAGACTCGGGTGCGGCAACGTCACCTGGCGCTGATCGTCGACCCGAAGGAGCGTGCGATGGTGACGGCCCGGTCCACAGCCATCCAGGCGGTCCGCCGGGAGCTAATGGGACGCGACTACCTGGAGGTGGAGACGCCCATACTCCAACCCGTGCATGGCGGCGCGAACGCACGCCCGTTCAAGACACACATCAACGCCTATGATCTGGACCTGTACCTGCGTATCGCCCCGGAGCTGTATCTCAAGCGACTCATGGTCGGCGGCATGGAGCGGGTCTTCGAGATCGGCCGCAACTTCCGCAATGAGGGCGCCGACGCCACGCACAACCCGGAGTTCACCATGCTGGAGGCCTATCAGGCTTACGCCGACTATGGCGTCATGAAGGACGTGGCGCGTGATCTGATCGTGGGCGCGGCACGGGCAGCGCTTGGCACCACCGTGATTCGTGGCAGGGTGGCCGGTGTGGACCATGAAATCGATCTGGCGGAGCCGTGGCGGACGGTGAGTGTGTGCCAAGCCGTTTGTGAGGGGCTGGGTGAGGAGGTCGGACCGGATACTCCCGTCGAGATGCTGCGCCGGCACGCCGACGCCATCGACATGCGCTACGACCCGCGTTGGGGCTGGGGAACGATGATGCAGGAGCTGTACGAGCATCTGGCGGAATCCACCACCGTCGCCCCGACCTTCTTCACCGACTTTCCGGCGGAGACCTCTCCGTTGACCAGGCCACACCGCGAGGACGCCCGGTTGGCCGAGCGCTGGGACCTGATCGTATTCGGCGCCGAGGTGGGCACCGCCTACTCCGAGCTGGTGGATCCGGTGATTCAGCGTGAACGCTTGACTGCTCAGTCCTTGGCGGCCGCCGGGGGTGATCCCGAGGCCATGGAGCTGGACGAGGCCTTCCTAGCGGCGCTGGAGCAGGGAATGCCGCCCTCGGGTGGGCTGGGCATGGGGCTGGACCGGTTGGTCATGATGCTCACCGGCGCGTCGATTCGCGAGACGATCGCCTTCCCGCTGGTCAGGCCGGAGCTATGACCGGTCACCGAGGACGACTCGTACTCGCTTTGTTGACCGTTGTCACCTACAACAGCTGGCTGGCGTGGGGGCTGAACGGCGACCCGCAGGCGTTATCCGGCTACCTGTCCGAACTGGCGGCGCAGGACCAGCCATACCAGTGGTTCTTCCGCTTGGGGGACTTGGCGGCCGCCGTCGTCTTCGTCGTCATCGCCGCGCTGGGACGACACGGTTGGAGCCGCTGGCTCGGCGGCCGCGCCCCGCATGTAGCGGTGGCGCTGGCGCTGGTGGCCGTCGGCACGGCTCTGGATACCCTGTTCAACCTGCCGTGCGCGGAGAGCCGGGACCCGGTGTGCGCGGGAACCCCCAGCGTGATCAGGCACTTGCATGAGGCGGCCTCGGTGCTCGTGTCCGTGGCGCTGGTGGCGATGATCGCCCTGGTGGCGTTGGGGATGTTCGAGCGGGACGGCTGGACTGGGCGGGTATGGGCCGTGGTCGGTTTCGCCGTCGTCGTCGGGGCGCTGCTGCTTTTCAGCGCGGCCGCACCGGCACTGGCGCCGGGGACGCAGGGCGCGGTGCAGATCATTCAGGTGGTGGCGTGCTCGGCGTGGATTGCGCTGTTGGCGTGGCGGCTCGAGGATAAAGGTGAGGACCAGAAGGAGGAGAATGGCAGACGATCGGCGAATCACTGAGCGGCGTTGCGCGAGCGGACACACGGTCCGGGCGCGAGACGGATACGGACCGGCCGTGGTGTTCCTGAACGGTTGCGGACTGTCCGCCGCCGGATGGAACGAGGTGGTCGCCGCTCTGGAGGGAAGACGGGTTATCACTCTTGACCGTCCCGGGCACAACGGCACCAGGGCTGCGGGGCCGCCGTCACTTGCGGACGAGACCCGCCTCCTCGCGGAGCTGCTGGACGCGGAGGCGGCGCCGGTGGTCGTAGTGGCGCATTCCATGGCCTCCTTCCAGGCGGAGGCGATCGCCCGCCTACGTCCCGAGCGGCTGGTCGGGGTGGTGCTGGTGGATCCTTCGGTGCCGCCGCCTTGCGCCCGGTCCTCCGCTGCGGCGGGGGCGTTGGCAAGCCTCGCGGCGCGCATGGTGCGGCTGGGGCCGGTACGTGGTGTAGCCGGCAGGATGCTGCGGGCGGGCATGCGGTCCCAGACGGTACGGCCGCAGGCAATCGACTCCCCCCGGTGGCGTTCCCTGTGGAGCGGCGAACAGGCCCTGGCGGCCGCGGCGGCCGAGTGGCTGTCCTACCGCGACCAGGCGGCCCAGTTGCTGGTTCTGCGCGCCAGGCAGAAGGCGCCGGCACCCGCCCGAGTCGCCGTGCTGGAGGCACCGCCGTTCAACGGCGCGACGGCGGTTGTGAGCCTGCTTTCGGCCTTCCGCACGTCACGCATACGGCGCGTGTCCGGTTCCCGGCACCTGATGATGCTGGATGCACCACCGGTGATCGTGGAGGAGATTGAGCGGCTGTCCTAGCCCAGCGGCGTTCCGGTCGCCTGCTCCAGTTCGGCCAGCAGCCGATCCTGGAAGTCGACGTCGGTGGCACGCCGGTCGGGTTGCTGAGTGCGCTGGTGGTGCCAGTAGGCGCTTACGTGGGTGCGTGGGTCCTCACCGAGGGCCAGCCAGGCCTGGGTGCGGTGCCCGGCCTCCAGGTCGTCCGGGGCGCCGGCGCCGCCCATGCGGGTGGGCACCCAGCCCGGGTCGACGGCGTTGGCCCACGTGCCCGGACGGAGCCGACCCACCGCGGCGGCCAGCGCCGTCACCAGCAGTTTGGAGTCCGAGTACGACACCGTCGGCCGCGTGCCCGTCCAGTCGACTCCTGCCAGGCGGGTGGTGTTGAGCCGGGCACCGCGGTGCATGCTGGAGGAGAGGTACACGTGGCGCTGTGCGGGCACTAGGGCGGTGAGCAGGTAGGGGGCGATGACGTTGACGGCCAGCACCAGGGCCTCGTCCATGGTGCCGGCATTGTGGACGACGGCGTCCACACCTCCCAGAGCGGCTACCTGCTCGGCCACCTCCCGCACCTGCGTCTGCTCCGCCAGGTCCCCGACGACGCCGGGCACGTCCGCACCCACGGCGCGGCCGACGGTGTCGAGCTGCTCGGGGCGGCGCACATGCGCCACCACCTGTGCCCCGGCGTCCAGCAGGTCGCCCAGGGCGCCGAGGCCCAGACCTTGGCTCGTTCCGGTCACCAGTACACGTGTCACTGTGGTGTTCTCCATTCTCCTCGGTCGGCTTGACGATAACGTTACCGCCTCACGGTCGAGGAGCGGCGGTCATGAACGATCGTGGCCGGCTGCCGCAAGTAAGAGTTCCGCCCCGGCGTGTGCGGCGACCAGTACGGGCAGGGAGGCAGCCAGCCCGGCCGGCGACACGCGGGAGGGCACGCCCTGGGCCCGAAGTGCGCAGCGCGCCCAGGCGCCGTAGCCGATCACCAGCGGTGCGGTGAGAGCCCCGGACACGTACCCGCCCCGGACCGCACACGCCGCCAGATGGGCGAAGCCGTGCAGGCCCCAGGCCGCGGCCGCGTTCTGGAACCAGGCGGAGCGACCGCCGCTGCGGAATCCCGCCACCGAGGCGCCGACCCAGTGAATCCCGATCAGGGCGATCGCCAGACGCACATGCGCCTGACTCCACCCCTCGCGCCGCGCCCCTTCCGGAAGCGGCATCCATTCCGGCGCGCGGCGTAGCAGCCAGGTGGAGGAGGCCCGGTAGGTGAATAGTTCCTCTCCGTCGTTGAGCAGATAGCAGGCGGCCAGCCCCAGCGCCGCCGCCTTGACGCCGGCGGGCCGCGTCATGAGGTGAAGCTCCGCCAGCGCCGCGCGGCCAGGTACCCGGCCCCGTGCAGCGCGACGCCGACGACGGGGAAGGCCGGAATGGTCCACCGGGCCGCCCTCGGCTCGACGCCGTCGGCCCGCAGAGCCGCCTTGGCGAAGCCCCAGAACGGGAGCACGACCGGGAGGGCGGTGGCGCAGCCGGGCGTGTAGCCGCGGGCCAGTGCTGCCGAGCCCAGGTGCAGGAAGGCGTGCATGCCGTAGCCGTAGAGCATCGCCTGGTAGAAGCCCGAGCGGCCGCGGGTGCGGTAGCCGTCCGCGGAGGCCGCCGCCATCAACACCCCCATCAGGCTCAGTGCCACATACACCTGGTCGCGCGACATCCCCCGCGTGCGTACGTCCTCGGGCAGCAGTGGCAGGGCGTGGAGGAAGGGGGGACGGCGCCCGGGCATGGTCGCGTACTCCTCCAGGTCGTGGACCGGCCAGGAGAGAAACAGTCCTGAAGTCGCCAAGTCAACTCTGTCCATGGGGCCTCCCAGGATATCGCTACCAATAGTTGCGCAACCTACAGTAGCGGAAGTGGGTGTCAGATGGAAGAATTGCGTGCGATCCGGTGACAGGATGAGGAGGACGCCGTGGCGGGCAGGCCAGACGACACGGGTGAGGCGGGCCGACGGGCCGGGCTGCGCGCCGGCACTGCTCGGCGCACAGATGCGGGCCGCGGCGGACGGCCGCGCGACACTGCGCTGGACGAACGCATCCTGCGGGAAACCTTCGCTCTGTTGACCGAGGTGGGGCTGCGCGGTCTGCGCATCGACGCGGTAGCTGCGCGTGCGGGCGTCCCCAAGTCCACGATCTACCGGCGCTGGCACTCCCTGGCCGAGATTGCCGTCGACGCCGTCGACGCCGCCCTCGGGCCGCGGGAGTTCCCGGCGGGTAAGGACCCTTTGGTCGACCTCGCTCGCATCATCGTCCACACCTGGCGACTGCTCATGCGCCCGCCCCTGACGACGGCGCTGCCCGGCCTGGGTATGGAGCTCGCCGGGCACCCCCGGGCGGCCGCCGCCTACCGGGAACGCGTGATCGCGCCCCTGCGGGACGGGGCGATTGCCGCCGTCGCCCGCGCGGTGGACACCGGAGCGTGGAACGGACCGGACCCGGAGACCTCCGTGGACATGCTGGTGGGCACTTTCCTGTACCGGCTGACCTACCTTGGTCAGACCCCGGACCTGGAGGAGGTGTTCCGCGTGGCGGAGCTGATTGCCGGACGGGAGCTGCCGAGGTCTCGCGTGAAGCAGCACTCCGAGATATAGCGGCGCTTCGAGTTCTGGGTGCGGTGGACTTCGGGCTTGCCCACCAGGGGTCTGCCGGAACTGGGTCTGTGCGTGGGGAGGGGTGAGGCGCTTACGCCTCTCCGACCCTCCGAACCGGCATGGCGAACTCTCAAACGCGAGGAGCCAGATTGATGCCGCGTTTACGTCCCGGAAAACCGCAGCCTAATTTCATTGTTTTCCCAGATTGGGTGCTCGCCGTATCGAATTGGTGAATTCTCCCACGGTTGCATGAGTGGCGTACTAAATTGCCTCCCAGGTGGTCGGCCGACGCCACCCAGTCAATACTTCATCAGTGCTCACACATGAAAAGAGGCTCCCATGTGCACGGGAATCAGGTTCACGGACAATGAAGGCAATATGTACTTCGGGCGAAACCTGGACTGGAGCACCTCCTACGGCGAGCGCGTCGTCGTCGTGCCCCCGGGCTTCATGATCCGCTCGGCGTTCGGCGAGGACGCTCCGGCAGCACACGCGGTGATCGGCATGGGCATCGTCTACGAGGACTACCCCCTGTACTTCGACTGCGGCAACGACGCCGGCCTGGCCGTCGCCGGGCTGAACTTCCCCGGCTACGCCTGCTACCAGGACGGGCCGGTGGTCGGCAAGACGAATGTGGCCGCCTATGAGTTCCCGCTGTGGATCGCCGCCAACTTCACCAGCGTCGACGAGGCGGAGGCGGCGCTGGCGGAGACGGCCATCGTGGCCAAACCGGTCAGTGACAGCCTCGGCGTCTCGCTACTGCACTGGATCATCGGCGACGGGCGGCGCAGCATCGTGGTGGAATACATGAAGGACGGCATGCACATTCACCACAACCCGGTGGACGCATTGGCCAACCAGCCCACCTTCGACTGGCACATGGAGAATCTGCGCACCTTCATCACCGCCAGCGGCGACCTTCCCGATGCCGCCCATTGGCGCGACGCCGAACTCACGCCCTTCGGGTCCGGCGCCGGCATGCGGGGAATACCCGGCGACTACTACTCGCCGTCAAGATTCGCCAAGGCCGCATTCCTCAACGCCCATTACCCGGTTAAGGACAACGAGGCGGAGAACGTCTCCCGCATGTTCCACACGCTCGGCAACGTCTCCATGGTGGATGGGGCCGCGCTCATGGCCGACGGCGCCTACGAGCGCACGCTGTACACCGGCTGCTTCTCAACGCGCACCGGCACCTACTACTACTCGACCTACGACGACCCGGCGCTTCGCTGCGTGAGCCTGGCCGACTGCGCGGCTGCCGATGCGGCCCGGCTGCTTGAGCCGGAGCCGCGTATCTGGCGCCCATAGCGGCGGCGGTCGGGACTGCTGCAGGACCAAGCCGCTCCGGTCGGCGGTGCGCGCCGTATCCGCGACCTGGCGGAGACGGCGCGCACCGCCGTCGTCTGGAACAATCTTCGCCGTGACAAGTTCCGTACCTCCCGCCCCCGGTATCAGTCGCCCCTTGCTGCCGTCAGCGCCCATAGACCTGCGCCTGGTCGTCTCGGACATGGACGGCACGCTGCTCGACGGAAACGGCCTGCTGCCGGCCGGTTTCGCCGACGCCGTCGCCCGCATGCAAGCGCACGGAGTGCTGTTCGCCCCGGCCTCCGGTCGCCAACTCGCCAACCTGCGCGCCGTGCTCGGTGAGGCGGTGTCACGCTCACCGATCATCGCTGAGAACGGCACCCTGGTGGTTCAGGGCGACCAGGTGATCCACTGCGAGACGATAAGCGTCGATGACACGATCGCCGCCGTCGACACCACCCGCGACCTGCGCATCGACGGCTACGACGTCGGCGCCGTCCTGGCCGGAGTCGACTGCGCCTACATCGACCGGCAGGACCCGCCGTTCGTGGAGGAGGTCTCCCGCTACTACCACGAGCTCGAGGTAGTCGACGACCTGCTGGCCGTGCCACTGGACCGCACCCTGAAGGTGGCCGTCTACGACTTCGGCGACGTCGAGGCCGGCAGCTCCCAGGCACTGAAGACCGCCGTCCCCGGCGTTCAGGCCGTGGTCTCCGGCGAGCACTGGACCGACCTCATGCCCCGTGCCGCGTCCAAGGGCCGGGCACTGGCCGCCCTACAGGAGCGCACCGGCATCACCCCGGAGCAGACGGCGGTATTCGGTGACTACCTCAATGACTTGGACATGTACGACCACGCCGCACTGTCCTTCGCCATGGCCAACGCCCACCCCGGCATTCAAGCCGTCGCCCACTGGATCGCGCCGGCGAACACTGACAACGGGGTCCTGCGCACCATCGACGTCCTGCTGGACCGGCTCGGCTGACGCCGATCCGACCCGGCGCTGCCAGGGCCAGTAGTCCTGCTGTACGCGGCGCCACACCGGGCGCCACTGCTCAACACGGGCTGTTCAAGGCCGCTCCCAATGCGGACACGGCCTCAGCGCGAAAGTCCCGCATGGCGGCCGACCAGGTGCAGTAGTCGGCTCCGTGATACATACCCGGCTCCACTCGCAGCTGGACGCGCGCCCCGGCCTGACGCAGGCGCTCGGCATATGCGCGGTCATCATCCAGGAACAGATCCAGCTCCCCGACGCCGATCCAGGCGTCCGGCAAGGCGGACAGGTCCTTGCGCCGTGCCGGCACCGCCCAACGGCCCAGCGCCGAATCCGGGGCGTCGGACGGGGGCGGGGCGGACTGGACCGGGCGACCCAGATAGGCGCCCCAGCTCTCGGCATTGCGGCGGGCGGTCCACACGAACTCTCCGCGCCCGGGAGTCTCCACTCCGCCGGCGCCGGTACGGTCATCTAGCATCGGGTAGATCAGGAGCTGGAAGGCGAGGGGGATGCCCTCATCCAGAGCGCGTTGCGCCAGGGCTGCGGCCAGCCCGCCGCCGGCGCTGGCGCCGCCTACGGCGATCCGCGCGGGATCCACGCCCAAGTCGTCGGCCCGGTGCCCCAACCACCGCAGGACCGCGTCGGCGTCGTCCAGGGCGGCGGGGTAGGGATGGGCCGGAGCGAGCCGATAGTCGACAGAAACCACCAGGATGCTCAGCTCCCGTGCGATGCGGGAGCACAGTAGGTGGTCCTGGGCCGGGCTGCCCCCGACGTGTCCGCCGCCGTGGAGCCAAATCAGGGCGCCGCTGGGTGAGGCCTGCTGACGGTTCGCAGCCTCATAAACCCAGACAGGAACCTCCCGTCCCTGCCAGGATGCGGTCTCACGTCTGCCCAGGCGGGCGGGGAACACTCTCGCAGGAAGTCGGTTTGACAGCAGCGTGGAGAAGTCGGCGGGCAGGTCCTCAGGCTCCCCGGACTGCCCCCGGCCGATCACGAGCAGAGGGGCCCGCAGCTCATGGGCAACGCGTTCCAGCCCGGGTCCCAGCTCGCGGCGGCGAACCGCCAACGCCCCCACAGCGCTGAGGGCGACGATCGTGGCAGCGCCGAGGGTGGCGCGAGCGGATGGCGGCATCGGGTGCTCCTGCTAGTCCTGGTCGAGAATGTGCTCGATGTCCACGGCGGATCCTCGCGTGGCGCGCAATGCGTCGAGCTGGCGGCGTTCCTTCTTAGTGGGACGGCCGGCGCCGCGATCCCGGATGATTGCCGCCGGCGCGTCCAGTGGCGTCGGCCGCGGCGGGGAGAAGTCGGTGTATGCGGTGCGGGCGATCGGCGCGCCCACCCGTTTAACCAGGATGCGCTCCACCCGCAGAAGGCGATCGAAACCCTGCACGCGGTAGCGGATCTCATCGCCTACCTTGACGTGCTGGGACGGCTTGGCGGCTTCTCCGTTGATGCGCACATGACCGGCGCGGCAGGCCGCGGTCGCGGCGGAGCGTGACTTGACCTGCCGCACGCTCCACAGCCACACGTCAACCCGCGCCGACGCAGGATCGTTGGCGTCGGGAGCGCTCCGACTGTCGCTTCCGGTCGTTCGGTCCGACTGGGTATCCGCCACGTGTCCGATCCTAGAGGATCGGGCGTTGGGCCTCAGTGCCACTTCTACCGACCTCGGTACGTAAGATCTACCGACCTCGGTACGTAAGATCTACCGATCTCGGTGAGAAGTGCGCTGGCGGGGGAGGGCGGCGCGTCCGCGGGCCACCAGTCCCGCACCGATCAGCAACGAGCCCGCGGCACAGGCGAGCAGGTACGAGCGGTTGCCGGCCACAGCCACAGCCACGTCGGCGCCGATCCGGTGTGCGCGTTCCAGGGCGGAGGGGGCGCCGTCGCCACCGGCAGCGCAGTCGGTCAGAACCTCGCGCAGGGCGGTGACGTCGGCCTCGGGCAGGCCCAGCCCGTAGGCGGCGGCCACACTGACGAAGCGCTGGGCATACTCGCAGCGGAAGCCGGTATTGGGCGGCCACCAGCCCGGCCCGGTGGCGGTGGTCCAAGTTCCCGTCTCCGTAGAACCGGCCGGGCAGGTGGCCGGGCCGCAGTTGGACTTTTCCTGATTGGCCGCGCCATCCACCGCCAGCAGATTCAATGGATCATTGGCGACCAGCAGACGCCGGCGCTGATTCCACTGCCAGGCCCCGTGCGCGTACAGGTAGTTCAGCGGGATCACGTGGTCGATCTGAACGGCGTCGGAGGTGTCCTGTCCCCGCTCGAAGGCGATCTCGTCGCCGGTGTACGGGTCGTGCAGAGTGCCGAACCAGACCGTGGCGTCGGGGCAGACGGCCGCCCCCTGACCGCGCCCGGCTTCGATGTCCTGCGTGCCGTCCTCGCGGGAGAAGTCCGCGTCGGTCAGGTCCCGGGCCAGGATCTCATTGCGGGTGTCGCAGCCGTCGCCGTCGACGTCCATCCACGCCTGGCCGAACCAGCCGGTGCGCGAACCCCCCTCACCCCAGGAGACGGCGGCGGGGGAGTCCTCCGGCAAGGCCTCGAGCGCGTCCAAGGCCTCCGCCGCGCCCAGCACGAGCCGCTCGCGCTCGTCCCAGGAGACAGCGGCCGCGGTTGGCGCATCCGCCGAACTCGCGGTATCCGCTGCCGCCGGGGGCCAGACCGCGCACGGAGTCAGGGCGAGCGCTGCCGCAAGCGCGCAGGCCGCCGGCACCGTCCGGGCGGATCGGTGGAGACGAGGCAGCATGATGGGCGGGTTCCGCGGCCGGAGGCGGCTCAGGGAACGATGTAGCCGGCGGCGCGGAAGACCTCGTACCACTGCTCGCGAGTCAGCTCCAGGTCGGAGCCGGCGGCCGCGGCCTCGACCCGGTCCGGGCGGGTGGTGCCCAGCACCACCTGAATACGGGCGGGGTGGCGGGTGATCCAGGCGGTGGCAATCGCCTCCGGGGTCACGCCGTACTCGGCGGCCAGGCGGTCCACGACGTCGTTCAGCTCGCCGTAGCGCTCCCGGTTGCCCAGGAACGGGCCGGAGCCGTCACCGGACTGGAAGGGGGACCAGGCCTGAACTGTGGTGTTGGTCAGGCGGCAGTAGTCGAGGATGCCGTCGGTGCGCACCACCGACTGGTCGTGGCGCATGTTCAGGGCCACGCCCTCGGCGATCATGTCCGCATGCGTCAGGGACAGCTGCAGCTGGTTGACGAGCAGCGGCTGGTCCACGGTGGCGCGCAGCAGCTCCAGCTGGCCGCGCGTGTGGTTGGAGACGCCGAAGTGGCGCACCTTCCCGGAGGCGGCGAGGGAGTCGAAGGCGGCGGCCACTTCCTCCGGCTCGACCAGCGCGTCGGGACGGTGCAGCAGCAACACGTCCAGGTAGTCGGTTTGCAGCGCCTTGAGGGAGGCGTCGACGGACTCAAGGATGTGCTGGGCGGAGAAGTCGAACCAGCCCCAGCGAATGCCGCACTTGGTTTGCAGCACCACCTGCTCGCGCTCGGTGGCCGACCAGTTCAGGGCCGAGCCGAAGCGCTCCTCGCAGGCGTGGTCGCGGCCGTAGATGTCGGCGTGGTCGAACATGGTGATGCCCGCGCCGCGGGCGGTGGCCACCAGGTCGCGGATCTCGGCGTCGCTGAGCTCCTTAATGCGCATCAGGCCGAGGATGAGGTTGGAGGCGGTCAGGTCGGATGAGCCAATTGGTTGGATTCTCATACAAATACGGTATCCGAGTCGCGTTCGTCTGTATAGGCGCAACCCGCGGGTGTCCACAGGCCCGCCCGAGGGCCCGCCGCAGGCGGTGCCTGTGGACATCGGCGAGTGCCTCGGGCCGGCTCGGGCGCGGGGCGGACGGAATCGGTCCGGATCAGGCGGGCACGCCGGCGGCGGCCGCCCGGTCCAAGTACCAGACGGTCTGCTCGCCCCGGGCACCCGAGGCCGGGGCGAGGACGATATCGGGCGCTCCCAGGCCCTTCGTCGCCGCCTCGACCTTGCCTGCGCCCCCGGCGACCACCAGCACGTGGCGTGCGCGGTGCAGCACGTCGAAGGTGAAGGAAACGCGCTCGGGCGGCGGCTTGGGGGAGTCGTGCACGGCGACGACATCCGCTCCAGTGGTGGGCGCGGCCGGGTGCCCCGGGAACAGTGAGCACACGTGCGCGTCCGGGCCGAGCCCCAGGTGCACGACGTCGAAGCGGCCGTCCGCGGGGCCGTGCCGGTGGAAGTCGTCCGCGAGCGCTCGGGCCGCGGCATCCACGGAGTCGACCTGCTCGGGTCCCAGGAGCCGATGCACGTTGCCCTCAGGCAGGCCGGCGGCCAGCAGGCCCGCTACCAGCAGGTCATTGCGGTCGGCGTCGCCCGCAGGGACGAAGCGCTCGTCGCCCTCCCACAGGTGGATCAGGTCCAGCCCTGCAGCAGGCGTTATGCCCGCGTCGGACAGGGCCGCCGGGAGCGCGGCGGCGAGCGCCTCGCCGCCGGAGCCACCGGTCAGCGCCAGATGGGCGCAGCCGCGCTCAGCGCAAGCGGCGGCCAGCAGCCGGGCGGTGAGTCGGGCTGCGGCCATGGCCGCCTCGGCGAGTGTCTCGTGCACCATCACGGCCGCAGCGGGCAGGGCGGCGGCAGCGGCGTTGATGGCGGCGGCGTTCGTGTTCAAAGATCGGTCCCTTCTTCGGCGTCGGCGGTTAGCGCGGAGTCCTTCAGGAAGGTGGCCAGAACCTCCTCATAGACGAGGTCGGGGCTCAGTCTGCGCAACTCCTCATTCATGGTGGCCACGGGCTCACGGCGGGCCATGGTCACGACCTGTGGGCGCTCGATGCCGGGACGGGTGATCATCACCCGTTCGTGATCCTTGCGGGTGATCACCAGGTCGCCGGAGTCCGTGCGCACGGTGATGGTGGCGATCCCGGGGATGTCGGGGGCGTCCACTCGCTCCACAGCTACGCCCAGGCGCAGTCGCAGCCAGCGGATCATCAGGGACACCGAGGCGTTGTGCGGCTCGCCGGCGACGACCACTCCCCGAATCTCCCCGGCGCACAGCAGCGAGTCCAGCGTGGACGCGACCATGGCGCGCCACAGGGTGATGCGGGTCCAGGCCAGGTCGATGTCGCCGCGCGTGTACTCGGGGGCCAGGGCCGCCAGGGCGGAGGACGGGTCCGGCTGAGAGGGCGTGTTGGTGATGCGGGTAGTGGCCAGCGCTCCGAGCGGACTGGTGGCGGGCCGCGTCGGCGGCGCATACGGCCACCAGGTGACCACGGGCACGTCAGGGAGGAGGAAGGGCACCACCAGGGTGTCGGCGTGGCGTGCCGCCTCGCCCTCCGGGAACAGCACCAGCGTCTCGCCGGCCCCGGCGTCGTGCCCGATCCGGATCTCGGCGTCAAGATGGCCGACGGTCGCATCCGGGCGGTGCCCGTTGTGCCGCCGGTCGTCGTCGTCGGCGTCGCCGTCGGCGCTGGTCGGCGACACGACCGCGACGATGCGGCAGGGGTGGTCGAGGCTGGCCCCATGGGCCGCCACCAGGGCGTCCTCAAGACCGGCGCGGTCGGTGTCGATCACCAGTGTGAGCACGCGTGAGCCGCTGCTGACTCCCTCGGACAGGAGCGTGGAGACGATCTCGTCGGTGGTGGTCTCGGTGAGCCTGATGATCATGAACGCCTCCAAATGCGGCCGTCGCGGGCAAGCAGGTCGTGGGCGGTCGGCGGGCCCCAGGAGCCGGGCCGGTAGCCCTCCGGCGCCCCATTGGCGGCCCAGTGCTCGATCACCGGGTCGAGGATCCGCCAGGACAGGTCCACCTCGCGCTGCTGGGGGAACAGCGGTGCGTCACCGAGCAGCGCGTCCAGGATGAGCCGCTCGTAGGCCTCCGGAGACTCCTCGTTGAAGGATGCGCCGTAGCCGAAGTTCATGGTCACGTCGCGCAGCTCCATCTGCGTACCGGGGACCTTCGAGGCCATGCGCATGGTGATGCCCTCATCCGGCTGGATGCGCAGCACGATGGTGTTCGCGCCCAGGCCGGCCGTGGCCGCGTCGTTGAAGGGCAGGAAGGGGGGCCGCTTGAACACCACGGCCACCTCCGTCACCCGCCGTGCCAGCCGCTTGCCGGTGCGCAGGTAGAACGGGACGCCCGCCCAGCGGCGGTTGGCGATCTCCAGGCGCACGGCGGCGAAGGTCTCCGTGCGGGAGTCATCCGCCACGCCGTCCTCCTCGAGGTACCCGCGCACGGGGACACCGCCCTGGAAGCCGGCCTCGTAGCGGCCGCGGGCGGTGGTCGCGTCCAGGTCGAGCTCGCCCGCCCGCTCCAGCTTCACCGCGGCCAGCACCTTCTCCTTCTCGGAGCGGATGGCGGAGGCGCGCATGCTGATCGGCTCCTCCATGGCGGTCAGGGCCAGCAGCTGCAGCAGGTGGTTCTGGATGACGTCCCGCGCAGAGCCGATCGTGTCGTAGTAGCCGGCCCGGGTGCCGATGCCGATGTCCTCCGCCATGGTGATCTGGACGTGGTCCACGTACCGCTGGTTCCACAGGGGCTCGAACATCGTGTTGGCGAAGCGCAGCGCCAGAATGTTCTGCACCGTCTCCTTGCCCAGGTAGTGGTCCACGCGGAAGACGTCGTCCGGGCGCACGATCCGGGAGACGACGGCGTCCAGCTCCTGCGCGCTGGCGCGGTTGTGGCCGAAGGGCTTCTCAATGATCACCCGCCGCCAGGAGCCCGGTACCTCGTCGACCAGGCCGGAGGCGGCCACGTGCTCGGTGACGGCGGAGAACCAGGCCGGGGGCACCGACAGGTAGAAGGCGCGGTTGCCGCCGGTGCCGCGGGTGGCGTCCAGGCCGGTGACGGTGCGCGTCAGCCGCCCATAAGCGGCGTCGTCGTCGAAGGAGGCCAGCTCGACGAACCGCATGCCGGCGGCCAGCTGGTCCCAGATCGCCTGCCGCCACGGAGTGCGGGCGCCGCCGCGCACCGCCTCGGCCACGTAGGCGCGCATGTCGTCGTCGGACCAGTGGCGCCGCCCCACGCCCACCAGCGAGAAGCTGGGGGAGAGCAGGCCGCGGTTGGCCAGGTCGTATATGGCCGGCAGCAGCTTGCGCCTGGCGAGGTCGCCGGTGATGCCGAACATGACCAGCACGCACGGGTCGGCGATACGGGGCAGACGTAGGTCGCGGGCATCCAGCAACGGATTGCCCCGCAACCCTGTGGCGCCAGCCGGGGCGCCTCCGGACGGGGTGAGTGCAGTAGAGGTTTGGGGCAGGTCCACGGGTGCCTTCTGCGCCTTCCTGATTCTTCTTCCCTGGCAGTGACTTCGACCCGGCTCCGCTCCCGCGCGGATGCGCAACAGGCGGCGGGGCCGCGACGCGGAGCCGGTAGCCCCCACTCTAAAACGCGGGGCGGCCGGGGCGCCGCGCGCGTCGGCCGGCAGGGGGTGCCTGACAGGGCCGGTCACGACGCGCGGCCGCCGTGCGCCGAGGCGGGCGCAACGGTAGGCTCTACGGGCCTCGGGTGCGCGGCCCGCGCCGCGCCCAGCCACTACCCGATCCCACAACCACGGCCCGGCTGACGGGCAGAAGGGGATATCGATGAGTTCAGCGAGCGACTTCGTCCCGCAGCCGGCATCGGCGGACATCGGTGTTTACGGCTTGGGGGTGATGGGCGCGAACCTCGCCCGCAACCTGGCCCGCCACGGTCACTCCGTCGCGGTCTTCAACCGCACTCCCGCCCGCACCGAGCGGCTCATCGACACCCACGGCGGCGAGGGCGAGTTCGTTCCGGCGGCCGACCCGGCCGCCTTCGTGGCCTCGCTGCGTCGGCCGCGCGCGGTCATCATCATGGTGCAGGCGGGTGCGGGCACGGAGGCCGTGATCGAGCAGCTGCGTGAGCTGCTCGAGCCGGGCGACATCATCGTCGATGCCGGCAACACCTACTACCAGGACACCGAGCGCCGTGAGGAGTCGCTGCGGGAGCAGGGCATTCACTTCGTCGGCATGGGGGGTCTCCGGCGGCGAGGAGGGGGCGCTGCTGGGACCGTCGATCATGCCGGGCGGAACCGCTGCCTCCTACGAGCGCCTCGGGCCGCTGCTGGAGTCCATCTCCGCCCACGTCGACGGCGTACCGTGCTGCACGCACGTCGGCCCCGGCGGCGCCGGCCACTTCGTGAAGATGGTGCACAACGGCATCGAGTACGCCGACATGCAGCTTATCGCCGAGGCCTACGACCTGCTCTGCGGCGAGTGGCCGGGATGAGCGTCCCCGAGATCGCCGGCGTCTTCCGCGACTGGAAGCGCTCCGAGCTGGACTCATACCTGATCGACGTCACCGCCGAGGTCCTCGACCGGGTGGATCCTGCCACCGGCGCCCCGTTCGTCGACGTGATCGTGGACGCCGCCGGGCAGAAGGGCACGGGCGCCTGGACCACTCGCACCGCACTGGAGCTCGGGGTGGCCGTCCCCGCCATCGCCGAGGCCACCTTCGCGCGCGCCGCATCCTCCTCGACGGCGCAGCGCGCCGCGGTGCGCCAGGCCGGCCTGGAGGCAGGCACCACGGGTGCCGGGATCTCCTCCGCGGCCGAGCGCGCCGCCTTCGTAGACTCCGTCCGCCAGGCCCTGTACGGCTCCAAGATCGCCGCCTACGCCCAGGGCTTCGACGAGATCGCCACCGCCTCCGCCGAGCACGGCTGGGACGTGGACCTGGGCGCAATGGCCAGGATCTGGCGCGGCGGGTGCATCATCCGTGCCCGCTTCCTGGACGACATCACCCGTGCCTACGGTGACGACCCCAAGCTCGCCAGCCTCCTGACCGCGCCGGTGTTCGCGGACGCGCTGCGCGAGGTCCTGCCCGCATGGCGTGAGGTCGTCGCCATCGCGGCCCGGGCGGGCGTGGCGGCGCCGGCATTCGCCGCATCGCTTGCATACATCGACCAGCTGCGCGCCGAGCGGCTGCCCGCCGCGCTGATTCAGGGACAGCGGGACTTCTTCGGCTCACACACCTACCACCGGGTAGACGACCCGGAGGGCGTGTACCACGTGCTGTGGGCGGAGCCGGGTCGGGCAGAGCAGCGGTGGAACTGATGCGGGCCGAACCAGAGTCAGGTCCGGAGCGAACAGCTCGTTGATTCGCGGCCCGCACATTGCGGCGGCGCATCACGGCAACGGTATGGTGGAACCACAGCGGTGCGACGGGCACCGCCCGACCGGAGGGGAACAGATGTCGAGTACGCCGATGGAACCGGATCCCACCTCGACTCAGGCCTTTGGGGCCGTGGGTGTCCCGGTGGAGCCCGAGCTCCCGTCCGTGGGTATCTCCCCGCAGGACCGCGCCGCCATCGCGGCGCTCCCGCCGGGGACCGCGCTGCTGCTGGTGCAGCAGGGGCCGACCACGGGTGCGCGCTTCCTGCTCGACTCGGCCGAGAGCACGGAGACCACTGTGGGCCGCCACCCCCGCGCGGACATCTTCCTCGACGACGTGACGGTTTCACGCAAGCACGCCTTGTTCACCGCGCTGCCCGACGGCGGTTTCTCCGTGCGCGATCAGGGTTCTCTCAATGGCACCTACGTGAACCGGCAGCGCGTCGAGCAGGCTGCACTGCGTGCGGGAGACGAGGTCCAGATCGGTAAGTACCGGATGACCTACCACCCCTCGCCGCGGCATCGGGCCGCCCAGTGACCAGCGTCGCTGCCAGGCGCGCAGCCGACGGGCCTGCGCGCGAGGCGAAGCTCGATCCCTGGCCGCGGGGAGTGTCCCGCGAGCCCGCCATGAAGATCGGGGAGGTAGTCGAGCTCCTCAAGGGGGAGTTCCCCGCCCTGTCGGTCTCCAAGGTCCGGTACCTGGAGTCCGAGGGCCTCATCTCCCCGCACCGGGTAGGCAACGGTTACAGGCGCTACTCGAAGGCCGATGTTGAGCGGCTGCGCTACGCCCTCACCGCGCAGCGCGACGAGTACCTGCCCCTGTCGGTCATCCGCGAGCGCCTGCAGGAACTGGACGGTGCCGTCAATGCGCCGCCGCCCGCCCCCGTCGCCCGGGTGGTGGCATCCGGCGGGCACGCGGTCTCCGGTGCCCTTGACGCCGCTGATCTGGTGCACCACTCGGGGGCCACCCTGGAGCAGATCGAAGAACTGGTGGCCATAGGCGTGATCACGCCGGATGCTCACGGGCACTTCGACTCCCGTGCGCTCACCACCGTCTCGCTCGCGCTGCGGGCGGGCCGACTGGGTATCCCGCTGCGCAACCTGAGGGCTGTGCGCAGCGCCGCTGAGCGTGAGGCCGATGCGATCGACTTGGCGACCCAGCACAAGCGCAACCGGTCGAGGAATGCGGGTGAGGACGCTGCCGCGGAACTCGCAGGCGTGCTCGCAGACTTGCATGCCAGCCTGCTGCACCACGCAGTGGAGGCACTGCGCTGAACCGCGGAGCCGGCCGCCCGAGTCGCAAACAGCACACGTAGCGCTGTTCCCGGGACAGCAGCGTCGTCGGCCGCATAGATTATGTGGCGTGCGGACCATGACGCTCATGGGAATACGTTCAACGGTCCCAGACTCGGGCCTGGTCGCTGTCCTGATGGAGGACGGTGGCCCGGGCATGCTCGCCGTGCCCGTCGGTGCCCGGGACGGCCTCCTGCTGAGTGCGCCGGAATGGTCCAGTGGCCCGAGCTGGGCCCCCTTCCTGTCCGCCTGCGTGGATGCCTTCGGATCGACGGTGCTCCATGTGGTGCTCGACGTCGATGCGGATGGCGGCATGTGTGCCTCGGCCGCACTCGATACCGATACCCCCGCCCAGTCGACGGCGGTGCCCTGCACGCCCAGTGATGCCCTGGTGCTCGCTCGCACTCTGGGCGTACCGATACTCGCCACCAGTGCGCTGCTACGGATACGCGGCCTCGACCTGGGTGAGGAGGCGCTGCAGCGTCGTCTGCGGCAGTGGCGCCGGGTGCTGGACGGAATCGTCGCCGAGGATGCCTCTTCCCTGTAGAGCCGCGACACGCGGTACGCGTGTGACTGGTGTGATTACTGTTGTGGACTGTGTCACACGACATGTGTGGGATGTGGTGTGTGTGCCGCGCGATTCTGCGTGTCTTGCGCGGTGCGGAAGCCGACCCTGAACCTCAACCTGAACTCAAAGCCACTCGATCGGCGTGCCAGTCGTTGAGTGAACACCGCTCGGGTTCTATCGTGGTGCCGTGGCCGGGCGGACCGGCCCGTGCGCGCGCCCCAGCGCGCGTCCCGATGTCGACAGGAGCCGGCCAGTGAGCGCCAACGAAGCGAGTCTTCACGCAACCGCACCCCAGCACACGCAGGGGATGCTCTTCGGCGACCCGCTCCCGCAGCTGGATGTGAACACCGGCTACCGCGGTCCCGTGGCCTGCCGGGCCGCCGGCATCACCTACCGCCAGCTCGACTACTGGGCGCGCACCGGCCTGGTAGAGCCCTCCATCCGCTCCGCCAAGGGGTCCGGCTCGCAGCGCCTGTACGCCTTCCGCGACATCCTGCTGCTCAAGATCGTGAAGCGGCTGCTGGACACCGGGGTCTCGCTTCAGCAGATCCGGGTGGCGGTCCAGGCGCTGCACGAGCGCGGCGTCGAGGACCTGACCTCCATCACACTGATGAGCGACGGCGCCTCGGTATATGAGTGCACGAGCGCGGACGAGGTCGTCGACCTGGTTCAGGGCGGCCAGGGCGTGTTCGGAATCGCGGTGGGGCGTGTCTGGCACGAGATCGAGGGGTCCCTCGCCGAGTTGCCGGTCGAGCACGCCGCCGACGGCCCCGTCGTCGAGGACGAGCTGGCCAAGCGGCGCGCAGCGCGGCAGCAGGCGGTGTAGGCGGCCGGTGACCGGGGGCGGGGCCATGACTACCAGGACTGTGGGGGCGTCCGACCTGAACGTCAGCCCCATCGGACTGGGCGGCAACGTATTCGGCTGGACGGCGGATCAGGCCACCTCGCACCGCATCCTGGACGCCTATGTGGACGCGGATGGCAATCTCATCGACACCGCCGACGGCTACTCCCACTGGGCCCCGGGCCATCACGGCGGCGAGTCCGAGACGGTCATCGGAAACTGGCTGCGCTCGCGCGGTCGGCGCGATGACGTAGTGATCGCCACCAAGGTGTCCACGAAGCCCGACCGCACGGGCCTGGCAGTCGAGAACATCTACTTCGCCATCGACGAGTCCCTGGACCGTCTCCAGACCGACTACGTCGATCTCTACTACGCCCACTTCGATGACGGCGACACGCCCCTGGAGGAGACCGTCGCGGCATTCGAGGAGGTGCGCCTGGCCGGCAAGACCCGTCACGTGGCACTGTCGAACTACACGCCCGATCGGATTGATGAGTGGTGCGCCATCGCCGCCGCCAACGACTTCGCACCGCCGATTGCGCTGCAGCCCCACTACAACCTGGTGCACCGGCAGGACGTCGAGGGCCCGGGCAATCGCGGCGAGGTGGCGGCGGCGCATCACATGGGCCTGGTCCCGTACTTCTCCCTGGCCTCGGGCTTCCTGACGGGAAAGTACCGGCCGGGTGCCGAGCCGGAGTCTGCGCGGGGCGCCTGGGTGCGGGACTACCTGCACCCGGAGTTCTTCGCGGTTGTGGACGTGGTTCGCGAAGTTGCGGCCGCGCACGCGGTTGCCCCCGCCGCGGTCGCGCTGGCGTGGCTGCGCGACCGGCCGGGGGTCGTCTGCCCGCTCGCCTCCGCCCGCACGAGTTCACAGCTGGCCCCGATCCTTGAGGCGTTGTCCCTCGCCCTGGAGCCGGAGGAGACCGCGGCGCTGACGCGGGTGTCCGACCTGGCGCACGCCTGACGGGTGCGCATCACCCCGCCCGGGGTGGGAACCCGACTCGCCGACTCGCGCCAAATGCACCAGGACGGCCCGTTGCCCGGCACGCCGTCCATGGCATGCCGAGCAACGTGGTGAGGCTCAGGCGCTCATGCGGTACGGCGGCCGAGCACGTAAGTGCGGGAGTAGCCGTCCGACAGGTCGGTCAGGGTCACGCGGATGAGCCCCGCCCCGTCGATCTCATAACGCTCCTCGACCATCGGGCCGCCACCAAGGCGGTGGACCGCCACGGTCCGGAGGTCGTCCGTGTCCCTGAGCGAGCGGTCGAAGGGGAACAGGACGTCCTCGTAGGGGGCCAGCTGACCGCGCGGCTCGCCCGACTCATCGACCCCGGCGCACTCGACGTACCGGAAGCGACCAATGTTGTGCACGGCCGGGTACCTGCGCGTGATCACCGTTCCGTGCTCGCCGTCGGCGCGCTCCTGGACGGACTCCTCGGTCAGGAGCGCGTCGAACACGGTGCGGGCACCGCCGTCGGCCTCCCGGAACACGCCGAAGCCGCGCGAGAGGCGGTCGGTCAGGGCCATTGTGGAGGTGCGGTCGGCGGCGATGGCCAGGCCGATCGCGGTGGAGGCGCCCGGATAAGGCGAGCGGTGAACCCTGCGCCCGAAGCGCTCGCGCAGCAGCCGCGGGACCAGCGGGAAGGCGGACGCACCGCCAACCAGGTAGATGCCGGCGATATCCGCCAGGTCGGGACCGCCGTCGTCCAGGCGGCCGATCAGCGGGGCCATGGTGTCGAGGCTGCGCTGGATCAGGGGAGTCGCGGCCTCATAGAAGTCGGTTGCCGGCAGCACCACGTCCTTCCCGCGCAGGATGATGACCAGGCGACGTGTCTGGGGCGCCATGGCCTCCTTGACGTCGCGGCACTGATCGAGCAGGTCATCCAGCTCCATGGTGGTCAGCTCCTCCTCGGCCAGGTTGGCGCGCTGGAGCGCGAGCTGTGCCAGCAGCAGGTCCAGGTCGTCGCCCCCCAGGTCGCCGACGCCGCGCGAGGCCAGTACCTCATGCAGGTGGCCGCGCACGTCGACCAATGAGGTGTCGAAGGTGCCGCCGCCCAGGTCGTACACCAGCACGCGCGTGCGCCGGGAGGAGACGGTCGCCGACTTGCGGTGGGTGTACTCGAAGCCGGCGGCGCTGGGCTCGTTGAGCATGGCAGTGACGTTGAAGCCGGCCTCGCGGAAGGCGTCGAGCGTGATCAGGCGCTGGGCGCCGTAGGCGTGCGCGGGTACGGCGACGACGATATTGGCGTCCTCACTGCTGGGGTCCGCGCCCTCCAGGTCGTCGGAGGCCAGCAGGTGGGAGCGCATGGTGACAAGGAAGTCGGTCAGCAGCTCGGAGACGGTGAAGGTGGACTCGCCGAGCCGAACCGGCGTCTGCGCGGTCACGGTGGGGGAGGAGAGCAGTCGCTTGAGGCTGCGCAGCAACGGGGCACCGCGACGGGCGGCGGCACGGGCCTCGAAGCCGTGCACGAGTCCCTCATCGGTCAGTGCGGTCAACGAGGGGAAGAACTCATGAATATCTCCTTCCGTGTCGGCGAAGCCGATCACGGGATAGTTTCCCCGGTCAGCGCGGACCACGACGGTGCGCGTCGTGCCGAGGTCGATACCGAGGTCCAGGGGCGCGGATGAAGCGCGCCGGCGCTTGTGGGACTGCCGCGTACTCTTGCTACCACTTCGGGCTGCCATGGGAGTGACCATATCGCTCAACCAGACTCATCGCCCGGCGGCTCGACGGGGGTGGTGGTGAGGTGTGGACCTCTTTGCGGATCTTTGCGTGCATGCCCGTATGAGACTGTGAGCCGGTCCACCGGGCGGGCCCCGGAGGTGCCGCTGGAGCCGGCCCCCGAGTGAACAGTTGGTGAATTCCGGCCGCCCGGGCTGCTGGGGCCCGGCTGCGGGGGTAAGAATGACGGCAGGCCGCGTCACCGCGGCCCGGGCAGGAGCAGTGCGCGGAGTGCCTCCGTCACGACCGTCCGCCCGCACACCCGACCGGAAATGGCATGAGTACAACCCTTTTCATCGTGGTCGTGGTCATCGTCACGGCGTTGATCTTCGACTTCACCAACGGCTTCCACGACTCGTCCAACGCGATGGCGACGTCCGTGGCCACGGGCGCCTTCACACCCCGGCGCGCCGTGCTGACGGCCGCGATCCTCAACGTCATCGGCGCCACGCTGTCCACCGAGGTGGCCAAGACGATCTCCCACGGCATGTTTGACGACGCGCTGATCCAGGCGGCGCCCGCGATGGTGTTCGCAGGGCTTGCGGGCGCGATTCTGTGGAACCTGGCCACCTGGCTGCTCGGGCTGCCCTCCTCGTCCTCCCACGCCCTGTTCGGCGGGCTCATCGGCGCCGTCGTCGTAGCCGCGGGGTTCCAGGGGGTGCACTGGGGCACCGTCATGTCGAAGATCATCCTGCCCGCGCTGATCGCTCCGACCGTTGCCGCATTGGCGTCGGCCATCGCCACCTGGCTTACCTTCCGGATCGCCGGTCCGATGGACAAGTTCAGCGACAGGATCTTCCGTTACGGGCAGCGGATCTCCGCGTCCATGGTGGCGCTCGCCCACGGAACCTCCGACGGGCAGAAGACCATGGGGGTGATCACCCTGGTGCTCATTGCCGGGGGATACCAGGAGGCGGGATCCGGGCCACACTTGTGGGTGGTTCTGGCCGCCGGAGCGGCGATAGGACTGGGAACCTACTCCGGTGGGTGGCGCATCATGCGCACCATGGGCAAGGGTCTGGTCCACATCGACCCGCCCCAGGGCTTCGCCGCCGAGACGACGTCGACGGTCGCGATTCTTGCCTCCTCGCACCTCGGCTTCGCCCTGTCCACCACGCATATCTGCACCGGTTCCATCCTGGGCACCGGCGTGGGCCGCGGCGCCAAGGTCTCCTGGGGCACCTTCGGGAAGATGGGCACCGCCTGGCTCATCACGCTGCCGTGCGCCGGCGTGGTCGGCGCGGTGACCTCCTTCATCGCGGTGCGGGGCGGCATCCTCGGCACGGTCGTCGTGATCGCGCTGCTGCTGCTCAGCGCCCTGCTGATCATCCGTCAGGCCAACCACAACAAGGTGGACTTCTCCAACGTCAATGACGCGGACAAGGTGGTCGTGGCCAAGCAGACCGACCCGGCGCTGGGACGCGCCCCCAAGACCCTCGAGCAGGTCAAGCGCGAGCTCGTGGGAGCGGGCTCAACGGGCGCGACGGACCGGGAGACAGGAGCCGTGCTATGAGCATCGACTGGTACTCGCTCGGGCTGGTCACCCTGGTGACCGTGGCGGGCGCCGCCTTCATCATGGCCGTCACCTCCGCCGCCGTACGCATGCTCGCCGCAGTCCGGCTGAAGCGGCAGGCGGGTCAGGTAGAAGGCCTGCACATCGCCGAAGTCGCTGCGGGATTCTTCATCGCCTGCGTCGTGGGGATCGCCCTGTTCGGTCTGTGGCTCCTGATCCCGTACTTCCACTGACGGGCGCTTCCGCGGACCTGGTTCCGGTCACTTCCGGTGACCGGAGGCGTCGTCGGCCATTCTCAACCGGGACGCGGTCGGCGACTGTTAGTGTCGCCACATGACCGAGGATCTGAGGGCAGCCGCCCTGGCGGCAATCAACCGCTCGCACGCAGCAGCCGACCCCGACTACCCGGTGGTGCACCTGGCACCGCCCGTCGGCCGTCTCAATGACCCCAATGGACTGCTGGTGGACTCCGGCACCTACCACGCCTTCTACCAGTTCAGCCCGTTCCACCCGCACCGAAAGCTGGTGTACTGGGGGCACGCCTCCTCCCAGGACCTGCTCAACTGGAACCACCACGATCCCACGATCATCCCCGACTCCTACTACGACCTCTCCGGTGCCTACTCGGGCGGCGCCGTCGTGCTGGAGGACGAGGAGGCGGCGTCCGCCCCGGCCGGCGCTCCGTACCAGTTCTTCTACACGGGGAACCTCAAGGACCCGGTCACCGATGAGCGCACCGCCAGCCAGTGCCTGGTGACCAGCGCGGACCTGGACGCCTTCGTGAAGTGGCCCGACAACCCGCTGCTGCCGGACCACCCGGCCGGGTACACCTCCCACTACCGCGATCCCCAGGTGTGGCGCGACCCGGACGTGCCGGGCAGCTTCCGCATGATTCTCGGCGTGCAGCGCGAGGACCTCACCGGGGCCGCGCTGCTGTACCGCTCCGAGGACCTGCTCTCCTGGAGGCTTGAGGGAGAGCTGACGTTCCCGGACGCCGATGGTGCCTTCGACCGTTTCGGCTACATGTGGGAGTGCCCCGGCCTGGTGCGCCTGACGGACGAGCTCACCGGGCAGGAGCGGGACGTGCTGATCTGGTGCCCGCAGGGCATTAGGCCCGACGCCGAGGGGTACGAGAACATCTTCCCCTGCGTGTACACGGTCGGCAGGCTGGAGGGAACCGAGCTGCGCGAGTGCGACGGCACCTTCGCCGAAGTCGACCGCGGCTTCGAGTTCTACGCGCCCCAGGCCTTCGCACGGCGGCCCGGAGAGCCCGGACCGGTGCTCCTGGTCGGTTGGGCCGGAAACGCCTCCGAGGACGACCAGCCCTCGATTGAGACCGGCGGCTGGGTGCACGCGCTCACCGTTCCCCGCACGCTCGCCCTGCGCGGCGGACGCCTGGTGCAGCGGCCGGCGGAGCCGCTTCCCGGTGACGCCGCAGCGCTGAGCGCGGTGGGGGAGCGGCTCGAGGGCTCCGCGGCCATCACTGAGCTTGAGGGGCACCGCTCGTGGCGGCTGCAGCTGGAGGCGGACTCCGACGCTGAGCGCTGGGGCGTGCGCATCGGTGACGACACCTGCTACGTCACTGTGGAGCTGGTTTCCGACGGCGCCGCCACGCGGCTGGTCGTGGATCGCTCCCACTCCCGTTACACGCAGCATGGTGACCGCCGCACCGTCACGGTGCCGACCGGCGTGCGCCCGCGGCTGGAGGTCCTGCACGATCGCTCGGTGACGGAGGTGTTCGTCGGCGACGGCGAGGTCGCCTTCACGCTGCGCAGCTTCGTGGCGCCCGGCGCGACGGGCGCCGAACTCATCACCGGTGGTGCGCTCCGACTGAAGGAGGGCGGCGTCGTCTTCTATGACTGAACACGGGCGACGGCCGTCCGGGTACGGAGACCGGCCGCGATCCGGCGACTTGCCGGGCGTAAGGCGGTTGCGGAACACCGGGCGGCCGGGTAGCCTGACCAACGTTTGACACAGGTCTGCGTGTCGGGGTCGGTGAACGACCCCAACGCACTGGAACCTTCCGTCGAGCTCAACGCAGAGTCATCAGTTCCCACAGAAAGGAAGCCCGGGTGGCAATGGATCACGCCCGCGTGGCGAAAGACGTCCTGACATACGTCGGTGGCGCCGACAACATCAACGCGGCCGCACACTGTGCGACTCGCTTGCGCCTCGTCCTGAACGACATGGACAAGGTGGACCAGAAGGCGCTGGACAAGGACCCTGACCTCAAGGGCACCTTCGTTGCCGGCGGCATGTTCCAGATCATCGTCGGACCGGGAGACGTCGACATCGTTTTCGATGAGATGGTCAAGACCGGCGGTGTCAAGGAAGTGTCCAAGGATGAGGCGAAGCAGGAAGCCGCCAAGAGCGGCAACATCGTCTCCCGCTTCATCAAGATGATCGCGGACATCTTCGTCCCGATCCTGCCCGCCCTGATCGCCGGCGGTTTGATGATGGCGATCAACAACGTCCTGACCGCGAACGACCTGTTCTTCAAGGGCGACTCGCTGGTCGGGCGTTTCGGCTGGCTGGCCGACTACGCCGAGCTGATCAACATGATCTCCTCCGCGGCCTTCGCCTTCCTGCCCGTGCTGGTCGGCTACTCGGCCACGAAGCGCTTCGGCGGTAACGTCTACCTCGGTGCCGCGATGGGTGCGGCGATGGTATCCACCTCGCTGCTGTCCGCCTACAACATGGCCAATGAGGAGGCCGCCCAGGCCTTCTGGGACTACATGGGCGCCTCCGACACCTGGAGCCTGTTCGGGCTCACGGTGGACAAGGTCGGCTACCAGGCGATGGTGATCCCGGTGCTGTGCGTCGCCTGGATCCTGTCCACCATTGAGAAGTGGCTGCACAAGCGCCTGTCCGGAACCGCGGACTTCCTGCTGACGCCGCTCATCACCATGCTGCTGACCGGCTTCCTGACCTTCGTGATCGTTGGCCCGATCACCCGTCAGCTGTCCATCTGGATCACCGAGGGCCTGGACTGGACCTACAACACTCTTGGCCCCGTCGGCGGTTTCCTCTTCGGCCTGGTCTACTCGCCGATCGTTGTGACCGGTCTGCACCAGTCCTTCCCCGCGGTTGAGATCCCGCTGCTGCCCGTCAACGGCGGTGTCGGCGACTTCATCTTCCCCATCGCCTCCATGGCGAACGTGGCCCAGGGTGCCGTGGCCCTGGCGGTCTTCTTCAACACCCGCGACGCCAAGATGAAGGGTCTTGCCGGCGCCGGTGGTGTCTCGGCCGTCTTCGGTATCACCGAGCCCGCCATCTTCGGTGTGAACCTGCGCCTGCGCTGGCCGTTCTTCATCGGTATGGGCGCTGCCGCCATCGGTGGCGCCGGCGTGGCCCTGTTCAACGTCCGTGGTGCCGCCCTGGGAGCCGCTGGATTCGTCGGCTTCGTGTCGATCATTACCGAGAAGATCCCGGTTTACGTGATCCTGGAGATCGTCACCTTCGCCATCGCCTTCGCGGCGGCATTCGTGTACGGCCGTACGCCCAAGGGGCAGGCCTCATTCGCTGCGGATGACGAGGTGGACGAGGCGGCGCTCGAGGCCGAGGCCACCAAGGCCCACTCCGCGACCGTGGAGCTGCCCGCCGAGGCCGCGACCGACTTCACCATCACCTCGCCCATCCAGGGGCGGGCGGTGCCGCTCACCGAGGTGCAGGACCAGACCTTCGCCTCGGGGATGCTCGGCCCGGGCATGGCCGTGGTGCCGGCCTCCGGTCCGGTGGTCTCTCCGGTGGATGGTGAGGTTCTGGTCGCCTTCCCGACCGGCCACGCCTACGGGCTGCGCTCGGCCTCCGGCGTCGAGCTGCTGATCCACGTCGGTATGGACACCGTCGAGCTGAACGGCAAGCACTTCACTCCCAAGGTCTCCGCCGGGGACAAGGTGCTTCGCGGCCAGCCTCTGGTGGAGGTCGACTGGGCCGGCGTAACTGCCGCCGGCTACCAGACCGTCACGCCGATCGTGGTGTCCAACGCGGCCTCCTTCGGTGGCGTCACCGACGAGCACACCGGTGCGGTTGCCCGCGGCGACGCGCTTTACGCCGTCGCTCCCTCCGCTGAGCCCGCACAACAGGGCGCCGGTGCCTGATCCGGCGCGCAGGTCGTGATGGCCTGACACAGCGATAGACGGTTGGTGGCCGACTCGGAGAACCGGGTCGGCCACCAACCGTTTTGCTCGTGCGCGCAGGGGGCGCACCGGCGGGGGCGCCGGGTTACGCGCCTGCTCGCCCGCATCCCCGAACACGAGGAGCCGGTTACGTAGTCGTGCCGGTGAGCAGGAGCCCGGGCAGCTCAATGGGGGAGTCCACGGGCGCTGCTTCCTGCTCACCCTCAGACTGCGCACGGATCTGGGCCAGCAGTACTTCGACGGCGGTTCTGGCCAGCTCTGCGATGGGCTGGCGAACCGTTGCCAGTCCGGGCAGGGCACGGCGCACGGCGGAAGTGCCGTCGAAGCCGATAACCTTGAAGTCCTGGGGCACGCGCCGGCCATGGCGCTGCGCCCAGTCCAGGACGGCGGCAGCGGACAGGTCATCAGTGGCGAAGACGGCGTCGATCACGTCCGCCGCACCATCCAGATGGGCGTCAATCATTCGTGCACGCTCGGCGTCCGGCGTGTGGAAGTCAACCGTAAAGATCACCGGCTCTATCCCGGCCTGCTCCAGCACGCTCCGGTAGCCCGCCTCGCGCCGGTTATGAGGTCCCGTTCGGGAGGTCAGCAGCGCGGGCCTACGTGCGCCGCGGTCCAGGAGCAGCCTGGTGGCGTCGCGTGCGGCGGGCTCGTTGGCGCAGCGAATGTTGGGGATGCTGGGGGAGAGGTCGCGGTCGATCGTCACCAGCGGCATGCGCACCGTCTGGTACTCCCGGAGGTTCTCGTTGTGGGCGCCGGAGATGATGCCGTCGACGCGATGCGAGACGAGCAGGTCGAGGTACTCGCGCTCCCTGTCGGCACGTCCCATCGAGTTGCATACCAGCATGCGGTACTGGTGGACCGCCAGTGCGTTCTCGATCTCCGCGGCCACCTCCCCGAAGAAGGGGAGGGCGACTGTGGGCACGATCACCCCGATGATGTTGGTCGACTTGCCGTGCAGCGCACGAGCCACCTGGTTGGGGCGGTAGTTGAGCTGAGCGATCGCCCTGGCGACTCGGTCCTTGGTCTCCTGGCTGAGGTACCCCCGGTTGTTGAGGACCCGGGAGACGGTCGTCAAGGAGACGCCGGCGACTTCCGCGACGTCGGCAAGCGTGGGTTCGCGACGGACGACCAACGGCGACTCCTTTGTGAGACTACTGCGTAAACCTGTTTCGCCGGGTCGGCCGATTTGCGCGGCCGTCCGACAAATCCCGCCCAAGCCTAGTCCCTGGCAGGCCGATGTTGTGCATCGGGCGGCCGGGCGGCCATCATGGCCGTGACTATGTCATGACATTCTACAGCATGTAGCGGGGTGGTGGACCCGGTTTGGAGGGGAGGGGCGGGGTCGGCGCGCCTGCTGTGGCATGCCCGCAGTCCGCGCGGCACCTACCGGCAACGGGCAGACCCACGGGACAAGCATATGTCCTGACAGCGGTGATAACGCAACGATCATGGCCGAAGTGCGGCGGAGGACCGGTGCCGGCCCGGCTGCCGCTGCTCGCGGAGGACGCCGTCGTGCATGACCATGATCCGGTCGCAGACCTCGAGGATTCGTTCGTCATGGGTGACCATCACGGTCGCCTTGCCCTGCTCGTGCGTCTGCTGAGCGAGCAGCCGCGCCACGTCGTGGGCCCGGTGGGAGTCCAGGGAGGCCGTGGGCTCGTCCGCGAGAATCACCTTCGGGTCGTGGTAGACGGCGACGGCGATCGCGGCGCGCTGCTTCTCGCCGCCAGACAGCTGGGAGGGGTAGGCGCGTATGCGCTTACTGATTCCCAGGGTGTCGAGGAGCTCATCTCTCCTGTCGGCAGCGGGAGGTCGCCGGAGCACGCGATCGTGCAGGGAGAACTGGTCGGCCAGGGTCAGGAAGGGGACCAGGCCGGAGCTCTGGAGCACGAAGCCCAGCCACCGCCGTCTCAGCTGCGCGCGCTTGCGCTCGGGCAGCGCCGAGAATGGGTTTCCGCCGATCTCGACGGTTCCCGTGGTTGGTGTGCGCAATCCGCCCATGACGGTCAGCAGAGTCGACTTACCCGAGCCGGAGGGCCCCAGGATGCCCGTAAGCTCGCCGCTGCGGATCTCCAGGTCGGTGGATCTGAGCGCATGCACGACCTCCTCGCCCTGGTGGAAGTCCCGTGACACCCCGGACAGCGCCATTGCCACTGCCGCGGTCGGTTTTGCAACGGCGGTCATGAGATCGCCTCCACGGGGTCGATGCCGGCGATGACGCGCACCGATGCGAGCCCGCCCAGTACGGATACGAGTATGAAGGCGAGGGCGATCGCGGCGCCGAGGCCGGGGGACAGGAGGAAGGGGACGGTGTCCGGAAGGACTGCCGAGGTCACTACGGTCAGGATCAACCCGGCAAGTACTCCGGCTGTGGCGAGGATCGCGGTCTGCGCGCCTCCGGAGCGGATGAGGTAGCCGATGGGGACGCCGCGTGCCCGCAGGATGCCCAGCACCGGCCGCTTCTGAAGGGTGAGCACGTAGAGGAAGATTCCGAGCACCAGCGACGCCACGAGGATCAGCGAACCGATCATGAGGGTGAATGTCAGTATCTGTGCGGAGTAACCGGGCAGCGCCTGGATCAGCTCCTCGGTCGTGAGGAGAGCCAGCCCGGCCGCGGTGGCGTCCGCGGCGGCATCGGCGTCCTCGGTGATGTCGGCGTCGACCACGAGTGCGGCGGTCGTGGGGGAGGTCGCGGCCGGCCCATTGGCCCTTAGGGCGTCGCCGTCCGCGGTCAGGACAGGGGCAGACTGAAACGTGCTGTCCCGAGTCAGGCCGACTACGGTCCACTCGTGGTCGGAGCCCAGGAGACGGATCGTGTCCCCGACGGCGAGGCCCTGTGACCGCAGGCTTTCGTCGGCGAGGAGCTCACGACTCGGATCGGTGATCGCCGATCCCGACGCGATGGCTGGGGCCAGCCGGCCGTCCAGGTCGATGCCGAAGGCGAAGACGTCGACCTTGGGTCCTCCGGCCTCGCCGCTCTCGCGCGTAGTCTCATCCGCCCCCGGGGCGGCGGCCGGGGACAGCTGCGCCACGGCGGGAGCGAAGATGAGCGACGACGCTCCCGTGCCTGCATCCTCGGCTATAGAAGTGGCGGCCGTCACCTGAGCAGCGGACAAGCGTGAGGCCGAGATGCTCTCATTGGACGCATCGGTGACCATGACGCTGCCGGAGTTCCAGCCGTCGACGACGGCGCGATACGAGTAGGCCAGGCCGGAGGCGAGCGAGGCGAGGAAGAAGGTCAGATAGGTGATCAGCGTGACCACCGAAACGACCAGCGCGAACCGGCCGGGCTCATGCCGGATCTCGCGCAGAGCAAGAAACACTGAGACTCCTTGGTGTCTCCGGAGGTGATCCTCGCTGGCGGATGGTGCGGCAAGGCGGATCCGCTCAGTTGGACCGGGTGCGTTCGGCTACCCGCTCTACACGGTGCCCGAAGCGCCCGGGGTTTGCGTGCGAGGGGCGTGCGAGCCCCGTAGGAGAGTGGTCTAAGCCGCCTGCGAGCCACGGTGTGACTTGGTGGGACGTGTGGACGGGGCGCTCGGCGCAATCGTGAAATGACATAATGTACATTATCGGCGAGCGTTGGGTGGTGTCGCGTGAGTCTGTTCGGTGCTTGACAGCGACATTACGGTGCAAAGCGAGAATCAGATTGGCGAGGTGATCACGTGATGCGAGATGAGACTGGACTGCCCTATAGGCGCGTTCGAGTGCATCGTCCATGGGCGTGGTGTTGGTGGCCTGTCCAAGATTTGATCGACCAGGATCCAGACGTCGCCGACAGCCATGAGCCTCGAATGATCGGCACGGTGGACGTCGACTGGTCGGTGGTGCTACAGGCTGTCCGATACGCCATCGACAAGTGCTGCAAGCTGGGCGCAGAAGCTATTCGCCAGAAGTCGGTCGAGGTTGAGTTGCCCATGCCGCTGCGGCAGGTCGAGTATGACCTGGTTGACAGTTGGGTCGGTGCCGATATGCCGGTTACCTACTGCTATGAGGACGATGAGATCGTAGACGGCCGTCACCGTCTTTGGCTCACTCGACCATATGCTGCTGGCGATGGGCTGGTGCCGCTGATTGCAGAGAACCTGTGGTATCTGGATGATGTGTTTACGGGTAGGGCTGATGCAGCTGTCTGTCTTGAATCGCTCGACAGTGCTCGCTTATGGTGGGATAGTGCCGACGGAACACTGCGTCGTAGCAATAGCTACCACTGCCGCCAACTTGCCGACGCCTACGCCGAACTCACCGTCCCGGAGCCGGTGCCAGCGTACTGGTTTCAGTACCTTCACGACTGGGACGACGCATTACCGCGACTTGCTGAATTGCATCTTGCTCACCGAACGGACCAGAACCTCCTCGGGTACGCCCTGCCTTCCGCATGGCGGTTCCGCCAAGACCGCTACGGGCTGGATCCTCAACTCGTCATCGACATGTTCCGCACTATGGCCGGCCTCAACGGCTTCACGATGTGGGGCGAGCCGGCCCCGCGCCCGCGAGGTCGGTTGACGCTATTCCGTGGTGCAACCTCAGCGAACCGGTGCGGCCCGTCTTGGACCGTTGACCCCAGCGTCGCCCGTTACTTCGCCAACTCCAGGCAATCGCCTGGGGCCATGGCCACAGTCTGGGTCGCTCAGATTCCCGCTGATCGCCTACTCGCCTACTTCCCAGATGAGCGCGAATTCATCGTCGACCTCACTGGCGCTGATCACCTCGTACACCCCGCTCCCCCATCTGCCCGCTCTCATTGGCTCACTCGTTGGCGCAGTCAGCGACTTCGACGCTTCGAGGGTCGTGGCGCCTGATCGTATTAGGCGGTCGTAGGCGGTTTCTTAGACGGCCAGGCGAATTCCACTAAAGAATGTGCTTCTTGTCGTGGCGCCGGACCGTGCGGCAGCCCCATCGGAGACGAGATGTCAATGTCTCTGACAAGCGCCGTCACCCAAATCTGGAAGGATGGGGTTGGTACGGGCGGCCGGCGAGCGCCTACTTCCCGTAGCGGCGATGGACGGCCTGCTTGCTGATGCCCAGCGCGGCGCCGATGGCCGTCCAGCTGTGGCCGGCGTTGCGCGCCCGGCGCACGGCGACCTCCTCGGCGGCGTCGAGCTCTCTGCGCGCACGCACGATGCGTCCAAGCTCCTTCAGCGGTGCGTCGTCGTCGGCGCCAATCAAGGTCTTCATGGCGTCAATTTTAGTTGACTTCATGGTGGTGTGGCAAGCTCAACGAACTAGCATTCTCCCTATGACGAGGGCCACAGTGCGTGAATGGATGGGCAATGTCTCCAATGCGGATGACGAGCGGTGTCTGTTGGTCCTGCCGGGCCTGAACTACCCGGCGCAACTTCCCGGGCTGTACCTGCCGATGCGTGCGCTGTCGCTCGAAGGGTGGAAAGTGTTTCATGGGCAGTGGGAGCTGGCTGATCTCAGTGCACCCGAGCGTCGCGCCGCCGTAAGCGAAGCCGCTGCGGAGTTCGTCTGCCGTACCGCTGGAGCAGGTCGGCGTCTGATCATGGCGAAGTCGCTGGGTAGGTACCTTGGCTGCTGGTTGTGCGGCCGACCATGCGATCCCGGCAGTCTGGGTTACTCCGTTGCTCCGCGACGACAGGTGTGTCCGTGATATCGCGCGTTCCAGCGCGCCGGCGCTGCTGGTTGCCGGAAGTCGCGACTGGGCCTGGGATGACGCGGTCGCCAGGCGGACCGGCAAGCGGCGGCTGCAGCTGGGTACTTGCGATCATGCACTGCTGACCGGCGATTGGCGGGAGGAGGTTGAGATGCTGGAGGTGTTGACGAGTGCGGTTGCTGACTTCGCGCGCGACTTTACATGTGTAAACTCGGGGGTGTGACATCGAACCTCCAAACGGCGTCGCGCACCGACTCGCCCACCGCCTCCTCACCACAGTCGCGGCAACGACTGGTCACCGCCGCGACCGCGCTGCTCGACGAACGCGACCCCGCGGGGATCACGATCACCGACGTCGTCAAGCGCGCCGGACTCACCCGCCCCACCTTCTACGCCTCCTTCCCGGATCTGCCTGCGGCCTTCGCCGCGGCCGCCGTGGCCCGGCTCGAGGACGTGTTCGCCGCGGCCCCGCCGGCAGCCACCGCACGGCAGGCCGACGCCGAGGAACTGGCGGCGACCTTCCGGCAACTGCTCACGCGCATGCAACCCCACGCCGAGTTCTTCCTGCGCGTACTCAACGGTCCCGGAGGTCCGGCCACCGAAGCGGCGATCATTCAGTACCTCGCCGAGAGGCTGCGCAGCTCCTCCCCCGCCACCGCCGCGCTCGCCGCGGGGCCCCTGCCCCTGCAGGTAAGTAGTGAGGCGATCGCCGCGGGCGTCACCTGGACCATGCGGCGCTGGCTGGCCGACCCGCACGCCCCGGGCGTCGAGGCGGCCTCCGGTCTACTGCGCGATCTGGTGCTGCGCATGACCGCACCCGGGCTTGGCGGCTGCGCGGCCGACCGCGGCGTCTTCACGGGCAAAGGCGTTAATTCATGACCGCGGCCCGCAACCGCGCAGCTGCGCGCAGGGGTCGCGGCCGGCACCTGAACTTGGACGAAGCCGTTGTACTGCTCACCGGCGCGACGGGAGGACTCGGCACCGACCTGGCTCGCGAGCTTCACCGTCACGGCGCCCGCACCGCGCTCGTGGGCCGCTCACAGGAGCGGCTCACGGCACTTGCCGCGGAGCTCGGCGGCCCGGATCGCGCCTTGGCCCTGCAAGGGAACGTGGCGGAGCTGGCACAGCTCGAAGGGGTCGCGACGCGGGCGGCGGACCACTTCGGACGCATCGACGTGGTCATCGCCGGCGCCGGAACCGACACCGCCGACACCCTCGAAGATATAGATCCGCAAGCCTTCGAACGCGACATAGATACGAACCTGACCGCCGTATGGCGCACCTTCCGAGCGACCCTGCCGTATGTGCGCCGGACCCGTGGGCACCTGGTGGCCGTCTCCTCCTTGGCGGCATTCGTCCACTCCCCCATGCAGTCCTCCTACGCCGCCTCGAAGGCCGGCGTCGTCGCCCTGTGCGACAGCCTGCGCCTGGAACTGGCCGGAAGCGGCGTCACCGTCGGCAGTGTGCACCCGACCTTCTTCGACACCCCGATGCAAGCGACACTGCGGGAGAATGCCGCACTCACCGCCGCCTGGGGCGGATACCGCGGCGTGTTCACCCCGGTCGAGCGCGGCCAAGTGGTGAAGGAGATCGTACGCAGCATCAATCGGCGCGCCCGTACCACCGTCGTGCCCCGCCGCTACGGCTTCGCCGCCCTGGCCCCCGGACTGCTCCAGCGACTGCTGGAGGCAGGGCCACTACGCCCCCACGTGAAAGGAAACCCGCATGCCTGAAATCTCTGACGCCACCGCAACGCTGACGGTGCTGCACACCGGCACCGTCATTATCGATGAGGCCCTCCCCTACCACCGGGACTCCGACCGTCCGCTGGCCTGGACGCACCTCGGCCGGAGCCGCCGCCACCTGATCGAGGCGCCCGTGTCCTGCTACCTGCTGGAGGGGCCTCACGGACTCGTTCTCATCGACACCGGCTGGAACGCCCGCAACCGGACTCGAGCCGGACAGATCGCCAACCTGCGAACCCAGTACTCCGTCAACAAGGCGGTGCTGCCTAACGGAGCGGCCATCCATGAACAGCTTGAAGAGCGGGGCATCCGGCCACGCGACCTCGACCTGGTGCTGCTCAGCCACCTGCACTGCGACCACGCCGACGGCCTGTCCCACCTCAAGGAGGCTCCCCGCATTCTGGTCTCCGCTCCCGAGTGGGAGGCGGGCAATACCGACCGGGTGCGCTACCTGCGCCACGAGTGGGACGGCGTGGACGTGGGCACCTTCCCCTGGAATACGCAGGTGGGGCCGTTCGGCGCCGGCTTTGACGTCTTCGGGGACGGCAGCCTGGTCATGGTGGCCGTGCCGGGGCACGCCCGTGGCCTGTGCGCCGCCATCGTGCGGAGCACCAGTACCGATGCCACGGATCCCTCCCTCTGGGTCGTCGGCGTGGATGCGCCGCAGGCCCCCGATCCGCGCCACTTCCTGCTGCTCACCTTCGACGCCGGCTACGGCCGCCCCTCCTTTGAGGAGGGACTGCGGCCCAGCGTCGTCGTCGATGCCGCACAGGCGAAGCGGTCACTGGACTGGGTACGCGCGGTCGGCAATGACCCGCGCTGCCTGGGCCTACTGGCGAACCACGACCCGGAGGTGGCCCCGGGGGCGCGGGCGCTCTGAGCCCCGCGCCCCCGGGTGAGCGGGCTCAGTCCCCCAGCGCGGTGCCGACGGCGCGGGCCGCCTTGATCCACTCGTGGTCGCGCGGCACGTACTTGACCTTGCCGGCGACCTCCTTCAGCGGCACCAACGCGGTGTCATGACCGCGATCGGCGACCATGACGCCGTACTTGCCGGCCGCGATCGCGTTCGCCCCGGCCACTCCCAGACGAGTGCCGAGCAGGCGATCGGCCGCGTTCGGGGTGCCGCCGCGCTGAACGTACCCCAGGATCGATACGCGCGCCTCCAGGCCGGTGGCGGCCTCCAGCTGCTCGGCAAGCGTGAAGGTGTTGGCGCGGTGGGAGGCCTCCAGGGCCTTCACGCCCTTCTTGGCCATCGCCTTCAGCTCCGGGCTGGAGGCGTCCTTGACCAGCGCCTGGGCATGAGCCAGTTCCTCGGCGTCCTTGACGCTGCGGGCGCCCTCCGCGACGGCGACCACCGAGAAGCTGGAGCCGTGCTTGCGGCGCCGCTCGATCTTCTCCGCGATCGCCTCCACCGAGTAGGGCACCTCGGGCAGCAGAATGACGTCCGCGCCGCCGGCCACGCCCGCCCCGAGGGCCAGCCAGCCGGCCCGGTGGCCCATGATCTCGGTCAGGATGATGCGGTGGTGCGAGTGCGCCGTCGAGTGCAGGCGGTCCACCGCCTCGGTGGCGATCTCCAGGGCGGTGGCGAAACCGAATGAGGTGTCCGTCTGCACAATGTCGTTGTCGATCGTCTTGGGCAGGTGCAGCACGTTGATGCCTGCGTCCATGAGCCGGCGGGCGTTCTTCGCGGTGCCGCCCCCGCCCAGGCACACCAGGGCGTCGAGCCTGTCCTTCTCCACGTTCTCCACGATTGTCGGGATCATGTCCCGCACCTCGCCGTCGACCACCATGCGATGCACCTTGTCCCTGCTGGTGCCCAGCATGGTGCCGCCGGTGGTCAGGATCCCGGACAGGGTGGCGGCGTCGAGCTCCGTGTACCGGTTCTCCGCCAGGCCGCGCATGCCGTCGCGGAAGCCGATCAGCTTCCAGCCGTGCTCGGCGATAGCCGCCTTGCCGAAGCCGCGGATCGCGGCGTTGAGTCCGGGGGCGTCGCCGCCGGCAGTGAGGATTCCGATACGCTTGGTTGCCATGGCGCCAAGTATGCCGCAGCGCACCGCGCGGCAGGCGCGTTCCGACGGCACGCATTGTCCGGTGACGGCTTGCCCGGCGGGAATGCGCCCGGGCGCTGACACGTTATCCTCTCGGCGGCAGCACAACGCTGAGCACATCGAACAGGAAGGGCATGAGCATGGCGGACCGCGCACTGCGAGGCATGACGATCGGCGCGAAGTCGATGGAGTCCGAGGAGGGCGTGGAGTTCGCCGAGCGGCAGAACATCACCTATGAGTGCCCACTCGGCCACGTGACTACCGTTCCCATGTCAATGGAGGCCGAGATCCCCCAGACCTGGGAATGCCCCGAGTGCGGTCAGGCCGCGGCGCTGCGCGGTGAGGACGAGCCGGAGTCCGAGGAGCCGAAGAAGGCTCCCCGCACCCACTGGGACATGCTGCTTGAGCGCCGCGACGTCGACGACCTGAAGGTACTGCTCGATGAGCGCCTGGAGATGCTGCGTTCCGGCGAGATCTACCGCGAACGCTTCTGAGCGCGCTGCTTGGGCGTACGCGCCCTTAGAAGGGCGTCGCGAGCCGACCTTCCCGCCGATGCGGCCAGGTCGGCCAGCTGTGATCCGCGCTTGGCGAGCCCCCACTTGGTGACCAGCGCCAGCTCCTCGGAGAAGATCCCGCCGGAGAGCTTGGACTGTCCGGCCTCACGCTCGTGGAAGGTGATGGGCATCTCCACGATGCGGCCGCCGGCGTCCGCGACCAGCTTGGTCATATTGACCTGGAAGCCGTAGCCGAGCGCCTCGACCTCCCCCAGGCTCAGCCGCCGCAGGGAGTCCGCCCGGTACACGCGGAAGCCCGCCGTCGCATCCTTCACCCGCAGGCCCAGCATGGCGTTGATGTACAGGTTGCCGCCGCGCGACAGCGCCACCCGGCGAGCGTCCCAGCCGGAGGTCGCCCCTCCCGACACCCAGCGGGAGCCGATCACCAGATCCGGTGCGTCCGCCATCTCGGCGCGCTGGATCAGCAGCGCCAGGTCCTCCGGACGGTGGGAGCCATCGGCGTCCATCTCGCAGATCAGCTCATACCCGGAGGCCAGCCCCCAGGAGAAGCCCGCCAGGTACGCCGGTCCGAGCCCGTTCTTCTCGGTGCGGTGCAGCACGTGGATGTGGTCATCCGCCTGTGCGCGGGCGTCGGCGAGGCGCCCGGTGCCATCGGGCGAGTTATCGTCCACGACCAGGACGTGCGCGGCCGGAACCGCGCGGCGTACCCCGTCCAAGGCTCCGGCGAGAGTCTCGATCTCGTTGTAGGTGGGGATGACCACCAGTGCCTTCACGATTCTTCTCCTGTCCGATGTACGGGAATATGCGAGTCGCGGAACCGGTCACGGCCGACGGCGTCGACGGCGCCCGATTCGTGACATACCGGAAACCATACCGGCAGCGGTGAGCAGGAGGGCGGCCACCTGTGCGGTGAGTCCGGGCAGGGAGCCCAGGCGGTCTGCGACGGTGATCGAGGTGCGCAGCGGCACATCGGCGACCAAGGACGCCTGCGTATACGCCTGCGTGCGCTGCTCGACGCCACCCCGGGGGTTGATGATTGCGGTCACCCCCACGGTGGATACCTGCACCAGGGCGCGCCCGTGAATCACGGCCTGGACCCGGCTCTGAGCCAGCTGTTGCTCCGCCTCGGAGGAGTGCAGGAAGCTGGCGTTGTTCGTGGGGATGATGATCGCCTCGCCGCCCTGCTCGACCCCTGCGCGCAGGGTGTCCTCGTAGGCGACTTCGAAGCAGATGCCCATGGCGAGCCTGACGTCGCGGTCCTGCACGGCGGCGTGAACGGTCAGTACCTGCGGGCCGGTGCCCGGGGCCATATCCGTGCCGATGCGGTCGACCTGATCAGTCAGGTGTCGCAGCTGCTCACGCAGGGGAATGTACTCGGCGAAGGGCACCGGGCGGTGCTTGCGGTAGTACTCCCCCGCGCCGACGCCGGGCGTCCACACCACCGTGTCGTTGTAGCGCACGCCGTCCGCATAGGGAACGACCCCGACGAGTAGCGGAGCCCCAACCGCCTGGGCGGCGGAGTCCACCAGCGCCGCAGAGGCAGGGTAGTCCCGCGGATCCAGGTCTGCGGCGTTCTCGGGCCAGACGACGACGTCGAGTGTCCCCCGCCCAACGTCCTGCGCGAGCGTGCGGGTTGCCTCGGCGTGGTTCCCGGTGACCTCCAGGGCCCGGCTGAAGGCGTCCTCGAACTCCTCGGCGACGTTACCCTGTACCGCGCCCACGCGCAGTGTGCCGTTCTGGGCGACGCCGTCCACCGGCGCCAGGACGGGTGCGAAGACGACGAGGCCTGCGAGCGCCGCCGCCAGGAGCCCGTTGAGCGCGCGGCGTCGGCGCAGCGCGGCGACGGTCTCCGCCAGGCCCGCGCCCGCCAGCGCCACCAGGGCGCTGAGCCCGACGGTGCCGCCGTAGGCGGCGAAGGGCAGCAGGGGTGCGTCGGCCATGGCGAAGGCAAGCCGTCCGAAGGGGAAGCCGCCCCACGGCCAGGCCGAGCGCAGCTCCTCCACCCCGCACCAGAGCACGGTGAAGGCAGATATGCGCGCCAGCAGGGCAAGGGCGCCGGGCTCCTCGAGACGTCCGATTCGACTGATGAGCGCCCAGGCAGCGCCGAGGGCCGCCAGGTAGAGCGCCTCCACGACGGTCAGGGCGGCCCAGCCGATCGGATTGCCCATGGCCACCGCCGCGAAGTGCAGCAGCGGGGTGAACAGGGCCAGGCCGAACACCAGGCCGAGTCCGGCTCCCGCCCAGGTGCCGCGGCCGCGCAGCGCCAAGACCAGCAGGGCGAGCCCGAGCGGGGCGGCCCACCAGGCACCGACGGGCGGGAAGGCGGCCCACACGGCCAGGCCGGCGCATCCGGAGGCGAGCAGCGGTGTCAGGAGGCGTAGGCCGTGCCTCATACGGAGGACCAACTGACCACTCCCCTGTTCACGTCCAGGCAGGCCTCGGCGGCGGTCACGGCCAGTGCGGCCAGGCCGGTCCGCTTCCCCGTGCCCGCACCGGAGGTGATGGTCGCCAGCTGGCCGAGCACATCCAGTAGCTGCTTGCACCAGCGCACGAAATCACCGGCGGTCAGGTCAGTGTCCTCAAGCATTGCAGCCAGGTCCGCGCCTTCGGCCCAGTCCCGCACTGCGGCCGCGAGGGCGGGCTCGGCACCGGTGGAGGGCTCCACCCGCTCCAGGGCCTCCAGGTCGCTGATGCGCCGGGAGACCGTCAGCTCGCGCCGCAGCACCTCCCCCAGTCGGGACCCGGGAGCGGCGGGCAGGCCGAGCGAGGACGCCGTCAGACGGGGCTCGTACACGCATGCCGACACCGCCCCCGCCAGGTCTGCCGAACCCAGGCCCTCCCACAGTCCGTGCTGCAGGCACTCGGCGACCAGCAGGTCGCGTTCGGCGTAGACCCGGGCCAGCACCCTGCCGGCGGCAGTAACCCGCAGCTCGCCGTCCTGGGGGCCGCGATCGGCGGGCTCCAGGTATCCGAGTTCCAGCAGCACCCGGCACACCGCGTCGAACTGACGGGCGATGGTGCCGGTCCGCTTGTCCACGCGGGCCTGAATGCGGTCAAGCTCCTCCCGGGTACGCACCCAGCGGCGGCCGACGCGGGCATGCTCCTCCCGGTGCGGGCAGGCGTGGCACGGGTGGGCGCGCATCTCGTGGCGCAGCCGCTCCAGACGCCTCCCCGCGTCCTCCTCCGGGCGGCGTCCGCGGCGGGAGCCGCGCCCGGTATCCGCATCGAGGTCCCCGGCGCGCAGCGCCTCCAGGAGGCTGTCCGCCAGCCGGTCCCGCTCGCGCGGGCGGCGTACGTCGAGGTGCTCGGACACCGGCAGTGAGCCGACCCGCATAACCCCGTCAGGGGCATTGTCCGGGGTGAGCGTGTGCACCCGCCGGTCCTCGCCCACCACCGTCAGCCGCGGTTCCCCGGTGTGGTCGCCGCCTTGGGATACGACGACGCCGTGCCGGTGCCGTCGTCCGATCCGGAACAGGACCACGTCGCCGCGGTCGAGCGCCTCGATGGAGCGGCTCGCCTCGCTGCGCCGGGCCGCTCGGTTCCCGCGGGACTGGTCCGCCTCGGCGTCGCTGATGCGTCTGCGCAACAGGGCGTACTCACTGAAGTCTCCCAGGTGGCATGCCATCTGCTGCTCCAGCGAGTCCAGCCGACGGCGCTTGCGGCGTACCTCAGCGGCCAGCTCAACCACGCCGCGGTCGGCCTGGAACTGCGCGAAGGAGGACTCCAGCACCTCCCGGGCGCGGGCGCGCGGCATCCGCCCCAGCAGGTTGACGGCCATGTTGTAGCTGGGGCGGAACGCGGACACCAGCGGGTAGGTGCGGCGGGAGGCGAGTGAGGAGACGAATGCGGGTTCGGCATCGTCGGTGGCCAGGACGACGGCGTGCCCCTCGACGTCGATGCCGCGTCTGCCGGCGCGCCCGGTCAGCTGCGTGTACTCGCCCGGTGTCAGGCTCACATGCGCCGAGCCGTTCCACTTGCGCAGCGACTCCAGTACCACCGTGCGGGCGGGCATGTTGATGCCCAGAGACAGCGTCTCGGTGGCGTAGACGACCTTGACCAGGTTCGCGGCGAAGAGCTCCTCCACGGTCTCCTTGAAGACCGGCAGCAGGCCCGCGTGGTGGGCGGCCACACCGCGGGTGAGCGCATTCGCCCAGGCATGGAATCCCAGCACCCCCAGATCCCCGGCGGGAATCTCCGCGGTGCGGCGTTCAATGATCTCCCGGATTCGGCGCGCCTCCTCCCGGCTGGTCAGGTCCACGCCGCGGCTGATCGCCTCACGGACTGCGTTCTCGCAGCCGGCACGGGAGAAGACGAACACGATCGCCGGCAGCAGGTCTGCGCGTTGCAGCGCGCCGATAACCGTACTGCGTGAGGGCGGACGCAGGCGGGCGTTGCGGGCACCGCCGTCGCCGCTCCGTTGGGGCCGCGGGCGCCCGCCGCCGCCACGCGACCAGCGGCCGCCCTGCCGGGACGGCGGGCGTCGTCGTCCCCCGGAAGCGCCAGGTCCGGGATACTCCCCCGCGGCAGCACGACGCGCATCCCTCACCGCGTTCAGAAGGTCGGGGTTCAGCGGTGGCCGGCCGGTCGGCGTTAGCGCGTCCCCCGGGCCCGCTGAGGCGGGGGCCGCCGGAGCCGAGTACAGCGGCAGCAGGCGCCGCCCAACCATCATGTGCTGAGTCAGCGGTACCGGACGGTGCTCGGAGACGACGACGGCGGTGCGCCCGCGCACCTGCCCAAGCCAGTCGCCGAACTCCTCCGCGTTGGACACCGTTGCAGACAGGGAGACCACCTGCACCTCCGGCGCGAGGTGGATGATGACCTCCTCCCACACCGGGCCCCGGAATCGGTCCGCCAGGTAGTGGACCTCATCCATGACCACGTAGCCGAGCCGGTCCAGGTCGCGGGCCCCGGAGTAGAGCATGTTGCGCAGCACCTCGGTGGTCATGACGATCACGTCGGCATGCGGGTTGATGGAGGTGTCTCCGGTGAGCAGCCCTACCCGGTCGGCGCCGTGCCTGGTGACCAGATCCAGGTACTTCTGGTTGGACAGCGCCTTGATGGGAGTGGTGTAGAAGGCCTTGAGCCCCTTCACCAGGGCCAGGTGGACGGCGAACTCCCCCACCACGGTCTTGCCGGCACCGGTGGGCGCGGCCACCAGTACGCCGTCTCCCGCCTCCAGAGCGCGGCAGGCGTCATTCTGGAAGTCGTCGAGGGGAAAGGCGTAGGTGGCGGCGAAGCGGGCGAGCTCGGTGCGCGATTCCGCCTGACGACGGCGTGCGGCGGCGTAGCGTTCTGCGGGTGAGCTCATGGGGTAACCCTATGCGCGGCCCCCGACTTATTCGCGCAATGGCAAGTGCGGCGGTCGGCGGCGGGATTCAGGCGTTGGCGCCGGGGGCGGGCTCGGCCAGGGCGGCGTCCAGGGCCGCATCCTCCTCGGCGCGGCGCCTGGCCACGTGCTTGTCGTGCCGGATGGAGATGTAGCAGGCCAGGAAGTAAAGGCCGGTGATCGGGATGGCCATGAAGATCATCGACCAGGGATCCGGCAGCGGGTTGGCGAAGGCCATGAAGGTGAAGATGCCGACCACCGCCCAGCGCCAGCCCTTGAGCATGGTGCGCCCCTTCATCACTCCCAGCCGGTTCAGGGCCACCATGATCTCCGGCAGCAGGAAGGCGGCGCCGAAGGCGAGCACCAGCCGCAGCACGAAGGACAGGTAGGTCGAGGCGTCCATGATGCCGGTGGAGGATGCCGTATTGGGGATGAAACCGGTGAGGATGACCACCGCGTGCGGCATGATCCACATGCCCAGGGCACAGCCGGCGGCGAACAGCAGTAGTCCGACCACGCCGAAGACCCAGGTGTAGGCCTTCTCCTTGCGGGTCATACCGGGTCCGACGTAGGCGAAGAACTCGTAGATCCACAGCGGGGAGGACAGCAGCACCCCGATCCAGATGGAGATGCGCAGCCGCATGTCGAAGGAGGACAGGATGGTGGAGAAGTTGATGTTGAGGTTGGCCCCGCGGGCATTGGCCACCTCAACCGGGTGAGTGATGAACTGGTAGGCGGCGTCGTAGAGGAAGTAGCCGACGATCGCCATCACGGTGACGCCGATCGCCGAGACGAACAGCCGGTTGCGCAGCTCGCGCAGGTGCTCCCCGATGGACATTACCGCCTCGGGATTCTCCCTGCGCTTGCTGCCCGGCAGCTTCGGCATGTGCGGCAAGTTCTACTCCTCTCGGGTCATTGCGCTCGACGAGCACCCGGGACCGGAGGGACGCCGGTCCCGAGGTCTTGCCGACGGCGAATCAACCTACGCAGGCCCGCGGTACCGTCCCTCCCGGACCGCGGGCTCCTGGTCTCACTGCTGGACGGTGCCGTCCGTGTACTGCTGCGGCTGCTGCGGGGCCTGCACCGGCTGCTGCGGGACGGCCTGCGGAGCGACCTGCCCCGGCTGCGTGGGCTGGGTGTAGTAGGTGCCCTGCTGCGGCTGCTGCGGAATCTGGGCCTGCGGCTGCTGCTGGGCGGCGGGGGCGTCATCATCCTCGCGCAGCTCCTTGACCTCCTTCTTGAACACCTTCATCGACTTGCCAATGCTTCCGGCGATCTCGGGAAGCCTGTTGGCACCGAAGATGAGAAGGACGAGGACAAGCAGAACGACGATATGCGTGGGCTTGATCACGACGCTGCTCCTTTCGTGGGGCTCGCAACTGAGATGAGCCCGCGTGGTACTGCATGAGTCTAGCGTTTCGCCGGTGGGGGCCCGAACACCTGACGGCGGTGTTCCACCCTAGGCGTATCAGCTCGGCTGGGCGTGGACCTCGGCGTCGAGGGCCAGGGCGCGCCGCGCTGCCGCACCGGCCTGAGCCATCAGGTCCGCGGGCTCCGCGGCCAGCAGGTGTCTTCCGGCGGAGAGCAGCAGGCCGGCCAGCCAGGCGCGGTCGCGGCCCCGCACCCGTACGTGCAGGGAGCCGTCCGGGGCGGTACGCACCTGCTCGCAGGGGATCTGCTCGGTGAGCCAGCGTCCCGTAGGCCTCAGGGTGAGCACCGCCTCGGGGGCGGCGGTGGCGGCCCGCGCCCCGCGCGGCGTGCGGTGTGTGCTCGCCGGGATCGGCAGTACCGTCGCCGTCAGTATCCGATCCAGGCGGAAGGACCGCTCGGCGCGGGCGGAGAGGCACCACGCCCGCAGCGTCAGGTGCGTGCCGTCGCTGACCAGCCGCACCGGATCGACGTCGCGCTCGGAGCGCTCATCGGTCGCGGAGACGTAGACCAGGTGCAGACGGCGTTGCTCGGCCAGTGCGCGGTGAACGGCCCGGAGCGTGGCGGACGGCGTACCAGGCTCGGCGGCGTCGACCGCGGCCGGCAGGTCCGTGTTGCGTATGTCACCTGGGTCGGATGCACGGGAGACGCTGTCAGAGCTCTCCGAGTCGCCCGCATCCTCTGCCGGGTCAGCGGCGCCCAGCGCCCGGCGCAGCACGCGGCGGGTGCTGGTCAGCGTCCTGACCGCCTCCGGATCGTCGGCCAGCACCTCGGCCAGCACCCCCAGCGACAGCTCCAGGGACACCGCCTCACGGCGGGACAGGCGCACGGGCCGGTCTAGGCCCAGCGGCTGGGTAAGGCTCAGCCGCCCCGCCTCGAAGTCGGTGGCGGAGAAGTCCACCAGGTCATCCGGCATGCCACCGGGTAGTCCAGAGACCCACAGCGTGTCCACGTCTGCGCGAATGGTCTGGGGGGTGACGCCGAAGTGCGCGGCCGCCTGCGCGAAGGTGGCGCCGTCGTGCTCGGCCACCCAGGCCGGCAGGGCGAGCAGGCGCACGAGCCGGTCGGTGGAACTGGGTCGGGCCACTTCACGCCTCCTCGGGGTGCGGGGATGCATCCAGTAGTGCAATCGCGTTCAGATGTGCAAGGACATCGCTGCGCAGCTGATCGGGGGCCAGCACGACGACGGCGTCCGCCAGTGCGGCCAGCGTCCCCGCGAAGGCGAAGCGGTCGGCGAAGGTGACCTGCAGAATGTCCCAGTGCGCGGGCAGCCGCCCCGCCAGGCTGGTGAGTGCCCCGTCGCCAAGCTCCTCCAGGCCCTGCGGCGTGCTGCCCGCAGCCAGCTCGGCGGCGCTAAGAGTCGCTAGGGCGCGGGAGCGCAGCTGGAGCGCGCGCCCGGGTGCGGCCGCTATCAGGGCCCGCGCCGGCGCTGGAGCGGGAGACTCGGGGATCACGTAGGCGCCGGCGTCGGAGGCCAGGGACACGGGTCCGAGCACACGTGCCAGCCGGAAGGTCCGCTTCTGGCCGGATGCCAGGTCCAGGCCGTCCAGGTACCAGGCGCCTTCGCTCATGCGCACGCGATGCGGCTCGACCACGCGAGCGCTGACTCGTCCGGAACTGGCCGATGCGTACTCGAAGCTCACGCGGCGCCGCTCCTGTACCGCAGTGAGCAGCTCGGCGGGAACCTGCCCGCCCGACACGTCGCTGCCCAGGTCGATGCTCAGGCTTCGCAGGGGGGCGACGGCGTCCGTAGCGGCGGCGACGGCGCGGATCTTGGTCAGGGCATGCCGTGCGGCGGGGGTCAGTGCCCCCGAGCGCCAGGCGGCCGCCGCCAGCTCGACGGCGGCCGCCTGCTCGGCGTCGAGGACGAGGTCGGGCAGCGCGTAGTCCGCGTCGGTGATGCGGTACCTGGCCTGATCGCCCTGACCGGTAGCGGTGACATCAATACCCAGGTCCCGCAGTACGCCCTTGTCGCGTTCGAACATACGGTCGGCGGCAGCGCCGCCGCCGGGGTCATATCCGACAACCGTCGTGATGATCTGCGCCTTGGTCATACCGCTCACGGTGTTGCGCAGGGCCAGCAGCAGGTTGACCTGCCGCTCCTCGGCGGGTACGGCCGGGTCGGTGCGGGGCGCGGGCTGGGACACGACGCCAGCGTATGCGCTGCGACCGGGGTGCAGCCGGTCAGACACCCCAGTGGCCTAGGCTGGAGTCCATGATGTGGCGTGACGGGAACGTGCTTGAAGTACTGCGGACCTGGGGGCGACCCGGTCGGCGCTGCGCAGAGGTCAGGGCACGTATTGTCTCGGCCCCACCGGGAGCAACGGTGATCGGCGACGGCGAACCGTGCCGGGCCATCGCCTACGAGTCGGTGACCGGCCTGCCGGAGCCCGGGGAGTGGGTGAGGCTGGAGGTGTCCGCGCTCGCCCGGGGACTGGGCACCGGCGGCCATGCGATGGTCACCGCGCGCCCAAGCCTGCTGCCGGAGGATCCCGTGTCGGGAGGGCACCTGGTCAAGGTCCGCTACATGCCCGATCAGGTCATGGTGACCGGGGTGGACGAGCAGGACACGGCGGACCATGCGCTGCTCGGCGCCCCGATCAACACCCTGACGCTCGGCGGCACGCCGGTGGTTGTCGCCGACCTGCACTCCGCCCTGCCCGCGGTGCTGGCGGGCCTGCGTGCCCAGGAGCCCGCGGCGGCGCCCGGGGTGCACGAGCCGCGGCGGCTGCGGGTGGCCTACGTGATGACCGATGGCGGCGCCCTGCCGCTGCCGTACTCGCGAACCGTTGCCGCGTTGCAGGAGTCCGGGGCGCTGGTGGGCACCGTGAGCGTCGGGCAGGCCTGGGGCGGAGACCTTGAGGCCGTGAGTATCCACAACGGGTTGCTCGCCGCCCGCCTGGTGCTGGGCGCAGAGGTGATCGTCGTCACCCAGGGGCCCGGCAATCTCGGTACCGACACGCCCTGGGGCTTCTCCGGGGTCGCCTGCGGGGACGCCGTCAATGCCGTCTCAGTGCTGGGCGGGCACCCGGTCGCCTGCCTGAGGGTTTCCGAGGCGGATGGTCGTCCCCGGCACCGGGGTGTCTCGCATCACTCAATGACCGCCTACGGGCGAGTCGCCCTGGCCGCCGCCGACGTCGTCGTCCCTGAGCTGGAGGGGCCCCTAGGGAGGCAGGTCGCAGAGCAGGCCGCGGCCCTGTGCGGTACTCGCCCGCAGGCTGCGGCGCACCGCCTGGTGGAGGAGCCGATCGCGGGGCTGTACGAAGCACTTGAGCGCATGCAGCGGGACACCGGGGTGCGGCTGAGCACCATGGGCCGCACGCTGGAGCAGGACGCCGCGGCCTTCCTGGCCGCGGCGGCGGCGGGCCGCCACGCCGCCCGCCTGGCCGCCGCCCGCACGCCCGCCTGAGCCCTGAGCGCGGTGCGTGCGCCCGGCCGCGGCTGCACTACGCTGAGCCCATGAAGACTTTCGAGGACCTTTTCGCAGAGCTCAAGGAGAAGGCCGCTACCCGCCCCGCCGGGTCCGGCACGGTTGAGGAGCTCGACCGCGGTGTGCACTTCATCGGCAAGAAGCTGGTGGAGGAGGCTGCCGAGTCCTGGATGGCCTGCGAGCACGAGTCCGACGAGGCCGCCTGTGAGGAGCTCAGCCAGCTGCTGTACCACACCCAGGTGATGATGCTCGCCAAGGGGTACACGCTCGAGGACATCTACCGTTACCTGTGACGGGCCCCGGCCCCACATAGACCCCCATTTCACCACTTATACAGTCAGGACCACATTGCTGCGCATCGCCGTGCCCAACAAGGGCTCCCTGTCCGAGCCCGCCACCACCATGCTCGCCGAGGCGGGCTACCGCACCCGCCGTTCCGGGCGGGAACTCGTCCTGGTCGACGACGCCAACCAGGTTGAGCTGTTCTTCCTGCGTCCGCGCGACATCGCCGTCTACGTCGGCCAGGGCACCGTGCACGCCGGCGTCACCGGCCGCGACCTGCTGCTGGACTCGGGCGTGGAGGCGATCGAGCACCTGCCGCTCGGCTTCGCCCGCTCCACCTTCCGCTTCGCTGCGCCCGCCGGCACCATGAGTACGCTCGCCGACATCGAGGGCAAGCGGGTGGCCACCTCCTACGACGTGCTCGTGCGCAACTTCCTGGCCGAACAGGGAATCAATGCTCAGACCGTGCACCTGGACGGCGCCGTGGAGTCCTCCGTGCAGCTGGGGGTGGCGGACCTGATCGCCGACGTCGTCGAGACCGGGTCCACGCTGCGTGCCGCCGGCCTGGAGACCTTCGGCGAACCGATCCTGGCCAGTGAGGCGGTGCTGATCACCACCGAGCAGTACCGCGACGAGCCCGGCCTGGCCACGCTCGTGCGCCGTCTGGAGGGGGTGCTGCGGGCCCGCTCCTACGTGCTCGTGGACTACGACATCCCCATGAACCGGCTGCACCTGGCCAGCGAGATCACCCCCGGCATCGAGTCCCCCACCGTCTCCCCGCTGCAGAACCCCGACTGGGTGGCGGTGCGGGCGATGGTCCCCCGCAAGGACGCCAACCGCGTCATGGACGAGCTCTACGCCATCGGCGCGCGCGCCATCCTGGTGTCCTCCCTGGTGGCCTGCCGGCTATAGCCGTGTTCACACGGTGAGCAGCGGCTCGCAGACGTCGTCGGAGGTCACGGTGGTCTGTCCGAGCAGGCCGCGGCCGGCCAGGAAGTCGATGGTCTGACCGACCTGCTCCGGCACCAGCGCGCCCACCACGGTGTCCTTACTGGGCCGCACCAGCTCACCCGTGGCCACGGCCACCTCGCGGGCGTTCTCGGCCTGTGCGGAGTCGACCAGGTCGGGCACGTACTCCTTGGTGGCCTCCACGGCCGCATCGGGGTCATCCACGAACCTGGTCATTCCAACGGCGGAGGCCGTCACCGCCGCCTCCAGCTCGGCGCGGCGGTCGGTCAGCACCTGCGGGGTGGTGATCAGGGAGGCGCCCAGCAGGGGCACTTCCTCACCGATTTCGATGATGCGCACCGGTGTGCCGTTGCGCGCAATCTGGACGGCGTCATTGTTGGAGAAGCCGGCGATCGCGTCCACCTTGCCGCTGGACAGGGCCGCCTGCTGGGTGTAGCCGATCTCCTGCACGTCGACGTCGTCCTCGGTCAGCCCGGCCGAGGACAGTGCCACCAGCACCGAGTACCAGGTCTCCCCCGTCTTGCCGGGGGTGCCGATCGTCTTGCCGGCCAGGTCCACGAGCTGGGTGATCTCGGAGTCCTCGGGGACGATGATGCAGCCCGGGTAGCGCTGGTAGTAGCCGCCGATGATCACCAGCTCATTGCCGTTGGACGCGGCCACGATGGCCTCGTCGCCGCCGGCCACCACCACGTGCTCGGTTCCGGCCAGTAGGGCGTCGAACTGCCCCTCCTGCTCCCCGTGGTGGCGCAGGGAGACACCCGGGGCATACTCGTCGTCGGCCAGAGCCAGGTAGAAGGGGGCGAACTGTACGTTCGGGGTGTAGGTCATGCCGATCACCAGTCCGGATGCGTCGGCGGAGGCTAACGCGGTGGCGGTCCGGGAGCCGGTGCCCGAGGCGCAGGCGGCCAGCAGCCCGGCGGTGCCCGCTCCCATGGCGGTCAGTAGCGTGCGGCGGGTCAAGCGGGGGGTCAGGGCGGTCATGGGGATTCCTTTCGGTGCCGTGTGGCGGTTCGGGTAGGCGGGCGGAGACAAGATTCGGTGCGGGTGGCGCTGGCACGGGGTGGGGCGGGAGCCTCTCAGGTGGCCCGGCGCCCCCGCATGGAGGCGACCACGCGGCTGCGGCGCTCCAGCTCGTGCAGCACCCAGTGGATGGTGGTGGCGATGACGCACAGCACCACGATGGTGGAGAACAGGCCGGTGGTGTCGACGGTTTGCCGCTGGGAGGCGAGCACCATGCCCAGGCCCTCCCCGCCCATGGTCATCTCGCCGATCACGGCTCCGGTGACGGACAGGGTGAATCCCGTGCGCAAGCCGGACAGGATCGCGGGCAGGGTCATCGGCAGCTCCATGTAGAGCAGCATGGACAGCCCGTGGGCGCCGTCGAGCCGGGCGGCATCGATGACATCGGTATCCAGGCCCCGCAGGCCCAGCAGGACGGTGACCGTGATCGGGAAGAAGACCATGAGCACGCACAGCACCACCGTCGGCACCGTCCCATAGCCGATCCACACCACCAGCAGTGGTGCAATGGCGATGGCCGGGACCGCTTGGGATGCGGCCACGTACGGCAGGACGGCCCGGGAGAAGCGGCGGGAGTGGTACAGGGTCCAGGCCAGGGGCAGGGACAGGACGGCTGCGGCCAGGCAGCCCAGCAGCGCCTCGCGCAGCGTCACCCAGGTGTATCCGGCGAGGCCGCCCTGGGTGAAGGCGAGCACCAGCCGACGGGCGACGTCGACGGGGCTGGGCAGGAAGACGGGCGGGATCAGGCCGGAGCGGGTGATCGCCCACCAGGCCGCCAGCAGCACGACCCCGAGTGCCGCCGCCGGGTTCAGCGACGGTCGCAGCAGGCGGGGTGATCCGGTACGCGGGCCCAGCGGCGCGCGGGCGGTCTCACGGTCGGCCACGCCGAGGGCGGTGCTGGCGACGGTGGCGCTGGTCATGCGCGGTGTCCTCTCCGGCTCCCCCGGAGCACCCGCCCCGGGGCACTCCGGGGTGACGGGCGGCATACGCGTAGCGCCGCACAGCGCGGGGCCGCTGCCTACGGCCGGGATGCGCCCGCATGGGAGCGCACCACGATCCGCTGACGCCGGACGCGCGCCACGTGTCTCCTCCCATCCGGACTTTCACCGTCGGTGCCGGAATTCCACCGGCTCAGCCGACCGCACCCACCCTGCGGGCGGACGCAACCGGGTCGCGGACTGTTACCGCCGGTTCGGACTTTCACCGACCCCGGAGCACGCTTGATGCACTGCCGACACTAGCGGGTGGTGGCAGCAGTGGCAACCCTGTTCGCCTGAAACGGTTGGGAGTGTGGTCCGTCTCAGTGGCGGCGTATGCCGAAGGATTTCGGGGTTGTGGGCGTGCGCGCCGCCGCTCACCAGCCCATCGGGGCCAGGCGCCATGGGAATGCTGCCGCGCCGTCGCCGGGATCGTCGGCGTCGAAAAGGCCGGGCAGCCGCCGCCCGCAGTGCCGGCAGCAGCCCACCGCATCCAGCTCGTAGGTCTCCACGGTATAGCCGAGGCGGACGATAACCGGGGCGCCGCAGCCGGGGCAGAACGTGGTCGCACCCTCCGCGTCGCGCACATTGCCCAGGTACACGAAGTGCAGCCCCGCCTCCAGCGCTGCGCGGCGGGCCCGCCGCAGCGTCACCACCGGCGTCCGCGGCCGGTCCAGCATGCGGTGGGCCGGGTGGAAGGCCGTCAGGTGCAGCGGCGTGTCCGCGCCCAGCGCGCCGACCACCCAGGCGGCGAGCCGACCGACCTCCGCGGGCGAGTCGTTCAGACCCGGGATGAGCAGCGTGGTCAGCTCCAGCCAGGTCGAGGTGTGCTCGCGCACGCGCACCAGCGTGTCCTGCACGTCGCGCAGCCTGGCCCCGGTGATCCTCCGGTAGAAGTCCTCGGTGAAGCCCTTGAGGTCAATGTTGGCGGCGTCCACGGCGCCGAACAGCTCCAGCCCCGGTTCGGCACAGATCCATCCGGCACTGACCGCGTAGGCCTCCAGCCCGCGCTCGTGGCAGGCGTGGGCGGTGTCGATGGCGTACTCGGCGAAGACCACCGGGTCGTTGTAGGTGAAGGCGACGGCGCGGGCGCCCAACCGGGCGGCCTGAGCGACGATGCTGCCCGGCGGGGCGTCCACGCTGAGCCCCTCGGTGGAGCGGGCGGTGGAGATCTCCCAGTTCTGGCAGAACTTGCATGACAGGTTGCAGCCGGCGGTGCCGAATGACAGTACCGAACTGCCGGGGTGGACATGGTTCAGCGGCTTCTTCTCCACCGGGTCCAGGCACACACCCGTGGACCGGCCGTAGGCGGTCAGCACGATCCGCTCCCCGCTGCGCCGACGCACGAAGCAGAAGCCCCGCTGCCCCTCCCGCAGGCGGCAGTGCCGCGGGCACAGGTCGCATTCCAGCCGGCCGTCCGGCAGCGGGTGCCACCAGTGGGCCGTGTAGCCGGCGTCCCCGCCCGCCGCGCCGGGCCCGAAGACGGGCGGGGCGGAGGCGGTCACGACTCCTCCCAGGCGCGAACCCGGTAGGTCTCCACCACCAGGTCCGCATCCCAGAAGGCGGCGGGCCAACCCGCCTTGAGCTTGAGATGGCGCAGGAAGTCGGCCGGGTCGGGCAGCTCATCCCACACCTGCGGCAGGAAGGTGGCGCGCCGCGCGCCCAGTCGCAGCACCACGCCGTCTACCCCCGGGCGCAGGCGACGGCGCACCTCCTGCTCGTCACGCGCGTCCATCCGCTGGGGAGTCGTCAGCACTGACACCTCCAGGCTCAGACCGGGCAGCTCCTGCGCCGTCACCGCCGGAAAGCGCGGGTCGCGCACGGCCGCGGCGACGGCGTTGGCGACGACGTCGTCGCCAAGCGGCCGGTGCGCCTCCACCGAGCCGATGCAGCCGCGCAGGGAGCCATCCGCGCCGCGCAGGGTGACGAAGGCGGCGCCGGGGCGATCCAGCCAGGCGGGCCGCTCCCCCGTCGGCAACCCGGCGGGCGCGCCGGCCTCGGCGCCCACCGCGCGGGCGATCGCCCGGCGGGCCAGCGGCAGCAGCGTGTCTCCGGCGTCGACGGGAGGCTCGGTCGGCTGTGGAACCGCCGCGGCGGCGGCAGGCTCGGCCTCAGCGGTGGCCGCCTCATGGAGGGCGACGGCGCAGTAGCCGACCACCCGATCCGGGTCGCCGGCGGTGTCCGCCGACGTGCACCGGCCCAACAGCTCCGCGCGCATGCCGTGCTCCCGCGCCGCCAACAGCATCCCGTCCAGTGGGGTGGCCCCGCAGGCGCGATCGTGGGGGATGGTGGCGTCCAGGGCGAGGATGCGCGCGACGGTCTCCTCGTCGACCGTAACGGCCAAGTCCTGCGGCAGGTAGTGGGACAGGTCGGAGGAGATGATGATGACGGTCTCCGGCCCGCCCCACAGCGCGTTGATCACGTCGGCGACCGCACGTGCACAGGCCTGTCCGACCGCCAGCGGCACCACCGTAACGTCGGCTCCCAGGACGGTCTGGATGAAGGGCAGCTGCACCTCCAGGGAGTGCTCCCAGGCGTGCGCCTCCGGTGCGGTGCTCACGCCGGGCAGGGCGGCCGCCTGCGCGCACCCGGCGGCATCGACCTTCAGCACGCCTAGAGGCGTGGCCAACTGGTCGGCGCCGGGCAGCGCCAGTCCCCGCACCGGCACCCGGTGCGTGGGTCCCAGCAGGATCACGCGGCTGATCCGCCCGCGGCCCCGGGACAGCCGCGCATAGGCGCGGGCCGCCATCGCTCCGGAGTAGATGTAGCCAGCGTGCGGGACCACGACTGCCTTGGGCACGGGGGCATTGCTCCGGTTGGCGCCGGCCCGGGCGAGCAGGTCTTCCAGCATGCGCCTGAGGGCCTTGGCCTCCCCCGGGTAGAAGCTTCCGGCGACGGCTGGGCGGCGGACGGTGTTCATGGTGCTCTCTCCCTTGAGTGCCTCAAGGATACGCCCAGACCTCCCCCGCGAGCCGGCCCCCGGATTCGTCGTCGACGCCGTCAGCGGGATGCGGCCACGGCGGCCTCGAACTCGGCGCCGACCGCCTCATCGGGGCGCCCCGCACGCGAAACGGACCACGCGGCCAGAAGGTTGGCGGCGAATCCGGGGGCGAGTTCGTACAGGTTGAAGATGCCGCCGGGCCCGCCCGAGGCATTGGCCCAGAGCATCACGACGACCGCGCCGGCGATGATTCCGGCGAAGGCGCCCGTAGCGGTCAGCCGCCGCCAGTACAGGCACAGCAGGATCGTGGGGCCGAAGGAGGCGCCGAAGCCCGCCCAGGCGAAGGCGACCAGCGCCAGGATCGTGTCATTGGGTGTCCACGCCATGGCGGCGGCGACCACGGCGACGACGAGCACGGCGAAGCGGGAGTACATGACCAGCCGCCGCTGTGAGACCTCGCGACGGAAGACGTGCCGGTAGATGTCCTCGATCAGCGCCGAGGAGGTCACCAGCAGCTGGCTGGAAATGGTGGACATGATGGCGGCGAGGATGGCGGCCAGCATGAATCCGGCCACGAAGGGGTGGAAGAGCAGCTGCCCGAGGGCGATGAAGACGGTCTCCGGATTGGCCAGCTCGGTATAGTCACGCTGGAAGACGGCGACTCCGACGATCGCGGTGGCGGCGGCCCCGGCTACGGCGAACAGCATCCAGCCGATGCCGATGCGGCGCCCTGAGACCGCCTCCTGGGGACTGCGCAGCGCCATGAACCGCACAATGATGTGCGGCTGCCCGAAGTACCCCAGGCCCCACGCCAGGGAGGAGAGGATGCCGATCACGGAGGTGGTCGGGCCCAGCACCGCCCAGTAGTGCGGGTCCACCTCACTGACGGCACGCAGAGCCTGCAGCGGCCCGCCCAGGCGCACCACGCCCACTACGGGCACGGCGACCAGCGCGGCCACCATCATGATGCCCTGGACCAGGTCCGTGTAGGAAACCGCCAGGAAACCGCCGACGAGCGTGTACATGACGGTGATGCCGGCCACCAGCGTCAGCCCCAGGCGATAGTCCATCCCGAAGGAGGACTCGAAGAAGGTGCCGCCTGAGACCATGCCGGCGGACACGTAGAACGTGAAGAAGACGACGATCACGCCGCCGCTGGCCCAGCGCAGCAGGTGGCGGTCGTCATGGAGCCGGTTGTCCAGGAAGCTGGGGATGGTGATGGAATCCTGGGCGACCTCCGTGTAGGAGCGCAGCCGGGGCGCCACGTAGCGCCAGTTGAGCCAGGCGCCCACGGTCAGTCCGACGGCGATCCACGCCTCCACCAACCCGCTGGCGTACAGGGCCCCGGGCAGGCCCATGAGCAACCAGCCGGACATGTCTGAGGCGCCGGCAGAAAGCGCGCTGACCGCGGGTCCGAGCCCGCGGTCAGCCAGCATGTAGTCGTCCAAGGAGTCGTTGTGACCGTACGCCCACCAGCCGATCGCCACCATTCCGATGAAGTAGATGATCATGGAGATGGCTTGGAAGGTCGTCTCGGTCATGGTTCTCCTATGGGGACGGTGGGCCTGCAACCTGCCGCAGTTTAAGGGACACGGCGGCGTCGGCGTCGGCGTGTACCGTCTCCAGGTCCTTGCCGGTGCCCGCTGCCGCGTATGCGGCGACGAGACCCTCCACGAGAGCGCCACCGGACAGGCGTACGCGTGCGACCAGCTCCGGGTCGAGGAGCTCCAGAGCCATCTGGGCGGACAGCACGCCGCTGCCCAGGTCTGCCAGGACCAGCACGCCGTCGCCGTCGTCGGCACGTTCAACGGCGGCCATGATCTCGGTGGCGTCGGTTCCCAGGGTGCCGTCGGGCATTCCAGCGGCCACCTCCGTGTGCACCTCCAGACCGGGGATCAGCCCCTTGGCCAGGTCCACGACTGCCTCTGCGAGGGCGCGCGAGTGAGAGACGACGACGATGCCGGTCATGCCTCACCCGCCGCGCTACCGGAGACGACGTCTGCCAGCGCCTGCACGATCAGTGCCGTGGAGGCGGCGCCGGGGTCGATATGGCCGATGGACCGCTCCCCCAGGTAGGACGCCCGCCCCTTCTTCGCCGGCATCGGCTCGGTGGCCGCGCGGCCGGAATCCGCTGCGGCTGCGGCTGCGGCAACGGCCTGCGCCAGGGAGGAGGTGTCTGCAGCGGCGGCGTTGAGCGCCTCCAGTGCGGGATTCCAGGCGTCGATCATGGTTTTGTCACCCGCCTCGGCGCTGCCGCGCTGGACAATGCCACCGACGCCGGCAGCCACGGCCGCAGCCAGGGAGTCGACGTCCAGGGCGTCCTTGCCGGCGCAGGCGGTCGACATGCGCAGGAAGAAGGTGCCATACAGCGGGCCGGCGGCGCCGCCGACCTTCGAGATCAGAGCCATGGCGGTCTGCTTCAGCACGGCCGCGGGTGCCTGCGGCTGCGACGCCAGTGCGTCGACCGCGGCGGCGAGGCCCCGCTTCATGTTGGCGCCGTGGTCGGCGTCGCCGATCGCGGCGTCAAGCGCGGTGAGCTCGTCGGCGTGCGCGGAGATGAGCTGGCTGGTGCGGCGGATCCAGTCGGCTACGGCGGCCCCGTCGAGGACTGTCAGAGGTGTAGGTGTGGTCGAGGTCATGTGCTCATACCCCCCACCGCAGTCCGGGCGTGTTCACCGGGGCGTCCCACAGGCGCAGCATCTCCTCATCCGCGCGCACCAGGGTGAGCGAGCAGCCGGCCATATCGAGGCTGGTGATGTAGTTGCCGACCAGCGAGCGCTCCACCTTGATCCCGGCGTCCTTGAGGATCCTGGCGACCTCGCCGTACATGAGGTACAGCTCCAGCAGGGGGCTGGCACCCATGCCGTTGAGGAAGGCGATTACGCCGTGGCCGTCACCGGCGGGCAGCTCCTCCAGGATGGGCGCGGTCAGGCGGGCGGCGATCTCGGACGCGGAAGCGATCTTCTCGCGGCGGCGACCTGGCTCGCCGTGGATGCCGATACCGATCTCGATCTCATCGTCGGGCAGGTCGAATGAGGGCTTGCCGTTGGCGGGCACGGTGCAGGAGGTCAGTGCCACGCCCATGGAGCGGCCCGCCTCGGAGGTGCGCTTGGCGACGGCGGCGACCTCGGCGAGCGTGCGGCCCTCCTCTGCGGCGGCGCCGGCGATCTTCTCCACGATCACGGTCACGCCCACACCCCGGCGGCCGGCGGTGTAGAGGGAGTCCTCCACGGCGACGTCGTCGGCGGTCACCACGGTGGCGACTTCGATGCCGGACTCGGCGGCGACCAGCTCGGCGGCCATGTCGAAGTTCATGACGTCGCCGGTGTAGTTCTTCACGATGTGCAGCACGCCCGCGCCGCGGTCGACGGCCGCCGTGGCCGCAGATACCTGGTCGGGAACAGGCGAGGTGAAGATCTCCCCGGCGCAGGCTGCGTCAAGCATGCCGGTTCCGACGAAGCCCCCGTGCAACGGCTCGTGGCCACTGCCGCCGCCGGAGACGATGGCGACCTTGCCCATGTCCTTGGGAGTGGCCCGGTAGATGATGTGCTGCGCCTCATCGACTCTGAGGCTGTCGGGGTGTGCCGCGGCCATTCCGGCCAGTGCGTCGGTGACTACCCCATCGACGGAGTTGATTAACTTTTTCATGGCAGAACTGTACCGCGACTGAGGCGCCGATCACTGCCGCGGCATGCGTAGGCGGCCGGTTCGATATATGCAGGGGGCTGTGCAGGACCGGTACGACGCTTCGTTCACGTCGGCCCGCTGGGCGCCGTGCAGGGCGGGTCAGGGCGCCGTGCACAGCACGATGGCCACCGCCCAGTCGCCGTCATGGCTCAGGGATACAGGCCAGCGCTCAGGTGCGGCGGCATCCTCCCCCAGGCTTGCGCCAACCGCCGCGGCAACGGTTCCGGTCAGGCGCAGGGACGGGCGTCCCCAGCGGTCACCGACCAGCTCGATCTCACGCCAGTCGACCGCCTCAGGCGACAGCTGCGGAGGGACCGATCGCCCGGCCACGGTGTTGGCGGCGGCGGACCAGGCCTTGACGAAGGCCTCCTTCGCGGCCCAGCGTCCCGCCAGGTGCTCGACCTGCGGTGAGCTGCCGGCGTCGGCCCGGCGAGCGGCGTCGCGCCGCTCGCGGGCGGTGAAGGCCCGCCCGGCGAAGACGGTGCCGGGCTGGTCCAGCTGCTCGGCCAGGCCGGGGATGTGGACCAGGTCCACGCCGACGCCGAGGATCCCACCGTTTTGACGTTCAGGGACGTCGGGCAACCGCGGTTCAACGCCCATAGTGGAGCCTGCACGCAACGACGAGAATGTCATCCCCACCGACCCGGTAAACGAGCCTGTGCTCGGCGGTGATGCGACGCGACCAGTAGCCGCTGAGATTGCCGCGGAGGGCCACAGGCTTGCCGGGTCCCTCGCTGCCGTGCCGTTGGATGTCCTGGAGGAGGAGATTGACGCGTTCGAGCACTCGACGATCCTCAGCCTGCCACCACAGGTAGTCCTCCCAGGCGTGGGTAGACCAGATGAGTCGCATGACGGGCCCGGTCAGTCCTCACCGGTGTTCACCAGCTCGTGGGCCTTGCCGCGCCCTTCCTCGAGCTCGGTGATCGACTCCAGGAGCCGTCTGGCGTTGGCGGGGTTGCGCAGGAGATAAGCGGTCTCCTTGAGCGCCTCATACTCAGCTAGGGAGACGATGACGGCGGGATCGTGCCCGGCTCGAGTGATGACGACCTCCTCGCGGTCGTCCACCACGTCATTGAGCACTTGGGCGTAGCGTGCGCGGGACTCCGTGTAGGTCATGGTCCTCATGACTCACCTCCTGTGCAGAAAACTGTACGTCGCGTTGATTCTTCACTGCAATGGAGCGTCGCCGAGCAGTTCTGTCTCGCGCCAGTCGTCCGCTGCTGGCGCCAGCCGGCGGGCCGGCGCATGGTGACCACCGGGAGCACGCCCCGCCACAGCGCCTCCGAGCCCGGAATTGCTTGGAATCCGAGTCGCCTGTAGAAGCGTTGCGCCCCACGGTTGAAGCGGGCCACATCCAGGTCGACGGGCCGGTCCGGATCCAAGCCCGCCATGGCCGCCCGGGCCAGCGCGCTGCCGACCCCGCGGTATCTGAACGCGGCATCTATGTAGAGGGCCTGGAGGTACTGGTCGCCTGCATCCCCGACCTGCGTGATCGCGACGCCGATGATCTCGCCGTCGCCGCCGTCGGCGACTATGTAAGAGCCTCGTTCCCCGGAGGCCGCGTCCTGTGCCAGCCGGGCGATGCCTTCGTCGCTGAGCCGAGGCTTCCAGATCTCGTCGACCCACTGCCGGGTGGCCCCTTCGGGGTGGACGTAGGTGTCGCACCAGGCGCGGTACCACACTCCCGTAGCCGCACGAGCGTCTGAGGCGCGCATGGGGCGCACCGTGAACAAGCAGTCTTCGTTGTGGTAGGCGGCCCGTCTGGCGTTGCTCATCACTCAATCTTAAGTCTCCGTCTGACAGCTATTCGTGTCAGCGTGTGTGGCGGGCCGACGGGTGGCCTGCGTGTGCGGAATGCCGGGCGTGCCAGGCGGACGCTCAACCACGCGCCCTCGATCTTTTGCCGAGTAGGGACACGATTCCGTCAATGATAGGTGCCCCGGCATCCTAGAAGCCATTGTCTCAAGGCTCCCAAAGCTGTGGAAACAACGCAGCACCTTCGTGTGGGGGTTCGTACCTTCTGGTCGGCGATTCGTACCTTCTGACGACGGTACGTACATCTAGGTGCCGAACCGTCGCATAAAAGTCCGAATCGTCGGCGCAAAAGTACGAACCGTCAACCAAAGGTACGAACTGTCGATACACAGACCACCACGAGCACGAACCCCGCGGGAAACACCACCGCACGGTGAGGCCCCACTCCCGGCACCAAGGAAGGGGCCCGGGGTCCGCAAAGACTCGATGCCCAGAAGAATCCCTGCCCTCGTAAACACTGGGCAGGTCGAAGTAGCTGACAGGCCGCGGTGTGTCCGAACCACGGACACATCCGCGCCGACAACCCCAAGATGCGCCCCACGGCGTGGTGGCCCCGGGAGTCGAAGCTCCCGGGGCCACCACTTCTACCGATCTCGGCGGTTATATCAACCGATCTCGCGGTGTTAGGCGAGTTCGCCGGTGTGGTAGACGCCGTCGGCGCCGAGGCGGGCCTCCGGGTCCAGCAGCATGGCGGCCTCAACCTCGTGCGGGTCGCGGCCCTTGCGCTCCTCGCCCAGGCGCCGCCCGTCGATCTGCTCGAACAGCGGGGCACGGCCGATCATGCCGGCGCGGCGGCGACGCGTGCCGGCGGCCAGGCGCCGGTTGGCGGAGGCCACCCACGCGTCGACGGCCTCCTGACCACCCTGTGCGCGCAGGGCCGCCTCGAAGGCGCCGGGGTGCACCAGGGCGATCAGGCCGGATACGTGACCGAAGCCGAGGCTGGTCAGCAGGCCCGCACGCACCGGGCCGGCGCCCGGGACGCGGCCGTCGGCTCCGCCGCGGCCCGCCAGGCGGATCGCAGTGCGCGGCCACACCCAGAAGGCGTCCTTCTCAAGCGGGGCGTCGACCACGTCGAGGCTGGCGTTACCCGGCGCGATGCCGGTGGCCAGGATCTCGGTCAGGCCGGCCACCTGGAACAGCGCGGCACCGCCCTTGGCGTGGCCGGTGATCGTCTTCTGGGAGACGGCCACCAGCGGGTTGCCCTCGCTGCGTCCCAGGGCACGCGCCAGACGGGTGTGCAGCTCGGACTCGTTGGGGTCGTTCGCGCCGGTGGAGGTGTCGTGCTTGGACACCACGGCGATGTCGTCGGCCTCAACACCCAGAGCGGCCAGGGCCTTGGCCAGGCGGGAGTCCTTGCCGCCGCGGCCCGCGCCGAGGGCACCCAGCCCGGGGGCGGGGATGGAGGTGTGGGCGCCGTCGGCGTAGGAGGAGACGAATCCGATCACGCCGGCCACCGGCAGCCCCAGTCGGGCCGCCACGGAGCCCCGGGCCAGGATCACCGTGCCGCCGCCCTCGGCCTCGACGAAGCCGCCGCGGCGGCGGTCGTTGGCGCGGGAGAAGTGGCGGGCGGAGATGCCCTTGGCGTACATGGCCTCGGCCTCCGCCGTGGCATTCATGTTGCCGAAGCCGACCACCGACTCGATGGAGATGTCGTCGATGGCGCCGGCCACGACCACGTCGGCCTTGCCGAGCGCGATCTTGTCCCAGCCCTCCTCGATGGACACCGCCGCGGTGGCGCAGGCCGAGACCGGCTGCACCATGGAGCCGTAGCCGCCGACGTAGGACTGCATGACGTGGGCGGCCACCACGTTGGGCAGCGCCTCCTGCAGGATGTCGCTGGGACGCTCCTCACCGAGGAACCGGCCGACGAACATCTTGCGCATGGACTCCATGCCACCGAATCCGGTGCCCTGCGTGGAGGCCACGTCGGAGGGGTGCACCGCCGCCAGCAGCTCGGCCGGGGAGAATCCGGCGGACAGGAAGGCGTCCACCGCGGTGACCAGGTTCCAGGAGGCGATGGTGTCCATGCCCTGCACCATTGAGGCGGGGATGCCCCAGCGCTCCGGGTCGAAGTCGACCGGGAACTGTCCGCCCACGGTGCGCGAGAGCGTCGCGCGGCGCGGCACGCGGGCCAGGGACCCGGCCAGGCGGGTGACGGTCCACTCCCCCGTGGGAGCGCCGTCGGACAGCTCCGGTGCCACCAGCGTGTGCTCGGGGTCGGTGACCTCGATGGTGCGGGCGGTGGCCTCGTCCGCCACGGTGAGGGTGATGTCGTGGTCGAGGTAGACCGCGACCTCCTCCGGGCCCTCGGTGGCGATGACGCCGTCGTCGACGAACTCGCGGATACCGCAGCGGGCCACGACCTCGTCCCGGTAGCGGGCGTAGATGTCGGACTCCTCGACGAACTCGCCGTCGGTGTCGTACCAGCCGGCCTTCGGGCTGTCCTGCCAGGTCAGCAGGCCCATGCCCCAGGCGAGCTCGAGCACGCCGGCCGCGGTCAGCTCGACGTCGTCACCGGCGCTCATGCCCAGCTCCGCCTCACGGCGGGTACGGCCCGAGCCCCAGGTGGAGACCTCGCCGGTGGAGACCACGACGACCAGGTCGTCCAGGTCCGCGTCCACCTCGCCCCAGTCGGGGGCAGTGGGCTGCGTGGGCACCTGCGGGGTGGGCAGCGCCTTAATGGTTGCCTGCGGCTCCGCCTCCGGCTGCGCCGTGGGCGCGGCGGCCAGGGCGCTTTCACGCAGTGCCACCAGGTCCACGTCGTCGCCCAGCCCACCGGTCAGGTCCGCCTGCACGGGAGCCTGGGCGGCACGCCCGCGCACCTCGGTGGTGCACAGCGCGACGAGCTCGGAGGCGATCTCCTGGGTGGACCAGGTGCGCACGCCCGCGGCCTCAACGGCGGCGACCAGCGGGTCGTTGCCGCCCATCAGCCCGGTGCCGCGCACCCAGCCGATGCGCGGGTGGGCAAGGGTGACCCGCCCAGACCAGTTCTTCTCCGCGCGCCACCGGTTCACGACGGCGTCGAGCGCGGACTTTACCTCGCCGTAGGCGCCGTCGCCGCCGAAGGTGCCCCGGTTGGGCGAGCCCGGCAGCACCACGTGCAGCCGGTGGTCGACGTGCGTGTCGGTGCCGATGGCGGACAGCGCGGCGATGGTCCGCTCCACGCTCCACAGCAGCAGCCGGGTCTGGGACTCGGCGGCCGGGCCGGCATCCGCGAGGGTGCCGACCACCCGCGGCGCCGCGAAGGGGAACAGCAGGGTCGGAACCAGCGCCTCCTTGACGAGCTTGGTGGAGCCGCCGGAGGTGACCACCTGGTCGTTGCCGATCCAGTCGGCCAGCGCATCCACGTCCCGGTAGGAGGCCAGGTTCGCGGGCACCATCCACAGGCGGGCACCGGCGGAGGCGTGCTCCCGGTACAGGCGGGTGGCGAAGGCGAGCCGGTTGTGGGTCAGGCGGGAGCTGGTGGCCACAACGGTCGCCCCGCCCGCGAGTAGCTCGCCGACGACGGCCGCGGCGATCGAGCCGGGAGCCACACCCGTGACCACGGCCACGTCGTCCGCCCAGCGGACCGAGTCCGCGCCGGCGACCGGGTTCTGGGCGGCCGCAGCGGAGATCGCCTCGGCGAGCTCCGCGCGAGCGGCCAGGTCGGCCGCGGGCAGGCCGGCGGCGTCGGCGGCGCGCAGCTGCCGGCCCCACCAGGCGGCCTGGTCGGCCACGGCGGATCCCAGGCCGGTGAAGCGCTGCGGGATCAGCAGGGCATTGGCCTCCTCCAGGTCCATGTCCCCGTTGCCCAGGCGCGCCAGGTCGTCGCGGGCCGAGGCCCAGCGGTCGTCGATCAGCACAGCACGGTCGGCGGAGAAGGCAGGAGTTACGGACTTGACCCAGCCGCTGCCCAGCTCGGCGTCAATCGCCTCAATGGCTTTGCGCGTGGCCGCAGCCTCGTCCCCGGCGTCCGCCGGGACGCCGGCCTTGTCGGCCAGGCCCAGCGCGTCAAGCAGCGCGCGGGCCGTGGTCGCCAGCACCCCGTCGGCGCCGGTGACCTGGGCGGCGAATGCGTCCAGGGCGGCGGAGTCGACCACCGCACCGCCGGCACCGCCGGCGCTCGGCATGGCCACGCTCACCCCGTGGGCGGAGGCGACGGCCTGCACGGCCGCGTCGATGAGGGCGTCGACGGCGCCCGCGTTCGTCAGCGGTGCCGAGGAGCCCAGCGTGGCGAGGTCCTCACCGCGCATCGAGGCCCCCTCACGGGTGCCCAGGAAGATCTCCGCGGTCACGTGTGAGGCCCAGCCGTCACCCAGGCCCCAGGTCCCGGTCACGCGGTCGGCGATGCGGCCGGCACGCACCCCGGAGGGGCCGAGGATACGGCCCAGGCCGGTACGGGTGGCATCGGCGAGGACGGGCCCGAAGGCCTTGTAGCCGGGGGCGCCCTTTGCGACGATGCCGGCCAGAGTGCTCATGTCCGCGTCCGCGGCGCCGTCAATGCTGGCCAGCTGCAGCTCGGTGCCCAGATCCATCAGCAGCTGGTTACGCCGCGAGGACACGCCGTTGGTCAGCGACTCGGTGGTGTCCGTCGGCGCGATCTGCTCGGGGCGGATGCGGGCGGCGTAAGCCAGCAGCACCGTCAAGGCGTCGGTGGCGCCGAAGGACAGGTCCGCGACCGGACCGGACGCGGCCGGGGCGCCGGCGGCAGGAGCCGCCGGCGCAGCCTCCGCAGGGGCCGGAGCGGAAGCGGGCGGGGCAGCGGGAGTCGGGGCGGACGGCGCAGAGTCGGCCTCCGCGGGCGCGTCGGGCAGCTCGAAGGCCTCCTCCTCCAGGCCCGCGGCCGGGTCGGTGTCGGTGGCCAGCACGCGCGCCTCGTCGCGGCGGGCGTTGTGCACCACCACGTGGCGGCCGGCGTGCTGCGGCAGCGCGAGCGTGCGGGAGGCGAGGTTCGCCAGCGTCGGGGACGCCGCCAGGCCGACCTCCACGATGTGCTCGACGCCCAGTCCGCCCTCCGCGGGGGAGCCCAGCAGGACGTCCTGCGTCTCGATCCAGCGCACCGGGGACGCGAACTGCCAGGCAAGCAGCTCCACCAGCAGCTGACGGCCGAGCTCGGTGGGCCGGTTAGCCCACCGCTCGAAGTCGTCCACGATCTCGCGCACCGGCTCGGAGGGGACCACGTCAAGCATGGCGGCGGCGAAGTCGCGGGTCAGCTCGAAGGGGCGCGCGACCAGGTTCGGCACGTACCGGCCGACCAGCCGGTCCACATCCAGGTCCGTCGGGATCAGCGTCAGCAGGCGCTCACGGAACTCGGGCACACCGGGACGCAGCACCTCCGAGTGGAAGGGGACGTCGATGCCGGGGACGTACATGAAGGGGTTCTTCCCGCCCCGGGCGGCCGCCTTGGCGCGGGCGTCGGCGGCAAGCGCCTCCAGGCCCTTGATGGTGCCCGCGACGGCGTACTGCACGCCGGCGAGGTTGTAGTTGACGATCTGCAGGAACTCCCCGCTCGCCTCAGACACCTCGCGAATGTAGTCCTCCACGCCTGCGGCGGAGATACCCGCCTGGTTCGGGCGCAGTGCACCCATCCGGTAGTTGGAGGCGCCGGTCTCGTCGCGCGGTACGAGCGAGTGCATCGTGGAGCCGCGCTGGAAGACGATCGAGATCGTCGTCTCCACGGACATGACCCGCCCGTAGGCGCTCAGAGCGGTGTACTCGCCCAGGGAGTGACCGGCGAAGGCGGCCGACTCCACCAGGGCGCCGGCCTCGGCCAGGCGCGCGGTGGTCGCCATGGCCACGGTCGCCAGCGCCACCTGGGTGAACTGGGTGAGGTTCAGCAGGCCGTCGGGGTGCCGGTAGGTGACGCCCCGGGCGGTCATCTCCGTGGGGTTGTCGCGTACGAGCGCGATGACGGAGAAGCCCAGCTCCGCACGGGTGTGTGCGTCCGCGCGCTCCCACACCTCGCGGGCCGCCTTGGAGGTGCGCATCTCGTCCAGTCCCATGCCGCGGGCCTGGATGCCCTGGCCGGGGTAGACGTAGGCGGTGGGCTCGGGCTCGGTCACCGCGGTGCCGCGGGAGACGACCTCGTCGCCGATGCGGCAGGTCACCTCCAGCACCAGGCCGCCGCCGACCACCAGGCCGGTGCGCTCAACGCTGATCTGGACGCGGTCGCCCAGGTCGACCGGGCCGAGCATGGTGTAGGTCCAGCCGGCGAGCACGTGGCGGGTGCCGTCGGTGGCCGTCGCGGCGGCCGCCTGCTGGGCGGTGGCCGACAGCCACATGCCGTGCACCAGGGGGGCATCCATGCCGGCGACCTTCGCGGCGTGGTAGCTGGTGTGGATCGGGTTGAAGTCACCCGTGACCCGGGCGAAGGCGGTCATGTCGCTCGGGGCGGTGACGGTTACGCGCCGCAGCAGGCGGCGGGCGGCCGGCGCCGTCTCGCGCCCGGTGCCGCCGGCCTGCTCGGGTGAGCTGGGCACCGCGTTGCCGGAGGCGCGGCCACGAATGGCGAAGCGCTCCCGCATCAGGGCCACCAGGCTGCCGTCGGCGGCGTCGGTCAGCTGCAGGCGCACGTCGACCACGCGGCCGGCACTGGACTCCTCCAGGGCGGCGACCCAGCCGTCGGCCTGGATGACGCAGTCGGGGCCGGCCTCACGGGCCAGTTCCGCCAGCGGACGGCGCAGGTCGATGGTGTGATCCAGGTGGACGGCGCCCAGTAGTCCCTCGATCAGCGGCATGCCGTCCTCGACGACGCTGCCCAGGGCGGCGTAGACCACCGGCCAGCAGGGGCCGAGCAGGGCGTCGGGCACGAGCTGGGCCGCCGCCAGGCTGGTGGGCAGGGCGTCGGCGGTGACCGCAGCGTGGTCCGCACCCAGGGTGTCGGCCAGGGTGAAGCGCGCGTGAACGGTGCCGAAGGGCTGGTGGGCCGGGCGGCCCAGGGCGTCGACGGCGTCGGCCTGCGGGGCGATGACCTCGGGCAGCTGCTCGACCAGGTCGCCGGTGATGGATACGGCGCCCACCCCGGCCGTGTTGCGCAGCAGGTCGTTCATGGTGTCGCTGATGCGACCCGGGTCCACGAACGGGGCCGCCCCGTCCCAGGCGCGGGCCAGTCGCAGCGGCACCACCAGGCGGCGCACGGCGTGGATGCTCTCCCCGCCGGGGGTGTCGTCCCAGTGGGTGTCAAGGGCAATGTCCAGGTCATAGGCGTCCTCGGCGACGTCGGGGCGCGCCACCACCTGGTAGGCGTCGTCGTCCAGGACCCGGGCGGGGTTGACGGTCAGGTGGCCGTTCCACAGCACGTGCGGGGTGGCGCGGACCAGCTCGGTGGCGTCGGCCACGGGGCGTGCGCCGACGCCGGAGGACGCACCCAGGCGACCGGCCGCGGGGGCGGCCTGCTCACCGGCGTCGCGCAGCGCGTCGATCACGGCCGTCTCGAAGCGGCCCAGCAGGTGGCCGACGGGCTCGTTGATGGTGGTGATGCCGGCGACGGAGACCGGGCCGGGGATGATACGCACCTGGTCGGCGGTGTAGCGGGGGTCCTGGGACTGCCACAGCGAGTCGGTCCCCCACCAGCGCAGGATGTCGGCGTCGAGCACCGGGACGAAGGGCACCGGCTTGGGGTGCTTGCGGCACAGGTCGACGAACCAGGCCGCGTCGGCGGGCTCGACCTGGGTGGTGGCGGCCGCCGGGTAGCGCTCGGCCAGCGCCGCCAGTGCGGCGTCGGCGTCAAGGACGTCGTCCTCACCGGCGAACAGCGTGGCGATCTCCCCGTGGTCGGCGGAGTGCAGACGCGCCTCAATGCGGTGCAGCAGGTCGAGGAACCGGTCGTACCAGCCCTCATCGGCCCAGTCCGCGCGGGTGGCGGCGCGTCCCTCGTGCGGGGCCACGCACAGCTGCGCGTACCGGGTCGCCCACTCCAGGTAGGTCATCTCCTCCACGTCACCGAAGTACGGCTTGGCGGTCTTCGCCAGGGCCGCGATCATCTCCTCGCGCCGCGCGGTCATGGCCTCGTCGTCGCCGGCGAGCTCCTGGATCAGGCGGGAGGCGCGGGCGGAGGAGTTGTCGATCTCATACAGGTCGGCACGCAGGTGGGACAGCCCGGAGGTCATGCCGCCGGCGGAGGCGCCGGAGGCGACCCAACCGCCCTCGTGGGCGGGGTCGATCCCGGGGGTGTCCACGAGGAGCTGCTTGACGTCCTCGTTGGTCTTGGCCTCCAGGCAGGTCATGGCGGCGGTGCCCACGCACACGCCGTCAACCGGGGCGGCGGCGGTTCCGTAGGCCTCGGCCCAGCGCCCGGTGATGTAGTCGGCGGCGCGCTCGGGGGCGCCGATGCCGCCACCCACGCACAGCACCAGGTTGTCGACCGCACGGATCGAGTCGTAGGTGGCCAGGAGCATGGTGTCCAGGTCCTCCCACGAGTGGTGCCCGCCGGCGTGCCCGTCCTCGATCTGCACGATCACCGGCACGTCCGGGACGGCCTTCGCGATGGCGATCACCTGGCGGATCTGGTCGACGGTGCCCGGCTTGAAGGCGACGTAGGGGAAGCCCTCCGCGCGCAGGCGGGTGATCAGGGCGACGGCCTCGTCTAGCTCCGGGATACCGGCGGAGATGACCACGCCGTCCACCGGAGTGCCGGCGGCGCGCGCCTTGGACAGCAGCCGCTGGGTGCCCAGGTGCAGGTTCCACAGGTAGCGGTCCATGAACATGGCGTTGAAGGCGGCGGTGCGGCCGGGCTCAAGGGCCTCCTCCAGGCCCGCGAGGTTGTCGGCCAGTACCTTGGCGGTGGTCTGGCCACCGCCGGCGAGCTCCGCCCAGTAGCCGGCGTTCGCGGCGGCCGCCACGATCTCCGGGTCGACGGTGGTCGGCGTCATGCCGGCCAGCAGGATCGCGGAGCGTCCGGTCAGCCGGGTGAAGGCGGTGTCCAGGGTGATCCGGCCGTCCGGCAGCTGGGTCAGGCGGGGTGCGAAGCGGGCGCGGTCCACGGTGGGGGCCGGGGCGGCTCCGGCCCGGTCGAGGTCATCGATGTGGCGGGCGGTCCCCGCGGGCACCACGGTGGTGCCGGTGCCGGCGACTACCGGCTCGGTCAGGCGGGACAGCACCGTACCCGGGCCGACGTCGAGGATCAGGCGCCGGGCGGGGCGCCCCTCGTCGAGGGCGGAGGTGACCAGGGAGGGCCAGTCGACGGGGTCGATGAGCACGGCCACGGCCAGCTCGCGAGCCAGCTCGGCGTCCAGCCCGGAGCGTGCGGCCCAGGCGACGACGTCGTCGACGGCGTCGGCCAGCAGCGGCGTGTGGAACGGGACGGAGGTCGTCAGGAACTCGGTGACCGGGTTCAGCACGGCGCCGCCACGGCGCCGTTCCTTACGGTCGCGCGCACTGCGGTCGGCGGCCGCCTCAAGGGCGGTGATGACGCGCTCCAGGTCGGCGGGTCGCCCGGACAGGATGTGGGCCTGGCGCCCGTTGACCACGCCGACGGCGATCTGCTCGGAACCGGGCACCCGCGCCAGCACCCCGTCAAGCACCTCGCGGGTGACGCCACGCACCGACAGCATGGGGGTGGTCTCCCCCACCGTGCCCAGGTCGAGCCTGCCGGTGGTACGTGCCGCGGCGGCACCGATCAGGCGCGCAATCGCATGGACCTCGACAACCGGCTCCGCCGTCGCGCCCGCGCCCTCAGCGCGGGCCTGGCGCAGCGCCCGCAGCAGGGCCACGCCGAGCACCCCCTGGGAGTGGCCGATCACGGCGTCGGGGACCTGCTCACCAGCGGGGTCCACCCCGGAGCCGGGCATGCAGGCGAGGGCGGCGTGCTGGGCGAACAGGATGCCGGGGACCGACACGTCGGCCGTGTCGGCGGGTCCGGCCGTCCCCCGGGGTGCGGGGGCCACCGGGGCGCCCGCCGCGGTGAAGAAGCGCGCCCCCCGCGGAGTGACGGTGAGCAGGTCGGTGGCGACGGGTGCCAGCCGGTCGGCGACGGCGGTGTCGACGGCGACGAGCTCCGCCGCCAGGTCGCGGTCGAGGCCGGCCAGCTCCTCAAGGGTGCGGCGCCAGGGCGTCGCCTGGCCGCCGAAGGCGAGCACGTAGGGCTCGCCCGCGCTCAGACGCTCGGCGATGGTGTCGGGGGTGGTGGGCTGAGTGGTCATGCGGTCCTCGGTTGTAGGGTCGATTGCGTTGGTCTGCGGGTTGTCGGTTCGGGTGCTGTTGGTGTCGGTACTGGTCATAGCGGGCCGTTGTCGTGCTTCTTGAGGGCGGCGCGCCGGCCGTCGCGCTTGTCCGCCAGGGCGGACAGCGAGTCGACGATGACGGTGCGGGTGTGCTCGGGGGCGATGACCGCGTCGATCTCACCGATCGCAACGGCCTTGTCCGGGTTGATGACCGTGGCGGTGTACTCGTCGATCAGGCGCTGCTGCTCGGCGGCCGCGGCCTCCTCGCCGGACTCCTCACGCACCTTGCTCAGCTCGCGGCGGTGAATGATGCCCACCGCCCCCTGAGCGCCGAGCACGGCGATCTCGGCGCCGGGCCAGCAGAAGTTCAGGTCGGCGCCGATCGCCTTGGAGCCCATCACGATGTAGGCGCCGCCGTAGGCCTTGCGCAGCACCACCGTGACCAGCGGGACCGTGGCGGAGGCATAGGCGTTGATCACCTTCGCACCGCGGCGGATGATGCCGGCGTGCTCCTGCTCGGCTCCGGGACGGTAGCCGGGCACGTCCACAAAGGTCACCACCGGCAGGCCGAAGGCGTCGCAGAAGCGCACGAAGCGGGCCAGCTTCTCGGAGGCGTCCACGTCCAGGGTGCCGGCATCCACCAGGGGCTGGTTCGCGACGACGCCGACGGGCCGTCCCTCGAAGCAGGCGAAGCCGACCACCACGTTCGCGGCGAAGTCCTCCTGCACCTGCACCAGCTCCCCGTGGTCCACCAGTGCCGTCACCACGGCGGTGACGTCGTAGGGCTGGCGGGGGGAGGCCGGCACCAGGTCGCCGACCTCGGCGGCGGCGTCCCTGTCCGCGGCCCGGTCGGCGTCCTCATACGCGTAGCGGGGCGCCTCCTGATCGGAGGAGGAGGGCAGGTAGGCGAGCAGGGTACGCACCTGGGCGAGGGCGTCGTCCTCGTCGTCGGCGACGTAGTGGACCACGCCCGTGACCGAGCCGTGGATGTCGGCCCCGCCCAGCTCCTCGGCGCTGATGCGCTCACCGGTGACGGCACGCACCACGTCGGGGCCGGTGACGAACATGTGCGAGGCCTCGCGGGTCGCGATCACGAAGTCGGTCAGGGCCGGGCTGTAGACGGCGCCGCCCGCGCACGGCCCGAGGATGACGCTGATCTGGGGCACCAGGCCGGAGGCGGCGCAGGTGCGGTTGAAGATGCGCCCGTACTGGCGCAGGGCGGCCACTCCCTCCTGGATCTTCGCGCCGCCCGAGTCGATCAGCCCGATCACCGGGATGGATAGGCGCAGCGCGTCATCCAGCAGCCGGACGATCTTGTCCCCCTCGACCGTGCCCAGGGCGCCGCCGGACACGGAGAAGTCCTGGGAGTAGACGGCCACCTGGCGGCCGCCGATCTGGCCGAAGCCCGTCACGACGCCGGAGGGGCGGGCCTGCTCGCCCGCGCCGGAGCCGGAGTAGCGGCCGATCTCCAGGAAGGAGTCGGCATCCAGCAGCATGTCGATGCGCTCGCGGGCGGTCTGCTTGCCCTTTGCGTGCTGGCGCGCGGCGGCCCGTTCCTCGGCCTCGGCGTCGACGCGGGCAATGCGCTCCCGGAATGCGGTGGTCGCCGGGGAGCTGGACATCATCGCGTCAGGGGCGACGGTGTTGACTGCGGGCTCGGTCATGGTCAGGCCTCCTGCTCGGGCTGTGAGTCGTCGCGGATGTCGCGCATGCGAACCAGGATCTCGCCGGCGGACACGGTGCGTCCGGCGCTGACGGGGATGTCGGCGACGGTGGCATCCATGGGGGCGTGGACGTAGTTCTCCATCTTCATGGACTCCAGCACCACCAGCAGGTCGCCCTCGTGCACGCGCTGTCCCGGGGACACGCAGATGCGGGTGACGATTGCCTGCATGGGGGCAGCGATGGCGCCGGGATCGCCGCCCTGGGCGCTGGCTCCGGTGGCGGCGCGTCCGCGGCCGGTCCCGCGCCCGCGCAGTGGCTGCTGGGCCAGGTTGGAGCCGCCGGCGTAGCCCGCCCCCAGGCGCCGGTTGTGTCCGCCGAGGATCCCGTCGGGGACGGTTACCTGGAGCCGGTGCCCGTTGATCTCGACCACGTAGGTGGAGCGGGTGCGGTGGTCGTCGGCCGGGGGCTGCTCACCCGCAGTGCCGGCGGTACCGGCATTCTGGGGGGTGCGCAGCTGAGGCAGTACGTCGTCCTCGAGCCAGCGGGTGGTGACGTTCAGCTGCGAGTCGGCACCGGGCGTGGTGAACTCCTCGCGGCCGAGCACCTGCGCGTGCAGGGAGGTGCACACGGTAACGCCCTCCACGACCGTCTCCCTAAGGGCCCGCCGCGCCCGGCGGATCGCCTGGTCTCGGTCGGCCCCGGTGACGACGATCTTGGCGAGCATGGGGTCGAAGGTGGGGGTCACGGTGTCGCCCTCGACCACGCCGGACTCGATGCGGATGCCGGGGCCCGCCGGCCACCGCAGCCGGGTGATCGTGCCGGTGGAGGGAGCCAGCCCCTGCGCCGGGTCCTCGCAGGTTATGCGCAGCTCCAGGGAGTGTCCGCGCGGTGCGGGAACCGTGCCGAGGTGTCCCCCGGCGGCGATGCGCAGCTGCATCTCCACCAGATCGACGCCGGTGACCTCCTCCGAGACGCAGTGCTCCACCTGCAGCCGCGGGTTGACCTCGAGGAACCACAGCTCTCCGGCGGGGGTGAGCAGGAACTCGCAGGTTGCCACGCCGACGTAGTCGACCGCCTCCAGCAGGCGCCGGGAGGCTTCGTGCAGCTTGTCCTCAATGCCCTCGGGCAGCCAGGGGGCGGGGGCCTCCTCCAGGAGCTTCTGATTGCGGCGCTGCAAGGTGCAGTCGCGGGTCGACACCACGGCGAAGTCTCCGTGGCAGTCGCGCGCGCACTGGGTCTCGACGTGGCGGGCAGCGGTGACGAACTTCTCCAGGATGAGGGTGCCGACGCCGGCGGCGGAGTCGAAGGCGGGAGTGGCCCGGACGGCGTCGTCGTCGCCCAGCACGGTGATGCCGCGGCCGCCGCCGCCGTCGGTGCGCTTGAGGGCGACCGGGTAGCCGTGTGCGGCGGCGAAGGTGATGACGGAGTCGGGGTCCGTGACCGCGTCGGTGATCCCGGGCACGGGCTCAACGCCGGAGGTGACGGCGGCGGCGCGGGCGCTCAGCTTGTCTCCCAGGGTGCGCATGGCCGCCGGCGAGGGGCCCACCCAGGTCATCCCGGCGTCGGCGACGGCCTGGGCGAAGTCGGCGTCCTCTGAGAGGAAGCCGTAGCCGGGGTGGACGGCGTCGGCACCGGTGCGGCGGGCGATATCAATGATTGCGGCCGCGTCGGTGTATCCCGATCCCTCCGGCAGGGCGTGTGCCTCATCGACGAGCTCCGCCGCCGGACTCATCAGGTCCTCCGGGGTGTACGGCAGGATCGACGTGCCGCCGAGGTCCCTGACGGTGCGCGCCACGCGCAGGGCGATTTCGCCGCGGTTGGCGATGAGAATGCGGTTGAGGGGTCGGGCGTGGCTCGCGTCAACGCTCACTGGGCGGCTCCTGGGGTGGATGGTCGGTGTGGGCGGGACTGTCCGAGACCTTGTCACGAACTGGCACGAACTCGCGTTTGTCTACAAAGCCGATGACGGCATTCTCTCGGGCCAGCTGCGCAAACCCCGCCCCCCCGCAACGATACGGCGACCTGCCATCGCGCGCCTATTGTGGAATCACCACAAATCCGGTCCGTTACCTTGAATATGGCCGCGGAGTGTCGGCGCACGCGCTCACCGGAGGCCTCAGTGGGCGTGGCCGGCGGCCAGCTCACGCAGGGTGGCGACCGCCGCGGCGGCGTCATCCGCCCGGTAGACGGCGGACCCGGCGACGAACACGTCGGCTCCGGCCTCGGCGGCGCGCACGATGGTCCGCTCGGTGACACCGCCGTCGATCTGGATGCGCAGCTGCTGGCCCCGCTCCCCCACCAGGCGGCGGGCGGCCGCGATCTTGGCGAGCATCGGCTCCAGGAACGACTGTCCCCCGAACCCGGGTTCAACGGTCATCAGCAGCAGCAGGTCGATCTCCGGCAGCAGCGGCTCCACCGCCGTCAACGGGGTGGCCGGACGCAGCGCCAGGCCGACGCCGGCGCCGAGTCGGTGGATCTCCTTCGCCAGCCTGAAGGGGGCCGCCGTCGCCTCGAGGTGGGTGGTGACGACGGCGCAGCCCGCCTCGGCGTACACGGTTGCCCAGCGGTCCGGCTCGGTGATCATCAGATGCGCGTCCACCGGCAGGTCGGTGTGGGCGAGCACGGTCTGCACCAGGCTCGGGCCACCGAACTGGTTGGGCACGAAGTGGTTGTCCATGACGTCCACATGCAGGCCGTCCGCGTTGCGCACGCGCTCCAGCTCGGCACCCAGATGAGCCTGGTCGGCGTTGAGGATCGAGGGGTGGATGGCCGGCTGTGTCATGGAGGGCTCCTTCGCTCGGTCGGATGGTTACACGGTACGCCGCAGCAGCGCGCAGAACATGGCGTCGGAGTCATCCAGGTGCGGCCAGGTCTGCAGCAGTTGCCGACCTGCGCCCGCCGGCGCCTGCGGAGCCAGGTCCGCGGCCACGCTCCCGGCGTGCAGCGGCTCGAGGGTGATGCCGTCACGGGCCGCCTGCCGCGTCACGTCACGGACCACCAGGCTCGTCTCCAGCGCGTGGGGCGAGCAGGTGACGTAGGCGATCAGGCCGCCCGGTCGCGCCGCCCTCGCCGCGCCGGCGAGCAGCTCCCGCTGCAGCTCGGCCAGCGCCGCGACATCCTGAGGGGTGCGCCGCCAGCGCGCCTCGGGGCGCCGCCGCAACGAACCCAGGCCGGTACAGGGCGCGTCCACCAGGATGCGGTCATACGCCCCGGGCTCCTGCCGTCCGATATTGCGTCCGTCATCGGTGCGTACGGTGACGACTCCCTCGGGGATGGCGCGGACGGCACCCTCCACCAGCCGGGCGCGATGCGGGGTCACCTCATTGGCCACGAGGGTGGCGCCGCGGTCTGCGGCCACCGCGCCCAGCAGCGCCGCCTTGCCGCCCGGGCCGGCGCACAGGTCCAGCCAGCGCTTGTCATCGCCCTCCAGCGGGGCGTGGGCGAGCATCAGGGCGACGAGCTGACTGGCCTCGTCTTCGACGCCGGCCCGGGAGTCGCGCACCGCCTCGATGCGTCCGGGGTCTCCGCCGGAGAGCACCAGTGCGTACGGGCTCAGGCGCCCGGGCGTGGGATCCTCGCCGGTGGCCGCATAGACCTGCTCGGCCAGCTCGTCGACGGAAATGAGGCCGGGGCGGGCACACACAGTCACCTGCGGATCGGTGTTATCGGCCTCCAGCAGTGCCTCCAGCTCCCCGTCGGCGTCCTCGCGGCCGTTCACCTTCAGCGCCTGCCGCATGGCCTTAACCACCCAGGCCGGGTGCGAGTGCACGCGTGACAGCGCGGTGGTGGCGTCGGGGGCGTCCGCGCGCAGCTCGGCGGCCCACTCGGCCAGGTCGTGCGCGCTGATGCGGCGCATGACGGCGTTTACGAATCCGGAGGCGCCGCGGCCGGCGCTGTAGGCGGCCAGGTCCACCGTGGTGGACACGGCCGCGTGCGTCGGCACGCGCATGGCGAGCAGCTGGTGGGCGCCGAGCCGCAGCACGTCCCTGACCACCGCGTCGACCCGGTCCAGGGGCCGATCAATGCAGCGGGAGATGATGGCGTCATAGCGCCCCTGCAGCCGGAGGGTGCCGTAGGTCAGCGCGGTGGCGAAGCCGGCGTCGCGGCGTTCGAGACGTGCCTGGTCGAGGATGGTGGGCAGCACCAGGTTGGCGTAGGCGTCGTCCTCCCGCACCTTGGTCAGCGCGTGCAGGCAGGCCAGGCGGGCCGGGTCGACGTCGGGGCCCGCGGAGCGGGGGCCACGCCGTCGCATGCGCGGCCCGTCCGCCGGCGCGGAGGAGTGGTTTTCCGGGAGGGGCATCTCATCTCTCATTCGTTCGCATCCTGTTCAGCCTGCACTGGTGCGGCTTGTTGTGCGGTTCCCAGTACGGTGTCGGCGGCGGGCCGGGCTCCGCGGGCCCAGGCGTCGGCGTCCATCCAGCTCTTGCCGGCGGGCGCCACCCGCCCCAGTCGGACCGCGCCCCTACCAGTGCCGACGCGGACCTCGTGCTTGGTGGCGCGTAAGGCGCCGGGGGCGAGGTCGTCGGCACCCGGGACGGGGGTCACCGGGCCCAGGCGCAGCCGGGTGCCCCGGTAGGTGGTGTGCGCGCCCGGCGCCGGGGTCACGCCACGGATGCGGCGGTCGACGGCGGCCGCGGTCTCGTGCCAGTCGACGAGCCCGTCCGCGGAGGTCAGCACGGGCGCATGGGTGGCCTGCCGGTCATCCTGTGGCTGCGGGCTCGCGCTGCCGGCCTCCAGGTCCGCCAGGACCTCGAGCAGCAGGGGCGCACCGGCGTCGGCCAAGCGCCCCAGTAGGTCCCCGGCGGTGTCATCGGGGCGGATCTGCTCGGTGATGCGTGCGTAGACGGGACCGGTGTCCAGCCCCTCCTCGAGCCTGAACACGCTGGCCCCGGTGACCCGGTTCCCAGCGATCAGGGCGCGTTGCACGGGGGCGGCGCCACGCCAGGCGGGCAGTAGGGAGAAGTGCAGGTTGATCCAGCCGTACGCGGGGACGTCGAGCAGCTCGGCGGGAACAAGGCGACCGTAGGCGACGACGACGGCCACGTCGGCCTGCAGCCCGCGAATCCAGTCCTGGGCGTCCTGATCGCGCAGGGTGGCGGGCGTGCGTACGTCGAGGCCAGCGGCGCGGGCCACCGCCGCCACCGGCGAGGGGTGCAGGGTGCGCCCGCGCCCGCGCCGGGCGTCGGCGCGGGTGAGTACGCCCACCACCTCATGCTCGGGCGCACTGGTCAGTGCTCGCAGCACGGGAAGGGCCGTCTCGGGGGTGCCGGCGAAGAGAACACGCATGGGCTCAGTCTAGGGGCGCGGGCAGCAGGCCCTGCTCGATCAGGACGGCACGCAGCATGGCGGCACCGGTGAAGCGGTGGGCGCGCATGCCGACCGCCCGGGCGCCGGCCACGTTACCGGGCGAGTCGTCGACGAACAGTGTGCGGCCTGCGCACAGCCCGTAGCGGTCCAGCAGCAGGTGGTAGATGGCGGGGTCGGGTTTGCTCAGGTGCTCCTGCCCGGAGACGACGACACCGCGGAAGCGCTCCAGCACAGGTGAGAGGTGGTGGGTCCTGGCGAACAGCACGTCGTTGAAGTTGGTCAGGGCGTACAGCGGCACACCGGCGTCGTCCAGCGCCTCGATGACGGCTGCCGTTCCGGGCACGGGACCGGTCTTGGTGTCGATGAAGTGGTCCCAGTAGGTGCGCATGATCCGGGGCCAGCCGGGCCGTTCCGGATGCGCGGCGGTGAGTGCCTCAAGAACCTGCTCCACTCCGGCGCCGGCGTCCAGCATGGCGTTGTACCGGGCAAACTCCCCCGCCTCCACGAACTCCTGCCAGTCCTGAAGGGGGACCCGCCCGGCGACGGCGCCTACCGCCTCCCAGGTGTGGATCACGTTGCCGTAGTCGAAGACGACGGCGTCGATGCCGCCGGGGACGGCACCTGCACTGGCGGACGGGAGGGCACTCATAACAGGAGCTCTATCACAGGATGCCCCGCGTATCTACCACAGGACTGTCGGGTCGAGCTCGACGCGCACTGGGTCCTCCCGCCGCACCGAGGCCTCCCGCACCTGCAGGCGCAGGAAGGCGGCCAGCTCACGTCCCCGGCTCAGGGGCGCGCGGATCAGTCCGCGCGCGTCCCCCGCGCCGGGGGCCGCCGACTGAGCCTGCGGGGCACCGGTCCCGTCTCCGCGGCGGGGCGCGGCGACGGGACCGAGTGCCTCGAAGCCGTTCGCCCGTGCCCTGTCGAACAGGTCCTCCAGGCGGGCGCGCGGCCCGTCGACGCGGGCGGCGCGCCATGCGGGAGGCAGGTGCAGCTCGGCCCGCTCCTCCAGCTCGCGGCGGGCGAATCCGGCATGGTCCCAGCGGACCAGCGCCTGCGCCGCCACCGGGTGGGGGCCACCCAGGAGCAGCACCCTCGCGCCGGAGTGGGCGAGGACTGCCGCATTGGACCAATTTCGCAGTGCCTGACTGGAGGCGCCCAGCTCGGCGCGTGCGGACACGGCCGCCCCGTCCAGCAGCAGCACCGTGGCGTAGCCGCCGTCGGCGACCGGCTCGGCCCCTGGCGTGGCGATCACCAGCCGGGGGCGGGAGTCCACGGAGGCAATGACCCCGTGGTCCTCCCGGGCGCCGGAGGTGACCACGGGGACCCCGGGGAATGCGCGTCCCAGCTCCTCGGCGGTGCGGGTGGTGCCCACATGGACCATGCGCAGTCCCCGGCCGCCGCACTCCGGGCACGTCCAGTTCGTTGCGGTGCGTGCGCACCAACGGCAGGTGACCGCGCCGTCCCGACCCAGGGCCAGTGGGCCGGAGCAGTTCGTGCAGCGGGCGACGGCGCGGCAGCGGGCGCAGGCCACCAACGGGGCATAGCCGCCGCGGGGCACCTGCACCAGGACAGGGCCGTGCTTGAGCGCCTCGCGCACCGCGCGGTGGGCCAGTGAGGGGATGCGTGCGGCACCGGAGGGTCCCTCCGCCTCGAGCTCGGGCAGACCGGGGACCTGCACTCGTGCCGTCGCGGCGCGCACCGTATCGCGGGGCGCGCGCAGGTCGGTCGCCCAGCCCTGCTCCACATACGCCTGGGCCTCCACCGACCGGGTGTAGCCGCCGATGAGGAGGCCCGCCCCGGACAGTGCGGAGCGCAGTGCCAGCACGGTGCGGGCGTGGACGTAGGGGGCGTGGGGCTCGTCGAGCCGGTCGTCGCTGTCGTCCCAGATGACTGCCAGGCCCAGGCTCGCGACCGGCGCGAATGCGGCCCCGCGCGTACCCACCACGACGCGGGCGCGGCCGCTCAGGGCCCGCAGGAACGCCCGGTACCGGCGGGAGGGGCCATGCTCGGCGGACAGGACGACGACGCCCTCCCCGTCCAGGGCGGTGCCGAGGGAGGCAGCGACCGCCTCGGCCCGCTCGGTGGTGGCGACGAGCACGAGTACGCCCCGGCCCCCGGCCAGGGTGGCCTGGGCGGCGTCGGCCAGTAGCGTGGTCCAGCGCGCCACCAGGCCGGGACGTCCGGGCAGCGCGGTCCACACCCGCCGCGGCGCCTGCCCGGCGGTGAGCCGTTCCAGGAAGTCGGGGCCGCCGTCGTAAGCCGCCCACGGCTCCGGTCCCGGGGCGCGCCAGTGCGGCAGGGCGGAGCCGGGCCGGTCCCGCTCCTCACGCTCGGTGGTGGCGTGCCGAGCGGGCACGGCCAGGCGGATGACGTCGGAGCGCACCCCGGCGGTACGGGCGGCCACTGCCTCCACCAGGCGCATGGTGTCCGCGGTCAGTACCGGCAGGTCGGATACGACCCGGCGGATCGCCGCCAGCCTGCCGGGGTGGGTGGTGGTATCCGCCCGCTCCCAGATCCAACCGTGCAGGTCCTGCCGCCCGAAGCGGACGACCACACGGGTGCCCACGGCGGCGGCGACGTCGAGCTCGGGCGGCACCAGGTAGTCGAAGGTCCGGTCCAGGTGCGGAACGGCGGTCTCCAGCAGTACGCGCGCCACGGGGTGCAGTACCCCGCCGGCGGTGACGCGCCTTGCCGCCGTGGCGGGGGCGTCCAGGAGCGCGCCCTGTTCCGGCGCTCCCCCTGAGGCGGCAGCCGGCTCCATGACGTCACTCCCCGCCGGCGCAGTCAGCAAGCCTCGCGCAGGGCCGCGGCGCGGTCTGTGGACTCCCAGGTGAATCCCGGCCGGCCGAAGTGCCCGTAGGCGCTGGTGCTCCGGTAGATCGGACGCAGCAGGTCCAGATCGCGCACGATCGCGGCGGGACGCAGGTCGAAGACGGTGCTGATGGCGGCGGTGATCCGATCAACCGGTGCCTTCTCGGTGCCGAAGGTCTCCACGTACAGGCCCACGGGGCGGGCGGCGCCGATCGCGTAGGCCACCTGCACCTCGCAGCGGTCGGCCAGGCCGGCCGCGACCACATTCTTGGCGACCCAGCGCATCGCGTACGCGCCGGAGCGGTCGACCTTGGAGGGGTCCTTGCCGGAGAATGCGCCGCCGCCGTGGCGGGCCATGCCCCCGTAGGTGTCCACGATGACCTTGCGCCCGGTCAGGCCCGCGTCGCCTGCGGGGCCGCCGATCACGAACTGGCCGGAGGGATTGACCAGGATCTCGGCATCCGCGGTGGCCAGTCTCAGACCCTTGGCCTCCTCGGCCTCGAGCACCGGACGGATGACCTCCTGCGTGACCGCGTCGGTGAGCCAGGCCCGGGTCCGGTCGGGGTCATGCTGGGTGGAGATGACGACCCCGGACAGGGAGACCGGGGTGTCGCCGTCGTAACCGATGGTGACCTGAGTCTTGCCGTCGGGGCGCAGGCCGTCGACGATGCCCCGCTTGCGCACGTGCGCGAGCCGCTCGGACAGGCGGTGGGCCAGGTGGATCGGCAGCGGCATGAGCTCGGTGGTATCCGTGCAGGCGTAGCCGAACATGAGTCCCTGGTCCCCGGCGCCCTGGAAGTCGAGCGGGTCCAGCTCGGCGCCGTCGTCGCGCACCTCCAGGGCCTTGTCCACGCCGGCGGCGATGTCGGGGGACTGCTGGCCGATGGAGATCGACACCCCGCAGGAGGCGCCGTCGAAGCACACCTCGGAGGAGGTGTAACCGATGGAGACGATCTCGTTGCGGACGATGTCGGGGATCTCCACGTAGGCGGTGGTGCTCACCTCGCCGGCCACGTGCACGAGGCCGGTGGTGGCCATGGTCTCCACGGCCACGTGCGCGTTCGGGTCCTGAGCGAGGATCGCGTCCAGGATGGCGTCCGAGACACGGTCGCAGATCTTGTCCGGGTGCCCCTCGGTGACGGACTCGGAGGTGAACAGACGTAGAGAGTTCGATGCCATATGTGGTGTGGTCCTTGGTTGTCGGCGGGTGCGTGCTCGCCGGATGGTCCGATGATCGGCGTTGCCTCATTCGCCCCACCGGGGACGCAGAGGATACCAGTGGCCTACGGGGCCGGTCGGCGGGGCAGGCGGTTCGCAATCATGTCGACCAGGGCATCTGCGACCTCCTGCTTGGCGCCGCTGGCGCGCCCCACCTCCCGGCCATCGGCGTCGAGCACGACGACCGTGTTGGGAACATCACCGAAGCCCTTCGTGGTGCCGACGGCGTTGACCGCCAGCAGGTCGGCGCCCTTGCGGCGGGCCTTGGCGGCACCGTGGGCCAGCACGTCGCCGTCCGCATCGCCCGTCTCGGCTGCGAAGCCGACAATCAACGCGCGTCCGCCGTCGGCCCGGGGCGGGTCGGTGACCAGGCCCGCCAGCACGTCGGGGTTCTCCACCAGGGCGAGCACGGGGCCGTCGGGGGTCTCCTGCCGCTGCCCCTCCGGCGCTTGGGCGAGCGGGTGCTTCTTCAGCTTGAAGTCGGCGACGGCGGCAGGGCGGAAGTCGGCGACGGCGGCCGCCATGACCACCGCGTCGGCGTCGACGGCGGCGCTGCGCACGGCGTCGCGCAGCTCGAGGGCGGTGCTTACGGGGACCACCGTGATCTGCTTCGGCAGCTCGGCCAGCACCAGGGAGTCGACATGCGCGGACACGAGGGTGATGCGGGCGCCTCGCGCGGCGGCGGCGCGGGCGATGGCGGCCCCCTGCCGGCCCGAGGAGCGGTTGCCGAGGAAGCGCACTGGGTCCAGCGGCTCCCTGGTGCCGCCGGCGGACACCACCACGTGACGCCCGGCCAGGTCGTCCTTGAAGTCGGCTGCGGGGGCCTCATCCAGCAGCTGCAGGGCGCGGGCGACGATGCGCTCGGGCGCGGGCAGGCGCCCGGCCCCGTACCCGGAACCGGTCAGCGGGCCCGAATCGGGTTCGATGACCACCACGCCGCGGCGGCGCAGCGTGGCCACGTTCTCGCGCGTGGCGGGGTGATTCCACATCTGGGTGTGCATCGCCGGTGCCATGGCCACTGGGGCGGTGGTGGTCAGCAGGGTGGCGGTGAGCAGGTCATCCGCCCGGCCGGCGGCCGCGCGCGCCAGCAGGTCCGCGGAGGCGGGTGCCACCAGCACCAGCTCGGCCCACTCCCCCGTGTCCACATGCGCCACGGCGGCGGGGTCCTCGAAGACCCCGGACTGCACCGGGGAGCCGGTGACGGCGGCCAGCGCCGGCGCGCCGATGAAGCGCAGGGCGGCGGCGGTGGGCACGGTGCGCACCTCGTGGCCGGCCGCGCGCAGCAGGCGGATCACCGAGGGCGCCTTATAGGCGGCGATGGAGCCGGATACGCCCACAACGATGCGGCGCGCCCGGAACGCGCGTGCGTCCCGGGCGCCGCCGGTGTCAGTGCTCACGATGACTTGTGCCGGGTCGGAAGCGGTCAGAACTGGATGTCATCCAGCCCGGTGGCGGTATCGGTCTCATCCTGGCCGCCGAAGTCCAGTGGAGCGTCCAGGGAGATGTCGGAGAACATGTCTGCCTCAGCGGCGCGGCGGGCCTCCTCGGCCTCGGCACGACGGGCGCGGGCCTCATCGCCGGGGATGACCTGCAGCTTGCCCTCGGCTACCTCACGCAGGGCGACGCTCAGGGCCTTCTCCTCGGCCTCGGCCTCAACCAGGGGGCCGAAGTACTCGAACTGGTTGTCCTCCAGCTGCTGGGTGTAGCTGTTGATCTGACGGGCGCGCTTGGCGGCCTCCACCACGAGCCCGTACTTGGAGTCGACCTTCTCCAGAAGGTCGTCAATGGGAGGGTTGGTGATTCCCTCGGGGTCGGCGGAGGTTCCGAGCATGTGCTTGTCTCCCAATGTGTTCTGCTGCCTGTTCCGGGTGATTCGAGTAGTGATCTGGCCGGGTGCGGGAACGCCCCGGGCGCCACTCGCACCGCGAGTCACAGAGTCTATCCCTTTAGGCCGAGTACGTCCTCCAACTCATCCGTGGCACGTGCCACGGAGTCATTGACGATGATGCGGTCGAACTCGTCGGCGGCAGCAAGCTCGATCCTGGCAGTGGCCAGCCGCCGCTCACGTTCGGCCTCAGACTCCGTGCCGCGGCCGAGCAGCCGGGAGACGAGCTCCTCCCAGCTCGGCGGCGCGATGAAGACCAGCTGTGCCTCCGGCATGGCGGCACGCACCTGGCGGGCGCCGTCCAAGTCGATCTCCAGCAGCGCGGGGCGGCCCGCCTCAAGCTGCTCCTGCACCGGGATGCGGGGGGTGCCATAGCGGTGGGTCCCGTGCACCAGGGCCCACTCCAGCATGTCCCCGGCGAGCACGAGCCGGTCGAACTCCGCATCCGACACGAAGTGGTAGTGGACGCCGTCACGCTCACCGGGACGGGGCGCGCGGGTAGTCGCGGAGACGGACACGAACAGATCGGGGTGGCGGCGTCGTAGCTCGGTGACGAGTGTGCCCTTCCCCACGGCGGTCGGCCCGGCGATCACGGTGAGTCGGGCGGGAGGCACCTGGACTGCGGTCATGCCCCCATCATGCCCTGCCGGCCGGTATCAGCCGAAACGGCGCACAAGCTCGGCGCGCTGGCGGGGCCCGAGCCCGCGCACGCGCCTGCTGGCGGCGATACCGACCTCCTGGGCCAGCGCCCGCGCACCCACGGCTCCCACGCGGGGCAGGGACCGCAGCAGGTCCAGCACGCGCATCTTGGCCAGCGCCTCATCGCTCTGCGCGGCCTCCAGCAGCGCGGAGACGGTCAGTGTGCCGCGTTTGAGCTCGACCTTGGCTCGGGCGCGGCGGTCCCGCGCAGCGGCGGCCTTGTCAAGCGCGGCCGCCCGTTGTCCGGGCGTCAGTTCAGGGATCGTCATGGTGTTCCTCCGTTGGCGGCGGGGAGCTGTGCCGTGGCCAGGCTATGCCCGTGCAGTGCCACGGTGCACGCCCCGCGTGGCGCGCCGGGTGACGACCCGGCGCCGCCGACGCCGGAACCGTTGCCGAAGACGGGCGGGTGGGCCGTTCAGGGGCGCAGGGCGGCCTCGGCGGCGGCCGCTGCCCTCCCGCAGGCCGCCCGCAGGTCCTTTACGGTGGGCCCGGCCTTCAGCACGCCTCGGGAAGTGGAGGCGAGCACATTGGCGCGGGCGGGTCCGAAGACCGCCTGCAACTCGGGCGCGCCGGCGCCCTGCGCTCCCACGCCGGGCGCAAGCAACGGGCCGCCCGCGGCCAGCAGGTCCAGGTCCAACTCGCGCACGGCGTCACCCACGGTGGCGCCGACCACCAGGCCCACGCTGCCGAGCTCACCGGCGGCACGAGCGGCCGCGTTGGAGGCGGCCGCGCCGGCGACCACCTCGGCGGCCACCGCCCGCCCCGAGGCGGTGCGGGCGTGCTGCACGGCCGCACCCTCCGGGTTGGAGGTCAGCGCGAGCACGAACACGCCCCGCCCGGTCGCCGCGGCAGCTTGAAGCGCGGGTGTCAGCGAGCCGAACCCCAGGTACGGCGAGAGGGTGATGGCGTCCGCCGCCAGCGGGGCGTCGTCGGCCAGGTAGGCCTGGGCGTAGCCGCCCATGGTGGAGCCGATGTCGCCGCGCTTGACGTCCAGGATGGCGAGCGTGCCCGCCTGCCGCAGGGCCGCCAGCGTCTCCTCCAGCACGGCGACGCCGGCCGAGCCGTGCCGCTCGAAGAATGCGGACTGCGGCTTGACTGCCGCCACCCGCCCGCCCAGCGCCTCAACCACCCGCAGGGAGAACTCCCGCAGGCCGGCCGGAGTGTCCGGCAGGCCCCAGGCGTCCAGCAGGGCCGCGTGCGGGTCGATGCCCACGCACAGCGGGCCGTTGGCGTCCATCGCGGCCGCCAGTCTGGCACCGAAGGGAGGGACGTCCCGCCGGGCGCGCCCTGCCGGGGCGGGCACCGGGCTCATGCGCGGACCTCCGCCGCCCCGGAGCCACCGCGGCGGGCGCGCCGGTCCGCGTCGTGCTGCTGCAGGCTGCGCACGCCCATCGGGCCGGCCAGTTGCGCCTCCAGTGCCTGCACCGCCGCCTGTAGCTCCTGCACGGTGGTGATGATGGGCTTGTCCGCGCTGGTGGTGGCGGCGCGGATGGAGTAGCCGTCGGCACGTGCGCCCTGCCCCTTGGGAGTGTTGATGACCATGTCGATGGCGCCGGACTCGATCAATCCGACGATGGTCTGCTCGCCGTGCTCACCGCGGCCCTCGCTGACCTTGCGGACCGGAGTGGCCGGGATGCCGTTCCGGCGCAGTACCTGGGCGGTGCCGGCGGTGGCGTAGATGGTGAACCCGAGCTCGGCCAGACGCGCCACGGGCAGCACGATCGCGCGCTTGTCGCGGTCAGCCACAGACACGAACAGCGCGCCCTCGCTGGGCAGGCCGCCGTAGGCGCCCGCCTGCGACTTGGAGAATGCGCGGGGGAAGTCGACGTCGTAGCCCATCACCTCACCTGTTGACCGCATCTCCGGACCGAGCACCGTGTCCACCACGCGCCCGGCGGGCGTGCGGAAGCGCTTGAACGGAAGCACCGCCTCCTTGACCGCAATCGGGTCGAACGCGTCGGAGACGGAGGCGTCATGGGCGGGCAGGTGGCCGGAGTCCTTCAAGGAGGCGATGGACTGGCCGGCCATCAGCAGGGCGGCCGCCTTGGCCAGCTGCACACCGGTCGCCTTGGAGACGAATGGAACCGTGCGCGAGGCACGCGGGTTGGCCTCGATTACGTACAGGGTGTCGGAGACCAGCGCGTACTGGATATTGATCAGGCCGCGCACGCCCACGCCTGCGGCGATCGCCTCGGTGGAGCGCCGGATGCGGGCGATCTCCGTGTCCGAGAGCGTCATGGGCGGCAGCACGCAGGCGGAGTCGCCGGAGTGGATGCCGGCCTCCTCGATGTGCTCCATGACACCGCCGAGGAACAGCTCCTCGCCGTCGTACAGGGCGTCGACGTCGATCTCAATGGCGTCGTCGAGGAAGCGGTCGATCAGCAGCGGGCCGTTGGCGTAGGCGCCCCCGGCCTCCGCGGAGGCGCGCTCGAGGTAGTCCACCAGGCCGTCACGGTCGTAGACGATCTCCATGCCGCGCCCGCCCAGCACGTAGCTGGGGCGCACCAGCACCGGGAAGCCGATCGCGCCGGCCACGGCCAGGGTCTGCTCGTCGCTCAGGGCGGTGCCGTGGGCGGGGGCCGGCAGCCCGGCCCGCTCCAGGACGACGCCGAATACCTCCCGGTCCTCGGCGGCGTCGATGGCCTCCGGGGTGGTGCCCAGGATCGGTACGCCCGCCGCCTTCAGCCGGGCCGCCAGCGACAGGGGGGTCTGACCGCCGAGCTGGACGATCATGCCGGCCACCGGGCCGGCCGCCAGCTCCGCCTCGTACACCTCCATCACGTCCTCGAAGGTCAGCGGCTCGAAGTACAGGCGGTCAGAGATGTCGTAGTCGGTGGACACGGTCTCCGGGTTGCAGTTGACCATGACGGTGTCGTAGCGCTCGGACAGGGCCATGGTGGCGTGCACGCAGGAGTAGTCGAACTCGATGCCCTGGCCGATCCGGTTGGGGCCGGCGCCGAGAATGATGACGGCCTCGCGCTCACGCGGGGCCACCTCGGTCTCCTGCTCGTAGGTGGAGTACAGGTAGGGGGTGTCGGCGGCGAACTCGGCGGCGCAGGTGTCCACCGTCTTGTACACCGGCCGCAGCCCGAAGGCGTGCCGCACCTCGCGCACCGTGTCCTCGCCGATGCCGCGCAAGGACGCGATCTGGGCGTCCGAGAACCCGTTGCGCTTGGCACGCCGCAGCAGTTCCGCGGTAAGTGCGGGCGCGTTCCGGAGGGACCGGGCGACCTCCTCCAGCAGGAACATCTGGTCCAGGAACCACGGGTCGATGGCGGTGGCATCGAACAGCTGCTCCATGGTGGCGCCGCCCCGGATGGCCTGCTGCAAGTCCACGAGGCGGTGCTCGGTGGGGGTGCGCAGCGACTCGATGAGTCCGGGCAGCTCCTCCCGGGTTGGGGCCGGGCCGTCCCAGTGGAAGACCGAGCCGGCCTTGTCGATGGACCGCATGGCCTTCTGCAGCGCCTCGGTGTAGCAGCGCCCCAGGGCCATGGCCTCGCCCACGGACTTCATGGTGGTGGTCAGGGTCGGGTCGGCACCGCGGAACTTCTCGAAGGCGAAGCGCGGCACCTTGACCACCACGTAGTCGACCGCCGGCTCGAAGGACGCCGGAGTGGAGCCGGTGATGTCATTGGGGATCTCATCCAGCGTGTAGCCGATGGCCAGGCGGGCCGCGATCTTCGCGATGGGGAATCCGGTGGCCTTGGAGGCCAGTGCGGAGGAGCGGGACACGCGCGGGTTCATCTCGATGACGATGACGCGCCCGGTCTCCGGGTGGACGGCGAACTGGATGTTGCAGCCTCCGGTGTCCACGCCGACCTCCCGGATCACGGCGATGGCGATGTCCCGCAGCTTCTGCAGCTCCCGGTCGGTCAGGGTCAGGGCCGGGGCGATCGTGATGGAGTCACCTGTGTGCACGCCCACGGGGTCGACGTTCTCGATGGAGCAGACCATCACGCAGTTGTCTACGCGGTCGCGCATGACCTCCAGCTCGATCTCCTTCCAGCCGAGGATCGACTCCTCCAGGAGCACCTCGGTGGTGCGGGAGTCGGCCAGGCCCTGCCCGGCGATGCGCTCGAGGTCCTCGGCGTTGTAGGCGAACCCGGAGCCGAGCCCACCCATGGTGAAGGAGGGCCGCACCACGACGGGATAGCCGCCCAGTGCCTCCACGCCGGCGTGGCACTCGTCCATGGTGTGGGCGATGACGCTGCGGGCCACCTCGGCGCCGCAGCGCTCAACCACGCGCTTGAACTCCTCGCGGTCCTCGCCTGCGTTGATCGCCTCGGCGCGGGCCCCGATGAGCTCCACCCCGTACTTGTCCAGGACGCCGGACTCCACCAGGCTCATGGCGGTGTTCAGGGCGGTCTGCCCGCCGAGCGTGGGCAGGAGGGCATCAGGACGCTCCTTGGCGATAATCGCCTCCACGACCTCGGGGGTGATCGGCTCGACGTAGGTGGCGTCGGCCATGTCCGGGTCGGTCATGATCGTGGCCGGGTTGGAGTTGACCAGGATGACGCGGATCCCCTCGGCGCGCAGCACGCGGCATGCCTGGGTGCCGGAGTAGTCGAACTCGCAGGCCTGGCCGATCACGATCGGCCCGGAGCCGATCACCAGCACGGAGGAGATATCGGTACGGCGGGGCATCAGGCGTTCTCCTCGGGGGTGTTGGGGACGTTGGCCAAGTCGGCGCCGGGGGCGTTGGCGGAGACGCGGTGCTCGTGCATCATGCGGATGAAGCGGTCGAACAGGTGCTCGCCGTCGTGCGGGCCGGCGGCGGCCTCGGGATGGAACTGGACGGAGAAGGCCGGCAGGTCCAGGGCGCGCAGCCCCTCGACCACGCCGTCGTTCAGACCCAGGTAGCTGACCTCGACGCGCCCGTACCGGCCGGAGTCGAAGGGCGCCGTGGCGGGACCTTCGGTGGGGGCGTCGACGGCGAAGCCGTGGTTGTGGGAGGTGATCTCCACCCGGCCCGTGGCCCGATCCAGCACCGGCTGGTTCACCCCGCGATGACCGTAGTCGAGCTTGTAGGTCCCGAAGCCCAGCGCCCGGCCGAAGATCTGATTGCCCAGGCAGATGCCGAAGAAGGGAATGCGTGCGTCCAGGATGCCGCGCAGGAGCCCCACCTCGGTGTCTGCGGTCCCGGGGTCTCCGGGGCCGTTGGAGAAGAAGACGCCGTCCGGCCTCAGGGCGAGCACCTCCTCCAGGGTCGTGGACTGCGGCAGTACGTGCACACGCACGCCCCGCTCGGCCAGCTGCCAGGGGGTGCGGGCCTTGATACCCAGGTCGATCGCGGCGACGACGGCGACCGGCTCCCGGCCGGTGAACTCGCCGCCGGGCTCCACCACGTAGGCCTCGGTGGTGGTGACTTCGGCGGCCAGTGCCTGGCCGGCCATGGCCGGCGCGGCCCGCACGGCCTCCAGGCACTGTGCGACAACGGCCGCGGACGGGTCCGCATAGGGATGCTCGGCGACGTCGTCGGGCAGGGCGGTGCCGGAGAAGATGCCGGCGCGCATGGCGCCCCTCTCCCGCAGGTGGCGGGTCAGGGCACGGGTGTCCACGTCACAGATGCCGACGACGCCACTGGTGACCAGCTCCGCCTCCAGCTCCCGCCGGGCCCGCCAGGATGAGGCCCGGCGGGCGGGGTCGCGCACCACGAAGCCCGCGACCCAGATGCGGTCCGACTCGCCGTCCTCGTCATTGACGCCCGTGTTGCCGATGTGCGGGGAGGTCATCACCACGATCTGCCGGTGGTATGAGGGGTCGGTGAGGGTCTCCTGGTAGCCGGTCATGCCGGTGTTGAAGACGACCTCGGCGACCGTGGAGCCGGTGGCGCCGTAGGAGCGGCCCACCAGCGTGTAGCCGTCCTCCAGGACAAGCAGTGCGGGGGTGCGCTCAACGGGCGCGCCGGCGGGCAGGGCCGGGCTGGTGAAGCCGCCGTATGCCGTTGCGGCCGTGGTGCTGGGGGCGCTCATGCGTTCTCCTTCTGCTCGATCTCCTCGGTGCCTCGCTCGACGGGACGCCCGGCCAGGACTGTGGCCCGACCGTGTAGGAAGGTGGCCATGACCTGTCCGGGCAGTTCCATGCCGGCGTAGGGGGTGTTGGTGGAGCGGGTCCACTGGGCCGCGGGGTCCACCACGCGACGCACGCTCGGATCGACCACCGCCAGGTTGGCGGGCTCGCCGACTACCAGCGGACGACCCTGGTCGTGCAGGCGGCCGATGCGGGCGGGGGCCTCAGACAGCACCCGGGCGACGTCCCGCCAGGTCATGCGGCCCGGCTCGACCATGGTGGCGATGATGATCGGCAGTGCGGTCTCCAGCCCGGTCATGCCGAAGGCGCCGGCCTGCCACTCGCAGTCCTTGGACTCGCGCGGGTGCGGGGCGTGATCGGTGCCGACCACGTCGATGGTGCCGTCGGCCAGTGCCGCCCGGACGGCCTCCACGTCCTCGGCGGTGCGCAGCGGCGGGTTCACCTTGTACAGCGGGGAGTAGGTGCGTGCCTTCTCGTCGGTGAGCAGCAGGTGGTGGGGGGTGGCCTCGGCGGTGACGTCGATGCCGCGGGCCTTGGCCCAGCGGATGATCTCGACGCTGCCGGCGGTGGACAGGTGGCATACGTGCAGGCGGGACCCGACGTGCCCCGCCAGCAGGACGTCGCGGGCGATGATCGACTCCTCGGCGACGGCGGGCCAGCCGGCCAGGCCGAGCTCGGCGGAGACGCGGCCCTCGTGCATCTGGGAGCCCTCCGTCAGGCGGGGGTCCTGGGAGTGCTGCGCGATCACGCCGTCGAAGGACTTGGCGTACTCCAGGGCGCGGCGCATGAGCACCGGGTCGGATACGCAGTGCCCGTCGTCGGAGAAGACGCGCACCCGTGCGGCGGAGTGGGCCATGGCGCCCATCTGGGACAGGTGCTCGCCCTGCAGCCCCTCGGAGACGGCGCCGACGGGGTGAACGTCCACCCAGCCGGCCTCGTTGCCCAGGCGCAGCACCTGCTCGACCACGCCGGCGTTGTCCTGCACGGGGGTGGTGTTGGCCATGGCGAACACGGCGGTGTAGCCGCCGACGGCGGCGGCGCGGGTGCCGGTGTAGACGGTTTCGGCGCTCTCTCCGCCGGGCTGGCGCAGGTGGGTGTGGATGTCCACGAGCCCGGGCAGCAGCACCAGGCCGGCCAGGTCGTCGTGGCGGTGGGCGTCGGCGGGGGCCTGGGCGACGGCGTCGGGGCCGATGGCGGCGATGGTTTCGTCGATGACGAGGATGTCGGTGGGGTCCTCGCCGTAGGGGCGGACCCCGGGCAGGAGGTGGGCGGTCACAGCTGGTTCCCTTCTTCGGCGAGGAGCAGGTACAGGGCGGCCATGCGCACGGAGACGCCGTTGCCGACCTGCTCGACCACGCGCGAGCGGGGGTCGTCGGCGGCGTCGGCGGTGATCTCCAGGCCGCGGTTCATGGGTCCGGGGTGCATGACGATGGCGTGCTCGGGCATGGCGGCGCGGCGCACCGCACCGAGCCCGTAGCCGCGGGAGTACTCCCCGGGGCTGGGGAAGTAACCGCCGCCGGCGGCGCTCATGCGCTCGCGCTGCACGCGCAGCATCATCACGGCGTCGGGCTCGACGGCGGTGATGGCGGCGTCGAAGTCGTAGGACACGTCGCAGGGCCAGTCATCCATGCCCACCGGCAGCAGGGTGGGTGGGGCCACCAGGGTGACGTGGGCGCCCAGGGTGGTGAGCAGGTCGACGTTCGAGCGGGCCACGCGCGAGTGCAGCACGTCGCCGACGATGATGACGCGGGCGCCTTCAAGGTCACGGCCGTGGGGGGCGGGGCCGCCGTCGCCGGCGCGGGCGGAACCGGAGGCCGGCCCGCCGGGGGTGTACCAGCGACGCAGGGTCATGGCGTCCAGCAGCGCCTGAGTGGGGTGCTGGTGGGTGCCGTCGCCGGCGTTGAGCACGGGCACGTCGATCCAGCCGGCGTGGGCCAGCAGGTGGGCGGCGCCGCAGGCGGAGTGACGCACCACCACGGCGTCGGCGCCCATGGCCATGATGGTCTGGGCGGTGTCCTTCAGCGACTCCCCCTTGGATACGGAGGAGCCCTTGGCCGGAGAAGTTGATGACGTCGGCGCTCAGCCGCTTGGCGGCGGCCTCGAAGGACAGCCGGGTGCGGGTGGAGTCCTCGAAGAAGAGGTTCACCACGGTCTTGCCGCGCAGAGTGGGCAGCTTCTTGACGGCGTGACGCTGGGTGGCGGCCATGGCCTCGGCGGTGTCGAGCACCATCACCGCCTCGTCGTGGGACAGGTCCTTGGCGGACAGCAGGTGCTTCATCGGGTGGCCTCCTGGGTCGCAGCATCGACGATGGTGACGGCGTCGGCGGCGGCGCCGAGCTCGGTCAGGGACACGACCACCTTCTCGTTGCGGGAGGTGGGTAGGTTCTTGCCCACGTAGTCGGCGCGGATGGGCAGCTCGCGGTGGCCGCGGTCCACCAGCACGGCCAGTTGCACGGCGTCGGCGCGGCCGATGGCTCCCAGGGCGTCCAGGGCGGCGCGGATCGTGCGGCCGGAGAAGAGGACGTCGTCGACCAGGATGACGGTGCGGCCCTCGAGGCTCTCCCCCGGGATGCGGGTGGGCTGGGGCACGCGGATCGGGTGGCGGCCGAGGTCGTCGCGGTACATGGTGATGTCCAGGGTGCCGACCGGTGGGGCGCCGGCGGGGTCGTCGGCCTCCTTGGCGGCGACCTCCAGGGCTGCGGCCAGGCGCTGGGCCAGCGGGACTCCCCCGGAGGGAATGCCGAGGAGCACCAGATTGCTGCTGCCGCGATTGCGCTCGAGGATCTCGTGGGCGATGCGGACGAGGGAGCGCTGGATCTCGGCGGCGCCGAGGATCTGCTTCCCGGTGGACTGTGCTGCGGCCACGGTGCGTGGACCTCCTTCTCCGCCTCACTGGACGGGCTTCAAGGATGTCGTTCGGAGCGATGTTAGCGCAGCACCTGGGCAAGTGTGAGCGGCGTCCGCCCGGTGAGCACGCGGACGTCGTCGGTGACGGCGGCCAGCTCTCCGGAGGCGATGGCGGTGTACGTGGACACCCAGGCGTCCAGCTGCCAGTCGGGCACGCCGTAGCTGCGCCGGGAGGCGTAGGCCTCCTCCAGGCTCTGGTCCCGGTAGACGGTGGGGCGGCCGGTGACGGCCGTGATGGTGGCCGCCGCCTCGGCCAGGGTGAAGGCCTCGGGCCCGGTGAGTTCGTAGGTCGCGCCGTCGTGGCTGGTGTCACCGGACGCGGCGGCGGCCAGGATGGCGGCGGCGCTGCGGGCCACGTCTGCGCGCGCGACCGCGGCGACGCGTCCGGAGCCCGCCGGGCCGGCGATGACGCCGTCGACGGCCAGATCGGGGATGAAGTCGGCGTAGAAGGAGTCGCGCAGGAAGGTGAAGGCCATGCCGGACTGGCGCAGGTGCTCCTCCGTGGCCTGGTGGGTGCGGGCCAGGGTGAAGGCGGCGTCGGGGGATGCGGCGAGGAAGCTGGTGTAGACGACGTGCCGTACCCCGGCGGCGCACGCCGCGTCGATGAAGGTCTTGTGCTGCTCGAGGCGGTCGGCGCTCTCGGCCGCGGAGACCATGAACAGCAGGTCGACTCCCTGCAGGGCCTGCGCGGCGGCGTCGGCCTGGCCGTAGGAGGCGACGGCGACATCGTCGGCCCAGGCCGGGGCCTTCGCCGGGTTACGCACGAGGAGGCGCTGGTGCAGGTCGGCGTCGTGCAGCAGCTCGGCGACACGGCCACCGACCTTGCCGGTGGCACCGGTGACGGCGATCGTGAGCGGGCGGGCGGAGGAAGAAGCGAGGGGTGGGCCGGGGGTGGTGCTCATGGCACCTGTCTACCCCACTCCCGACGAGAACATCCGCGACAACATGCCGACGGTTCGACGCCAGCGGAGCACCTCGGCCAGCGTGAGTGGTGTACGCCCGGGCGGGCACTCATCGGACTGTGCCCCAACGTTGCGGCGAGCTTCCAGAGTGAACAGGCAACGAACGAGGACCACCGTTAATCGGCGCTTCCGCTTTGGGGGTGTGGGGTGGTTTTGGTGGGCCGATCCTGGGCGTAGGCCGCAGTGGATGTTCCAGGTTCGGCGGGAGTGGTGCTGGCCGTGCTGGTGCCGGTGGCTCGTTCGCGACCGTGGGTGCACTGCCTGTGCGGCCTCGGGCTGTTCCCGCTGCCGTGTTCCCAAGTGCCGGGAGCCGGACCTGTGCGCGGGTGGGCCCGGCGACGAGCGCGCCGCACGCTCAGTTGTGGCGCTGTTTTAGGGATTTGGCGGAATCATGCGGAAAACACCTCAGTCGGTGAACGGTGCGGTCGGCTCCTACGTGCGCCGACCCCTGCGGCGCACGTGGGAGCCGACCGGCCTCTTTCGACCCAAAACCAAGAATGTTGAAATATCGGGCAAAACTCGCTGTCCGGTCAGGGCGGTGAGATGGCTGAGCGTGCGCCGCCCCCGGGGGCGTCCACCCGACCGGACCCTAACCACCCGCCAACCATCCACCGCCCAACGCCAACGCCACCCGCGCCTGCCCACCCGCACTCCCCGAGCCCCACTCTCAAACCGGAAGAGCCCGTTAATCGCCGCTCTTGTACTGCTTTCCTGACCTCGGCCTCCTCGATCTGGTTCAAATTCCGCCCCTGGCGGTCCTTCCATGCGCCTTTCCCATTCAGAGACGCTCCGCCCACGAAGCAGGCAGCGCCAGACGGGCTGTTAAAGAGCAGATCATTAGTGGCTCTTCCGGTTTGTGGGTGTGGTGGTTGGGGTCGGGGCTGCGGTGGGGGTGGTCGTTGCCGGGTTGGTGAGGTTGTTGTCGGTGGGTGGTGCTGGCTTGCGCTGATTCGTCGGGGCCGCTGGGATCATCTGGGTGCTGGACTGGGACTGCCGCCATTGACGGCGCGCGGCGGCGGTCTTGGTGCCCCACTTGACGGGCCCCCGGGCGCAGGCGTGAGCGCTCGGGGTGCGGGCCTGGCGTGTTCGCCCGCGCGCACCGGATGACGGTTCGGCACTTCGCGTGACGGTTCGGCACTTGGCGTGACGGTTCGGCACTTCGCGTGACGGTTCGGCACTTGGCACCAACGCTTCGGCACTTCGCCTGACGGTTCGGCACTTCGCGTGACGGTTCGGCACTTGGCACCAACGCTTCGGCACTTCCGGCGACGCTACGTACCCCTACCGTACGAACCGTCGCACGACGGTACGAATCGCCGACCAGAACATACGAACCCTCAGGCAAAGGTACGAACCGTCGCGTCAACACACAAACCCCCAGCCCAACACACCCTCAAACCGGAAGAGCCACTATGACAGTTCCGCCGCGCCTGCGGGTCGGAGCCTCAGTTCCCCTCTAGTACGGCGCGGGCGGTGACCTCGTCGGTGACCAGCGCGGAGAGGTAGCCGCCGCGCAGGGCCGCGCGGATCGCGGTCACCTTCTCCTCGCCCGCGGCCACGCCGACGACGAAGGGAATCCCCTTGAGGCGCTCGGGCTCCATGCACAGGGTGCGCTCGCACAGCGCCGTGGGCACGTGGCGCCCCTCGGCGTCCAGGTGGTGCCCGCACACGTGTGCAACCGCGCCGCGCCGGCGGCACTCGCGCACCACCTGCGGCGTCATCCACTTGCGCAGCAGCGGGCTGGTGGACTCCCCCACCGCGCCGATGCCCGTCAGGGCGACGTCGCTGCGGGCGGCCAGCTCCAGCGTGGTGGCGACCTGGTCCTCCTGGCGCACGGCGCGCGCCAGGTTCAGCGAGTCGAAGACCAGCGGCACGGTCAGCGACCGGTAGCGGCCGCCCAGCCGCATGGCCAGGTTGCGGCACACGTCGGCGCCGTCGCCGAGGTCGTAGGACTCCCCCGCCGAGCCGATCATCGCCACCGCCGTCGAGGTGGGCCAGGTGCGCTCTGGCATCTGATGCACGACGGCGGCCACGGCCCGCCCGTTGGACACTGCGATCACCGACCGCGGGCCGCAGTGCTCAAGCAGCAGCTCCGCCGCGGCCCGGGCGACGTCGGGGGTGACGCCGGGAACGAGCGGACGGGACACCTCGGTGACGCGCGCCTGCTTGAGGCCGAAGGTTGAGGTGAGCTCCTCCTCCAGCGCCATCAGCCGTTCGATGGGATGCGCGACCGTCACCTGGACGATCCCGACCCGGCGGGCCTCGGTCAGCTTGCGTGAGACCGTGGAGCGCGAGTAGCCCAGGCGCTCGGCGATCTCCTCCTGACTGAGGTCCCTGTCCCAGTACAGGTGGGCGATGTCCAGCAGCAGCCGCGCGTGTTCACGATCCAGGTTGGCGCACATAATTGCATCTTACAGCCGGATAACCCGGTTTTGGCGACAAGTTGGCGCATACCATCAGGTTACAAGGACCACCTTCCCTAAGGAATGGATGCACGGATGTGCAGTACGTGCCCTTGGGGGCGGCGTCGTCCCGCCTTAGCGTGGAACCACCGCGGCGGTGAGAGGCGGTGGTGACAGCCACCTCTCGCCGGCACCTGCCGGAACACATGCCGCCCGGTGTGCAGTACACCGCTCATCCGTTCGAAGGAGAACCCCCATGGCAATCGTCCGCACCACACACGGCGACGTCGACCCGTCCACGCTCGGCGTCGTCAACGCCCACGACCACCTCATCCGCGTCGGCGCCGGCGAGGTCTACATCGACCCCGACCACCTCCTGGACGACGAGGACAAGGCGGTCGAGGAGGCCGGCTACTTCGTCGACGCCTCCAAGCGCTTCGCCCCCACCGCCACCATCGTGGACATGTGCCCGGCATCCTCCGGCCGCGGCGTGCTCAAGCTCAAGCGCGTCGTCGAGCGTGTCCCCGACCTGCAGGTCATTCAGGCCACCGGCTTCCACCAGCAGAAGGTCTACCTCGAGTGGCGCCAGTCCTGGGTCAACCAGTACACCGTCAACGAGATCGCCGACCTGCTGATCGCCGACATCGTCGAGGGAGTGGACGCGGGCGACTACATGGGACCGCTGGTCAAGCGCACCGACGTGCGCGCCGGCGTCATCAAGTGGGCCACCGCCTACGGCAAGATCACCGACTGGGAGGTCAAGACCGGTAAGGCCGTCGCCATCGCCTCCAAGGAGACCGGCGCGCCCGTCAACACCCACGTCACCGCCGGCACCTGCGGTCCCGAGCAGGCCCGCTTCCTGATCGAGCAGGGCGTGGCCCCGGAGAAGATCGCCATCGGGCACATCCAGCGCAACTGGGACCCGTGGATCCAGGAGCAGATCACCAAGCTCGGCGCCTACGTGGAGCTGGACGGCACCAACCGCATCAAGTACGTGCCGGACAACGCCCGCGTGAACCTCATCAAGGTGCTCGGTGAGAAGGGCTACGGCAAGCAGATCCTGCTCGGCACCGACTCGGGCAAGGCCTCCTACCAGAAGGCCTACGGCTCGGTCTCCGGGATCGACTACGACCCGGCCGTGTTCTGCCCGCGCCTGATCGACGACGAGGGCTTCGACCCCGACTACGTCCAGGACCTGCTGGTGAACAACGCCGCGACCTTCTTCGCCTTCGAGCCCCTGGCCGGCTGAGCGAGGCGAGTTGAAATGAGCGAACCCCGCAACACACCCAGGCTCCAGATCGCCCTGGACACCCTGGACCAGCCCAGCGCGCTGGGCCCCCTGCAGCAGGCGGCGCCGTACGTCGACGTCATCGAGTGCGGCACCATCCTGATCCTGTGCGAGGGCTACCACGCGGTGCGCAACATTCGCGCCCTGTTCCCGGACAAGCAGATCCTCGCCGACGTGCGCATCGCGGAGGCCGGCGCCAAGATCGCCCGCCTCGCCTTCGAGGCCGGCGCCGACCTGGTCTCCTGCGTGGCCGGCGCCTCCATGACCACCATCGAGCAGGTCTGCAAGGTCGCCGCCGAGTTCGACGGCGAGGTACAGGTAGAGCTGGCCGACGAGTGGTATGACCCGGAGCGGGCCCGCGCCTGGCGCGCCGCCGGCGTCCAGCACGTCATCGTCAAGCGGTCCCGCGACCGCGAGGCCGCCGGCGACCTGTCCTGGAAGGCCGAGGACATGGACCGGGTCGATGAGCTGGCAGGCATGGGCTTCACGGTCACCGTCACCGGCGGCATCAACGTGGCGGACCTGCCGGCCTTCGCGGGCCGCAGAGTCGGCATCGTCATCGCCGGCCGCTCGATCGTCGGCGCCGACGATCCGGCCGCCGCCGCATCTGGCCTGCGCGACGCCATCGACGAGGTGTGGTCATGAGCGTGACCTCCCTCGACGACGGTATCCGCCTGGGCATCTACGAGAAGGCCCTGGTCGGCAACCCGCTGGCCACCCCCGACGACTGGGCGAGCTTCCTCGCCCAGGTGCCGCAGGCCGGCTACTCCTTCCTGGACCTGTCCGTGGACGAGTCCCCGGAGCGGGAGGCCCGCCTACAGTGGGGGCCACGCCAGTGCCGCATGGTGCGTGAGGCCGCCGAGTCGGTCGGCACCGGCATCGGCGGGGTGTGCCTGTCGGTGCACCGGCGCATCGGCCCGGGCTCGGCCGATCCCGAGGTGCGGCGTCGGGCCCGCGAGGTCATGGCCCGCGGCCTGGAACTGTGCCATGAGCTGGGAGCCCCCGTGATCCAGATCGCCGGCTATTACGCCTACTACGAGGACCCCCACCCGGACGCCGAACGCTGGTACGGCGAGCTGCTGGCCGACGCCGTCCCCCTGGCCTCTCGCCTCGGGGTGGTGATGGGGATCGAGAACGTCGACGGCACCGACGTGACCTCGATCCGCAAGGCCATGGAGTTCGTCGACGCCGTCGGCTCCCCCTACCTGCAGGTCTACCCCGACCTCGGCAACATCGCCGAGCAGGGGCTGGACCCCGCCGTCGAGCTCGGCGCCGGCCGCGGGCACATGGTGGCCATGCACGCCAAGGACGTGCGCCGCGGCGAGCCCCGAAGGGTGGAAATGGGAACCGGCATCGTCGACTGGGACAAGTCCTTCCAGCTGCTCGCCGCCCAGCACTGGACCGGCAGGCTCATGATTGAGATGTGGAACGACGACGCGCCCGACTCCGTCGCCCGTTGCGTGGCCGCGCGCGAGTTCATTGAGGGCAAGGCCGCCGGCGCCGGCATCGCCATCCAGCAGCCCTGAGCGCCTCCAGGCGACTCGCGACGCGAGCCGCACGCGGCACAACGCCGTCATCCCCTGACCATCTTCGACTACCCCTGCGGCTGCAGCCAGAAAGGCAGCCGTGCCGCCGCACTCGCGGCTGAACCCAGCCAACCAGAAGGACCCGAACAATGACGTACGACCTGACCACCATCGGTGAGGGGCAGATCCGCCTCACCTGTGAGCGTGGCGAGCGGCTGTCCACAGCCCGCTCGCTGCGCATGACCGCCGCCGGCTCCGAAGCCAACGTTGCCGGACTGCTCAGCGAGCTCGGCCGCTCCACCGCCTGGGCGTCGAAGCTGCCCAAGGGCGAGCTGGCCGACCGCATCGCCCTGGAGTACTCCGCCGTCGGCGTGGATATCCGCCACACCGTCATGACGGAGGAGGGCCGGGTGGCCCTGTACTTCCTGGAGCCGGGCGAGTTCCCGCTGCCGGGCAAGGTCACTTACGACCGGCTGCACACGCCCTTCCGCACCATCACGCCGGAGGAATTCGACTGGGATGCCCTGCTGGACACCCGCGTCGTCTTCCTGACCGGTATTACCGCCGCGCTCACGCCCGAGACCGCGAGGGTCGTGCGCTACTTCGCCGACGCCGCCGTCGAGCGGGGCGTGGACGTCGCCCTGGACGTCAACTTCCGCTCCCTGCTGTGGAGCGGCGAGCAGGCGCGCCGGACGCTCGAGCCGATCGCCCGAGAGTCCTCGATCCTGTTCTGCTCGCGCACCGACGCCCGCGTGGTGTTCGGCATCGACAAGCCGGGCGTATCGGCCTGCCGGGCGCTGCGCGAGGAGATGGGCGTGCCCACGGTGGTCTCCACCGATGGGCGCGCCGGGACCTACCTGTCGACGGCGGACAAGGACCGTGCCTTCGAGATCCACTCGGTGCCGGTGATCGACCGGCCGGGCGCGGGCGACTCCTTCGTCGCCGGCACCCTGCACGGCTGGCTCGACGACGACGTCGAGAAGGGCATCCAAATGGGCACGAAGGTCGCCCAGATCGCGCTGACGCACCACGGCGACCTGACCCATGTGCGCCCCGGCGAGCTGCAGACCCTGCAGAGCTCGGACATCGTCCGCTGAGCACCTCACCGCCGCCGCGGATACGGCGGCAACCTCAAGACTCTCAGATTCGGAACAAGCATGAGTACACAAGCAGTGGCGCATAGCGCGCCGTCGGGGCGCAGCGCCCCGGAACAGATCGACAACCATCGCCTTACCGGCCACCAGAAGTCCCTGATCGGCATGGCGATCGTGGGCAACGTGTCGGAGTTCTTCGACATGTTCCTGATCGGATTCATCGTCAACCTCCTCATTGAGACGCCGGGCTGGAACCTGACCGGCTTCCACTCCGGCGTGATCCTTGCCGGCGCCGGCCTGGGCACCGTCCTCGGGTCGGTGACCTGGGGGCGGCTCGCGGACGTGTTCGGCCGCAAGCACGCCTTCATCTGGTGCATCGTCGTCCTGGTGGTCTTCACGGCCGCGTCCGCCTTCACACCGGTGAACGGCTGGATCCTGCTGACGATCCTGCGCACCGGCGTGGGCTTCGGCGTCGGCGGCCTGAACATCACCTCCGTGCCCTTCGTCCAGGAATTCGTGCCCGCCAAGCAGCGCGGGCTGTTGGCGGGCCTGACCAGTGTGTTCATTCCTGCCGGCATCTTCCTGGGTGGGCTGGTGACCAAGTACTTCGGTGATGCGCTCGGCTGGCGCGGCCTGATCGCCGTCGGCTGCGTCCCGATCGTGCTGCTCGCCTGGGCCCGCATCATCCCGGAGTCGCCCCGGTTCCTGCAGTCGCGCGGCCGTGAGCGGGAGGCGAAGGAGGCCTATGCCTGGGCGATGGAGATCCCGGTGGAGCAGGTCGCGGAACTGCCGGAGCTGCCGCAGAAGTCCTCCGCCTCCTACGGGGTGATCTTCTCCAAGTACCCCAAGCAGCTGCTGGTGGTCGCCGTCGGCTCCTTCTGCTTCATCATGGGCTCCTTCACGGTGCAATCCTGGGGGCAGACGCTGCTGGGGCAGTCATTCAAGTTCCCCGCGGGCACGGTGGCGACGCTGTTCATGTTCGTCTCGCTCGGGGACCTGCTGGGCCGCCTCGGCTCGGCGTGGATCTCCGACAAGATCGGGCGGCGCTGGACCATGTTCGGTTGCGGCATGATCGGTGCCATTGGCGCCCTGGTCGCGGCCTTCTCCACCCGGATGGTCTCCTCCGGCGGGGAGATCGGGAACGCCGGCTACGTGTTCTTCGCCGGCATCTTCATCGTGATGATGTTCGGCGACGGCGCCTTCGGCATCCTCAACGCCTTCGGCGGCGAGCAGTTCCCCACCGAGGCACGTTCCACCGGGCTGGGTCTGGGCTACGGGATCGGCGCCATCGCCAAGGTGGTGGGACCGTACTTCGTTGGCGCGCTGGTCGGTTCCTCCGAGCTCAGCCCAGAGGTGGTGTTCCTGCCATTCATCATCTTCGCGGTGCTGCTGTTCCTGGGTGGCGTGGTCTACCTGTTCGCCCGTGAGACCAAGGGCGCCTCGCTTGAGGACATCTGAGCACCTCACGCTGCCGGCGGCGGCGCGCCGCCGCCGTCGGCACTGACCACAGCCAGAACGCCGTCGCCCCCGGATCTAAGTGATCCCGGGGGCGACGGCGTTCTGGCTGGTTGTCAACGACGTACGAGTGCCGCCGCACGCCGTCAGTGTTGGCCGTAGACGTTCTGGTAGCGGTCGTTGAGCCGGTCGATCATCCCCTGCTCAATCGGCACCGGCTCGCCACCCTGACGCGCGATATGCACGGTACGCGCCACCTCCTCACACATCGCCGCGGCCTTCACCGCCGCCCGCGCATCAGCCCCGATCGTGAACGGGCCGTGATTCGCCATCAACACCGCCGGCGACCGCGACCCCGACAAGGTCTCCACAATCCCCCGCCCAATCGAATCATCCCCAATCAGGGCAAACGGACCCACCGGAATCTCACCCCCGAACTCATCGGCCATCATCGTCAGCACACACGGCACCGGCTCCCGCCGCGCCGCCCACGCCGTCGCATACGTCGAGTGCGTGTGCACCACCCCACCCACATGCCCCATATGCCGGTACACATACGCATGCGCCGCCGTATCCGACGACGGCGTGAGCGAGGCCGGCGTGCCGTCCTCGATCTTGTCCCCATCCAGCGTGCACACCACCATGTTGTCCGCCGCCAGCTCCTCATACGCCACCCCCGACGGCTTAATCACGAACAACCCCGTATCCTCCACACTCCCATCCGCACGCGTCACCACCACCCGCTCAGACACATTCCCAGCCGTCCACACCACCAGACCCCACCGAACCAGCTCCCCATGCAAACGCGCCACCCGCTCACGCGCACCAGCCACCGCCTCACGCACATCCACATCCAAATCAGCCAACACAATCCGCTCGGTCTTCTCAGCCATGAGAGCACTCCTTCGTGACGGGCCGGCCCGCTGCCGGCCAACTTGTATCGTCATGGCAATCGTGCCCACCGCGGGGCAAACAGTCACCGCCCCCACCGCACGTTCGTGCATGGTGGGGGCGGTGTCGTTTCCTGCGGATTCGAAGCGCTGCAAGTGCCGATCGCAATACGTAGCCGAGCGGTCAGCGTGCTCGATTCTCAGCGCAGCGTGTCGGCGAGGTCTCCGATACGGCCCAGCAGGCCATTGAGGAAGCGGGGTGACTCGTCGGTGGAGAGCATGCGGGAGAGCGTGATCGCCTCGTCGACGGCAACCGGCGCGTCCACGTCGTCGTTCCAGACGATCTCCCAAGTGGCCAGGCGGGCGATGGCCCGGTCCGTGGCGGGCATGCGGCTCAGCACCCAGCCGTGGGAGTAGGTCTCGATGGTCTCGTCGATCTCCGCGAGGTGATCGGCGACGCCCGCCAGGGCCGTGCGCGTGTACGCGGGTGCCTCAGTCTGGTTGGCGGAGCGCAGCGCCCGCTCAGCGGCGAGCTCCCGCAGCATCTGCGCACCGGAGTCGCCGCGCAGCATGCCGCGCTGGTCCGCCTCGAACAGGACCTCCACGGCTCGCCTGCGTGCCTTGGTGCGCGCGGTGATCGGGTACTTGGGGTGCTGGTCCGACGCGGACTCGGCGTCGTCGAAAGACACTGGATCCGCGTCGGCCTCGGGCACCACCGGCATGGATTCGGTCATCGGCGGTCAGTCGGTGACGCGGGAGATGTATGACCGGGAGCGGGTGTCAACCTTCACCTTGTCGCCGATGTTCAGGAACAGCGGGACCTGGATCTCGGCACCGGTCTCCAGGGTGGCGGGCTTGGTGCCGGCGGAGGAGCGGTCGCCCTGCAGGCCGGGCTCGGTGTGGGAGACGGTCAGCACGACGGCGGCCGGCAGCTCCACGAACAGCACCGTGTCCTCGTGGAAGGCGACGATCACGTCCTGTCCCTCGAGCATGAGGTCGGCGGCCTGCCCGACCACGTCGGCCGACACGTACGTCTGCTCGTAGGTCTTGACGTCCATGAAGACGAAGTCGTCGCCGTCCTTGTAGGAGAACTGCATGTCGCGGCGGTCAACGGTGGCGGTCTCCACCTTCAGGCCGGCGTTGAAGGTCTTGTCCACAGTCTTGCCGGAAAGGACGTTCTTGATCTTGGTGCGCACGAAGGCGGGGCCCTTGCCCGGCTTGACGTGCTGGAACTCGACCACCTGCCACAGCTGGCCCTCCAGGTTCAGCACCATGCCGTTCTTCAGGTCGTTCGTCGTTGCCACGTGCGGTTCCTATCTCGCTAGAGGATTGTTGGAAGTCTCAGACTGCCTAAGCCTACCGCCATCATCCAGCCACTCCCCCGGGCGCCGGCTGTCATGCCGGTCACGGCCTTCGCACCGGCGCTCCGCCATATCGGGCTGTTCCGGTTTGGGGGTGTGGTGTCTCGGGCTGCGGCAGGAGTGCTGCCGATGTCCTGGGACATGGCGTGGGGTGGGGTGGCGTGGGGTGTCTGCTGCGCCGGTTGGACGTTAACAACGCTACTTAACGTTCTGCTGTATGGCCCGGAGCCCTTCAGCAGACGGTTAACTGGCGTTGTTAACCCCGAAGTGGCGTAGCAGACGGCGAAGTGGCGTAGTAGACCGGGAGGTGGCGCAGCAGGCGGTCCCGCTCCTGGGCGCCGGAGCCGTCGGCAGCCAAGCGCAGCCAGGCCAGGCGTTCTGGCGTGGTGAGCCGGCGCCGTGGAGGTTCAACCCGCGTCCTCGAGCACTCCGCCCGGCCGCGGCGAAGACGCCCCTGCCGGGCCGAGGACGCCCTCGCCGGCCCGAGCACGACCTCGCCGGCCCGAGCACGACCTCGCCGGCCCGACGACGTCCTCGGCGGCCCGAAAACGTCCTTGTGCGCCCGACAACGACCTGCGCCGGTCGAGCACGTCCTCGTAAGCCCCAAACCCTCCCGAACGTGGAGGGTTTGGGGATGAAGAGGACGTTCTCGACAAACCAGCACCCACCGAGCACGACCCCACCAGCCCCACACCGACGTCATCCGCCCCAACCACGACCACCGCGAACAACGCAACCCGGACCGAAGCCACCACGCCGGAAGCACCACACCCTCAAACCGGAAGAGCCGTTATATCGACCGACCTCGGCACGTAAGATCAACCGATCTCGGTGACGTCCTTGACGTCCTCGCGCAGGGCGTGCACCTCGCCAAGCCGCGCGAGCGTGGCGTAGCGCTGCTGCGCGTACGGCAGCGACACCTCCAACAGGTACTCGGCCATGCGCGCATGCCCCCGGCGCGCCAGCTCGGCGGCAAGCGAGCGGATGTCGTCGGGGTGCCGGTTCTGGCTCATCTTCGCCTTGCCCTGCACCTGCTCGATACCGACCTCGACGGCCACGATCGCCCTGGCCATACGCTCCAGCTTCTCCTCGCCGATGGGCGCGAGCACGTCGTCGGACTCATACAGCTCCGTGAGCCTGCGCGCCACTCGAAGCGCCGCCTCGGGGCGCGGATCGATGCGCACCGGCCCCCGCACGTGCAGGGTGATGTAGTCCCAGGTGGGTACGTTGGGCTTGACCTCGTTGGTGGCATACCAGCGGGGAGAGACATAGGCGTCGACGTCGTCGAAGATGACCATGCCGGGGCCCGTGATCGGCTCACGCACCTGCGGGTTGTTGCGCACCAGGTGGGTTACCAGCGTGCCGCGCTCGGCGTCCCGGTAGAAGGGCACGAGCGTGGCTGCCGGCCCGTCGGCGTGCACGGTGATCAGGTTGCCCCGCCGGGGCCGTTCAAGCAGCTCGGCGGCATAGTCATCGGGAAGCTCAAAGTGCCTGGGCACATACATGTGCTCAGCCTATGGCGCCACCCGTGGCCGGGTCGAGGCCGACCAGCCGCAGTACCGCGGCAGCGGCCTGCGCAGGCGTGGTGTCGGTGGTGTCGACGACGACGGCGCCCACGCGCGCACACTCCTCCTCGCGCTCGCGCAGCATCTGCGCGAAGGCCTGGTGGACGTTGCCCAGGGCCACGGACCGGGGAGCATCCAGTCCGTTGCGAGTGGCCAGGCGCCGGGGCGTGGCGGTGAGGTGGATGAGGTTCACGCCGGCCGCGACCGCATGCCTGAGGGCGTCCTGGACCCGCCGGTCCCCGAGGCAACCCGACCCGAGGGCGACTACCGCACCATCGGCCGCCGCCCTGCCGATAGCGGTCAGCGCGACGCCGACCAGCGCGTCCCGGTAGCGTTCCTCCGGCACGGCCACCAGCGCGAGCTCGGGGGTCGTGCCCAGGGCGCGCGCAGCGTCATCCACAACGTCCAGCAGCACACCACCCGTGGACCGCACCAGTGCGGCCCCGACGCTGGAGCTGCCTGCACCCGGCGCCCCGAGCAGAACCACGCCGGCAGCGCTCATGCCGACGCTCCCCGGCCCGCGGGAGCCCGCGTGACCGCCTCGTGGGCCGAGCGCAGCACCTCCAGGTCGGGCACCACCCCGCGCACGGGATGGGCGACGTCGTCCAGCAGCACCATCCGGATCCTGCCGGCACGCACCTTCTTGTCCGCGGTCATGGCCGCGTGCAGGGCCTCGAATGCGTCCGCGCCCTCGGGAAAGGCGATCGGAAGGCCGGCTGCCGCAAAGGCGCGCCGGTGCAGCGCGAGCGCTGCGGCGCTCAGCCGCCCCAACCGGTGAGAGACCTCAGCGGCGAACACGCAGCCGACCGCGACCGCCTCCCCATGCCGCCAGCCGTAGCCGGTGACCTTCTCAACGGCATGGGCGTAGGTATGCCCGTAGTTGAGGATCTCCCGCAGCCCGGACTCGGTGAGGTCCTCACCCACGACGGCGGCCTTGACCGCCACCGAGCGGGTCACCAGTTCCGCAACCACCGGTGAGCACGCATCCGGCGGGGCGGACCCCGCCAGCACCAGGTCCAGGATCGCGGGGTCGGCGATGAACCCGCACTTGACGACCTCCCCCAGGCCGGCGCGCAGTTCCGGCACGGGCAGTGTTCCAAGCGCCTCCAGGTCGGCGATCACCGCGGCGGGCGGATGGAACGCCCCAACCAGGTTCTTCCCGGCCTCGGAGTCAATACCGGTCTTGCCGCCCACGGCCGCATCCACCATCGCCAGCAGCGTGGTGGGCACCTGGACGATGGGCACGCCCCGCAGCCAGGTTGCCGCAGCGAAGCCGGCCAGGTCGGTGGTCGCACCGCCACCCACCCCCACCAGGCAGCCGTCGCGCCCCATACGGAAGGAGCCCAGCCGCTCCCAGATGTCATTGAGTACCGCCGCATGCTTGGCGCGTTCCCCGCCCGGCACCTCTATGCAGGTTACCCGCAGGCCCCCGGCGGACAGTGCCTGCGCGTAGCCGGTCGCCCTGGCGGCGACCGTATCCGCGTGCACGATCGCGACCCCGCCGGCTCCACCGCCGGGGGCCGCGGCGACGGCGCCGGCCACCACCTCGGCGAGCCCGGCTCCGACGACGACCTCGTAGGGGCGGCCGCCGGAGGTGCCCGGGACGGTGATGCGGGTGACGCCGTCCTCGTGCGTCTGCCGGAACGTGCCCGGCGCGGCCGCGCTCGCGGCGCCGCCACGTCCCAGCGCGGCGGCCGCCCGGGACGGGCCCGCGCCCAGTGCGACCAGCACCAGGGCGGCGACCTGCTCGGGAGTGAGCCCGTCGGTGGGCACGCTGAGCGTGGCCACCTGCCGGTACAGGGCGTCACGCTCGGCGTGCAGTGCCTCCATGCGGGCGAGCACATCGGCGTCGACGCCCTCGCCGTCGGCCTCGGCGGCGTCGGAGCCGGACCGGTCGATCAGAGGACGTCCCCGCCCGTCACCCACATGCGCGGCGGCGGTGGCCGGGCTGGCGACCAGGTGAACGACCTCCCTGCCCTGAAGCAGGCGGCGATTCTCCTCCCGCAGGACGCCACCACCGCCGAGTGCCACCACCCCGTGCGCGGCCGCCTCACCGGTCAGCACCGCCCGCAGCGCCCGCGTCTCCCGCTCCCGGAAGCCCGCCTCCCCCTCGGCGGAGAAGATCTGCGGAATCGTCATTCGTGCACGACGCCGGATCTCCGCATCGGTGTCGGTCACCTGCACGCCCAGCGCATTGGCCAGCAGGCGGGCGACAGTCGTCTTGCCGGAGCCCGGCAGGCCTACGAGCACCAGCGGGAGACGATCCGGGTCGATGGTCGCGGGCAGGGGTCGGTCCGCCCTGTCGTCGTGGAGAGGGGGCATGACTCTCGGGGCTCCTTCGGCGTGTAGGGGTGTGCGTACGGGCAGGTCACCAACGGGTGCGTTCGGCGACACGGGCGAGGTAGCCGGACAGGTTGCGGCGTGCCTCCGCTGCGGAGTCCCCGCCGGTCTTCTCCAGCAGGGCGTCGGCCAGTACCAGCGCCACCATCGCCTCGGCGATCACGGCACCGGGCACCACCGCGGTGGTGTCCGAGCGCTGATGCAGGCCGGAGGCGGGCTCCCCGTTGGCCAGGTCGACGGTGCGCAGCGCGCGGGGCACCGTGGAGATGGGCTTGTAGGCGGCCCGAACCCTCACGGCGGCACCGTTGCTGATGCCGCCTTCGATGCCTCCGGCCCGGTTGGTGGCACGTTCCACCCGCCCGTCCTCCAGCGCGACGATCTCGTCGTGAGCGGCCGAGCCACGGCGGGCGGCCTCCGCGAAGCCGTCACCGATCTCCACGCCCTTGACCGCCTGGATACCCATGAGGGCTCCGGCCAGGCGCGCGTCCAGCCGCCGATCCGCCTGCACGTGGGTGCCCAGGCCGATCGGCACGCCGGTGGCGATCACCTCCACGACGCCGCCGAGCGTGTCCCCCGCCTTGCGGGCGGCATCGATCTCGGCGACCATCGCGGCACTGGTCGCGGGGTCGGTGCAGCGCACCGGATCGTCACAAAGTCGCTGCTCGTCCTCCGGGGTCGGTGCGGGCACCGCCGGCGGCAGCTCGACCGCGCCGATGCGGACGACGTGGCTGACCAGGCGGATTCCGGCGACCTGCTCCAGCAGGGCCTCCGCGACCGCGCCCAGTGCCACCCGGGCGGCGGTCTCACGGGCGGAAGCGCGCTCCAGGACGGGACGGGCATCAGGCAGGTCGTACTTGAGCAGGCCGGGCAGGTCGGCGTGACCGGGACGGGGCCGCGTCAGCGGGAGGTTGCGGGCGATCTCACGCTCGTCGCCGGTTCCGGCGTGCCTGCGCAGGGCGGACTCCGGCACCGGGTCCGGGCTCATCACGGTCGACCACTTGGGCCACTCCGAGTTGCCGATGCGCAGCGCGATCGGGCCGCCGAGGGTGCGGCCGTGGCGGATGCCGCCGAGGACCGTCAGCTCGTCGGCCTCGAACTTCTGCCGGGCACCGCGCCCGTGCCCCAGGCGGCGCCGCGCCAGCGCCGCACGGACCTGGTCACTGGTTATGTCAATGCCCGCGGGGACACCCTCAATGATGGCGGTGAGGGCCTCGCCATGGGACTCGCCGGCGGTCATCCATCGAAGCATGGGCTGATCATCCCACGTCCGCACCCGGAGCATGGGCGGCGTCCACGCCCGCACGCTCCGTGAGCGCCGCCAGCAGTGCCTGACGCATCGGTCCGAGCTCGGGCGTGCGGCCGGTCATGACGGTGACTTGGGGGACGGCCTGGTGCAGCAGCATCAGCCACCCGGGAGCGACGGCGCCGCCGCCGGCCCGCCAGGCTCCGGCCAGCGGGGTGGGCCAGGGCGCGTAGACGACGTCGAGCATCACCGCGCCGCGCCTGGGGGCCCCGCCCTCCAGGGCGGCGGACAGCGGCGCGGACAGGGTGTCGGCGGCACCGGCCGGCAGGGTGGACACGAACACGTCGGCCTGCGCGGCGGCGGCGGCAACCTCGGCGTCGGAGGCGGCGTCGCCCGGACGCCAGGTCAGGGCGGTCACCTCTAGCCCCATGCGGTGCGCGGCGGTGAGTGCCCGGCCGGGACCGGCGTGCCGGCGGGCCGCGACGACGATATCGGTGGCCCCCAGCTCGGTGAGCGCGGCCAGGGCGGAGCAGGCGGTGGCGCCGGACCCCAGTACGACGGCGCGGGAGGGGCCAGCGCCGTTTCCGTCCGCGGCGGTCCGGCCGGCCTCGCGCACGGCACCGACGATTCCGGCGACGTCGGTGTTGAAGCCGGCCAGCAGCGCGGCGCCCCGTCCGGACCGCTGGGCGACCACCGTGTTCACCGCCCCCACGGTGGCCGCGAGCGGGTCGACAACGTCCAGCCTGCCCAGCAGTGCCTGCTTGTGGGGCATCGTCACGCTCAGGCCCGCCCAGATCGGGCCGGTCGGTGACGGTGCCGCCAGATCGTCCAGCAGGGCGGGAAGCTCGGCCGGCGCAACCTCACGGCGCTCGTACGCCCAGTCCTCCAGGCCGAGGTCGGCGTAGGCCGCGCGGTGCAGCACCGGCGACAACGAGTGCGTGACCGGGTTGCCGATAACAGCGGCCCGGTACCGAATGGGACGGGCAGGCCCGGCAGGACCAGTTGAGCCGGCACTAACGGCCGAGGCGGCATCCATGCGGGCTACTCCCCGCCGGCCGAGGCACTCGCCGATGCGCTGGGCGAGGCGGTCTCCGGGTAGCAGATCTCCCGGTTGTCCTCGCAGTACTGGTTCAGTCGCTTCTTGTTCTCCTCCTGCTCGGCGTTGGTCGTGGCGAACACCGTCTCACCGGTCTCGAGGTTCACGGTGACGAAGTAGAGCCAGTCCCCCGCCGGCGGGGAGACGACGGCCTGGATGACCGCCTCGCCGGGGCTGCCGATCGGCGTGGGCGGCAGCCCCGCGTGCTGGTAGGTGTTGTAGGCGTTGGAGGAGTCCGCGACCTCCTCGGCCGTGGGCATGCCGCCGGTGCGTCCCAGGCCGTACAGCACGGTGGAGTCCATCTGGAGCATGCCCTTGGTCTCACCCTTGGTGTCAGCCAGGCGGTTGTCGATCACCCGGGCCACCTGGCCGTAGTACGTGGCGTTGGAGACCTCCCGCTCGACGATGGATGCCTTGGTCAGCACGGCCTCGTAGTCGCCCTCGGCAACACCGGCCTTGCTTAGTCGCGCCAGGGTCGTGGACACCATGGAGGCAACCACGTCGGTGGCCGTGGCGTCCTCGGCGACGTCATAGGTGGAGGGGGCGAGCCAGCCCTCCACATCCCCGCCCGCGGCCTGGGGCAGGCCGATTGCCGCGGCATCGGCGAAGGCCTGCTCCACGTCGGCGTCGCTGTAGCCGCCCACGCTCATCAGCCTCTCCTTGACCTGCGCCTTGGTCGCACCCTCGGGAATGGTGAGCGTGTGGTCGGAGCGGGATGACGGGTCCAGCAGCAGCGCGACCGCGTTGGCCGCCGACATGTGCTTCTTGAGCGTGTAGGTGCCGGCCTGGATACTGCCGGAGTTGGAGTTGGCCGAGTAGGCGTTCTTGAAGGCGCCGGCCGTGGCAACCACATCGGCCTCGGCGAGGATCTCGGCGATATCCGCACCAGTGGCACCCTCGGGAATGGTGACGACGACCTCCTCGGTGCCCGCACCCGTGTAGTCGGACACGGCCGTTTGGGTCGACTGCGCTCCCCTGATCACGCCGACGGCCTTGTATCCCACGAATCCGACGGCGGCCAGCACCACGGCGAGCACGACGGCGGTCAGGGCGTGCCGACGCCGCTTGCGGCGCCTCCGGCTGCGCTCGGCCTGCCGGCTGCTACGACGCCGACGGCGGCTGTCCTCCGGCTGCCCGGCGTCGGGGGCCTCTACCCCGACCGCCGAGAAGAAGTCGTCCTCGGTCACTGTTCGCCTCTCTGAATGGGTGCGGCTACGTCGCCTGCGGGCGCGTTGGTGGAGCGTTCGGTCGCGAGCGCCTGCTCAAGTATGACAACTGCGGCGGCCTGGTCCACAACACTGCGGAAGTTCTGCTCCCGGCGACCCGACTCGTGCAAGGCGCGATGGGCGGAAACAGTACTGAGGCGCTCGTCAACCAGCCGGACCCGTACGGGGGCGATGAGCGCGGCCAGCTCGCCCGCCCACCGGCGCGCGTCCTTGGTGGACCGGGAGGAGCCACCGCTCAGGGAGCGGGGCAGGCCGACGATCACCTCCATCGCGCTCAACTCGTCGACCAGGTCCGCGGCCTCTTCGAGGTCCGCGCCATAACGGTCACGGTGCAGTGTCGTAAGCGGTACGGCAAGGATGGCGTCGGCGTCGCAGCGCGCCACGCCCACACGCACCTTGCCGACGTCGAATGCCAGCCTCACCCCGGTTCGCATGCCGTCCCCAGGCGATTGCGCGGGCGGTCAGGCCAGGGCCGCCGCGACGGCGGCCAGGGATGCGGGGATCGCGGCAGGATCCTGCCCGCCCCCCTGGGCCACGTCGTCCTTGCCGCCGCCGCCGCCGCCCAGTGTCTTGGCGGCGGTGCGCACGAGCGCGCCCGCCCGGGCACCGGCCGCGCGGGCCGCGGGGTTGGTGGCCACGACGATCAGCGGGCGCCCGTTGGCCTCGGCGGCCAGCGCGACGACGACCGGCTCCGACTCGGGCAGCCGTCCGCGCACGTCGAGCGCGAGGCTGCGCAGGGCGTCGGCGGAGCCCACGACGCCGAGTGAGGCACTGGCCAGCAAGTAATCGCCGCTGCGGGATGCCGCGGCCGCGATCTCCGCCGCGCGGGCGGTCAGAGCGGCCTGCTCGGCGGCGGCGAGCCGCTTCTCCGCGTCCTTGAGCCTGGCCATGAGGCTCTCGACGCGTCCCGGCAGTTCCTCTGGACGCCCGCCCACCAGCGTGGACAGCTGGGAGACGAGCGCGTGCTCCTTGCGCTGGAAGCCGTAGGCGGAGTCCGCCACCAGCGCGTCGATGCGACGCACCCCGGAGCCGATGGACCCCTCCCCCAGCAGGGCGATGCGCCCGATGTGCCCCGTGGAGGGCACGTGGGTGCCGCCGCACAGCTCGCGGTCGAAGCCATCCCCGATGGTGACCACCCGCACCTGCTTGCCGTACTTCTCCCCGAACAGCGCGATGGCGCCTGAGGCGCGGGCCTTGTCCAGACTCATCACCTCGGTGGTCACCGGCAGGTTCTCCGCGACCTTGTCATTGACCAGGGCCTCAATGTCATCCATCTGGCCGCCGCTGAGCGCCGAGCCGTGACGGAAGTCGAAGCGCAGCCTTGCGGGTGAGTTCTCGCTTCCTGCCTGGGTGGCGTCGGGCGATACGACGTTGCGCAGTCCGGCGTAGACCATGTGCGTGCCGGTGTGGGCCCGGGCGATCGCCAGGCGGCGCACCGCGTCGATCTCGGCGTAGGCGCGCTCGCCAACGGTTGCGGTGCCCTCGGTCAGTGTGCCGCGGTGCACCGACAGCCCGCGGATGGGGGCCTGCACGTCATGGACCTCGATCACGCCGCCGTCGGCCAGGCGGATCGTGCCGTGGTCGGCCAGCTGCCCACCCATCTCGGCGTAGAACGGAGTGCGGTCCAGGATCACCTCGACCTCCGCCGGCGCGGTCGCCACCGGTGCGGGGGCGCCGTCCACCAGCAGGCCGGTGACGGTGGCGTCGGCTGCGGCCTCGGTGTACCCGAGGAAGTCTGAGCCGCCGCCCATCTGCTTCTCAATCTCCTGGAACACGCGGACGTCGGTGTGCCCGGCCTTCTTCGCGCGGGCGTCGGCACGGGCGCGCTCCTTCTGCTCCTCCATGAGCGTGCGGAAGGTGGCCTCGTCCACCTCAACGCCCTGCTCGGCGGCCATCTCCAGGGTCAGGTCAATGGGGAAGCCGTAGGTGTCATGCAGCTCGAAGGCGGCCTTGCCGGGAACCACCGGCCGGGCGCCGCGCGCCTGGGCCGCGGCGGCCTGCTTCGCGGCACTCACGGCGGTGTCGAGGATGGTGGTGCCCGCGGCGAGGGTGCGACGGAAGGCGTCCTCCTCGGCGTAGGCGACATCCGAGATGGTCGCCCAGCCGGCCTCAAGCTCGGGGTAGGAGGCCTTCATCGCGTCCTTCGACGCGGTCAGCAGCGTGGGCAGTGTGGCCTCGCCGACGCCGAGCAGCCGCATGGAGCGCACTGCACGGCGGATCAGGCGGCGCAGCACATAGCCGCGGCCGTCGTTACCGGGGCGCACGCCGTCGCCGATGAGCATCAGCGCGGAGCGGACGTGATCGGCAACCACCCGCAGGCGCACGTCATCCAGGTAGGCGTCCCCGGCCTCCGGGCCGGCGGCGCCGCGCCCGTAAGTCTTACCGCTCATGGCCTCCGCGGCCGCGATCACGGGGAACACCTCGTCGATCTCGTACATGTTGGGCTTGTCCTGCATGATGAATGCCAGGCGCTCCAGGCCCAGGCCGGTGTCGATCGCGGTCTGGTCGAGCTTGCCGATCAGCTCGAAGTCGTGGCCCTCACCCTCGCCTCGGATGAACTCGTCGAATACGAGGTTCCAGATCTCCAGGAAGCGGTCTCCGGCCGTATCCGCGGCGGGGCCCCCGTCGGGACCGTAGGCGGGACCGCGGTCGTAGTGGATCTCGCAGCAGGCGCCGGCCGGGCCGGGCTGGCCGGTCGACCAGGAGATCTCCGCGAAGGGCAGTCGCTGCACCCGCTCCGCGGGCACGCCGATCACCCGGGTCCAGTGGTCGAAGGAGACCTGGTCCTCCTCCCAGATGGTCATCCACAACCGGTCACCGTCCAGGCCGTACTTGCCCTCCGCGCGGCTGCCGGTCAGCAGGTCCCAGGCGTAGTCGATCGCCCCCTCCTTGAAGTAGTCCCCGAAGGAGAAGTTGCCGTTCATCTGGAAGAACGTGCCGTGCCGGGTGGTGCGTCCGACGTTGTCGATGTCATTGGTGCGGATGCACTTCTGCACGGATGCGGCCCGCGGCCAGGGGGCCTTCTCGGTGCCCAGGATGTAGGGGATGAAGGGGACCATCCCGGCCACGGTGAACAGGATGGACGGCTCCGGGGACACCAGGGACACGGAGGGGCGGATCTCGTGATCGTTCGCGGCGAAGTAGTCCAGCCAGCGTGAGCGGATCTCTGAGGTGCGCATTGGGGTGCCTCGTCCTGTTCGTATCGGGTAGGGCGTGCGCGCGGCACGCGGTGGGTTGGAGGGCAGGGGTGACATTACCCCGAAACGCTGGGGACGCCCCGAACCGGTGTGCGGTCCGGGGCGTCCCGGCGTCGTCAATGGCGCAGGATCAGCGCGAGTAGTACTCGACGACCATCTGCACGTCGCAGGTGACCGGAACCTCGTCGCGCTTGGGACGGCGCACCAGCTGAGCCTGCAGCTTCTCCAGCTCCACGTTCAGGTACTCAGGCACGGGCGGCAGCACGTCGCGGTGCGTGCCCGCGGCGGCGACCTGGAAGGGCACCATCACCTGGGAGCGGGGGCGCACCTGAATGGTCTGGCCGGGCTTGACGCGGAAGGAGGGGCGGTCCACGACCTTGCCGTCGACCATGATGTGGCGGTGCACCACACTCTGGCGGGCCTGGGCGATCGTACGGGCGAAGCCCGCGCGCAGCACCAGGGCGTCCAGCCGCATCTCCAGCAGCTCGACCAGGGACTCACCGGTCATGCCCTTCTCGCGGCGGGCCTCCTCGAAGACCTTCTGCAGCTGGGCCTCGCGGATGCCGTACTGGGCGCGCAGGCGCTGCTTCTCCTTGAGGCGGACGGCGTAGTCGGACTCGGTGCGGCGGCGGGCGCGGCCGTGCTCACCGGGGCCGTAGGGGCGCTTCTCGAAGTAGCGGACGGCCTTGGGGGTCAGCGGGATGCCGAGGGCGCGCGAGAGGCGCACCTGGCGGCGGGAGCGTGAAGAGCTCATAGTCTTCTTCCTGTCGGATCGGTTCGCACGCCGTGGACGGACGTCCCGGCGCGGGGTCGGCCGCTGCTACGGCTGAGACCCCAGGAGTGCCCGCGCGCAAAATGAGCGTCGCAGGCAGCGGGCAAACATTAGCGCGAGTGCCGACGATCATGCACGCCGACGCCGCCGGGTGTGAGCCGGTCCTCATCCGGCTACGGCCCGGCCAACACCGGCCCGCCCGCGGCGACCAGGTCGACGGCGCGTACGCGTATGCGTGCGCCGGTGGGATCCTGGCCCTTCGCGCTGGCGGGCGCGGTCGTTGCAGTAGCGTTAGCCACATACTCAACGCGTCCTGGCTCTTCGCGCTTGTGGGTGCGGTGCTTAGCGTCGGTGCCGCAACACGGTGGTGGTTTTCAGGTGGACAAGACCGTGTTCGGGACAATGATGGCGTCCTCGGGCCGCGGGTAGCTCCTCGGGCCGACGCATGAACCGTCGGGCAAAAGCGGCATTTCCGGTTTGGGGTGCGGGGTTGTTGTGGTGGCCGATCCGGGGTGTGGGCCGTAGATCCGGTTGTGTGAGTGCTCGGGTGGCGGTGCGCGGTTGGGTGTCTGTGTGCGTGGCCGTTGAGCCTTCCAGTTGGACCGCTGTTCCCCCGCTGGACCGCCGTAGCCGCCGGTTACAGCGGTCCAACGGGGCGTCGGCGGTCGAACCAGGGCGGCGTGAGACCCACTCGCACCCCTCGACGGGCACGCACAGCCCGCTCAAGCCGGAACCCCGTAGCCACCCGATGCGAAAAACCGCCATCCACTAACCAGACCACCACCCACACCGCGAGCACCGCCCCACCAGCACAAACGACTCACACAACCAGACCTAGGGCGTGTTGCGTTAGTCGGGTGGGGTGGTCGGCGTGGTGTGCGGGATGGGGTGAGGCCTTTGGGGTATCACGGGTGGTGTGAGAACAAACCGTGACACTGCCAAAGGCCTCGACCGTTGAGTATAGACGCTGCCGCTCGTCATGACCTGACCGATGCTCAGTGGGGGCTGCTCGAGCCCCTGCTGCCCGCCCCGCCTGTTCGTGGCAGGCCGCGCGTGTATCCGCTGCGGGACATGATCAACGCCGTACGGTGGAGAACCCGGGTCGGTGCGCCCTGGCGTGACGTACCGGCCCGCTACGGGCCGTGGTGGAGGGCCTGCGCCCTGTACCGGGCCTGGCAGACCGATGGGGTGTGGGAGCGCATCGAGTCCGCCCTTGTCGCCCAGGCCGACGCCGCCGGCAAGATCGGCTGGCGGGTGTCGGTGGATTCGACCACCTGTCGGGCGCATGTGCATGCCGCTGGGGCGCGCAAGGACAGTCCCCAGCTGGTGGAGGGGGAGCCCGAGGATCACGCCCTGGGGACCTCTCGGGGTGGCTGGTCGACCAAGGTTCACGCCGCCGTGGACGCCGCCTGCGGCATGCTGGCCGGGGTGCTGACCGCCGGACAGGTCGCGGACTGCCCGATGATGATCCCCGTCCTAGACAAGATATGTGTCCAGCGTCCTGCCGGTGGACGGCCCCGCACCAGGCCGCAGATGGTGCTGGCCGACAAGGCCTACTCCTCAAAGGGGAACCGGGACTGGCTGCGCAACCACCACATCAAGGCCACCATCCCTATCAAGGCAGACCAGGCCGACAACCGCCGCCGACGCGGCAGCGCCGGGGGCAGACCGCCCGCCTTCGACCCCGTGGCCTACAAGGACCGCAACGCCGTGGAGCGGTGCTTCGGCCAGCTCAAGCAGAACCGCGCCATGGCCACCAGGTACGACAAGCTCGCCGTCCGCTACCAAGCCACCACCCACATCGCCAGCATCGACCACTGGCTCAAACGACTTACATAACACGCCCTAGCGGGGTGTCCGGATTCAGCGCGAGTAGGCCGAGTAGGCCCGGCCTGAGCATGCCGCACGCTCAGTTGCAGCACCGTTCTAGAGATTTGGCGAAATCATACGGAAAACACCTCCGGCGACGAACGGGGCGCTCGGCTCCTGCGTGCGCCGACCCCCGCCGCGCACGCAGGAGCCTACCGGCCTCCTTCGACCCAAAACCAGGAACGCTGGAATACCAGGCAAAACTCACTGTCCGCTCAAAGCTGCAAGATGACTGAGCGTGCGCCACCCCCAGAAGCGCTCACCCGACCAGGCCCCAACCACCCAAAACCCAACGCCAACACCACCCACACCCATCAAACCCCAAGCCGGAAGCACCGCAAAGGGGTGAACTGCCGGCCCGAGCAGGACCGCCGGGCTACTTCGGCTGCCCCCTGTGTGTCGGGGAGGGGCGACGGGAGCGCAGCAGCGTGGACACGATCACGTAGACGAGAAAGACGCTGAACAGGACAGAGCCGGTGCGGGGACTGATCATGCCGGCCACCCGGCTGCCCAGCGGCGAGGCCGCCGCCGAGGCGACGCCAACGACGACTCCCACTCGCAGGTCGGCGACCCCGTGACGCAGGTTGGTGACAGTTCCGGAAAGAGCCGTCGGCAGCATCACCACCAGGGAGGTGCCGCGTGCCAGGAGGTCGCCGAGGCCAACGGCGAGCTGCGTGCCGGGGACGATCACCGCGCCTCCGCCCACGCCCACGAGCCCGGAAAGTACGCCGGCCACCAGGCCGACGCCGATCAGTGCGGCCGCGCTCACGGGCGTGAGGGTCAGGCCGGCGTCGCGCACCGGCACCATGACCTGCTGGGAGACGATGACGAGCACCGCGAAGGTGACGAATGTCCACGGCAGGACGCGTGCCGGAAGGGTACGCAGCAGCCGCACCCCCAGCTGCGCGCCCGCAAGGGACCCGGCGATCAGGAAAGCGGCCGCTACCAGGGACACCTGCCCCTGCACGCCGTAGGAGACGGCGCCGACGACGGAGGTCGGCACGATCGCCACCAGCGAGGTCGCTGCCGCGTGCCGCTGATCCATCCCGGCGAAGGCCATCAGCGCCGGAACGATCACCAGTCCCCCGCCTACGCCGAACAGGCCCGCCAGGAAGCCGGCCCCAACGCCCATCAGGATGATCGCCGGCCAGCGGCGCGCCGCCGACGGCTCGGGGGCGGCCTGGGGCGGGTGCCCCGCACCATCGCCTCGGGTGGACCGGGTGCCGGGGACGCGGGAGCGGGGTGGGGTACTCACGCGTCGACCCTATCCCCGGCGCTCATCGCGGGGCCGGTCCCCCGGCGTCCGGCTCGTCGCGGTGCGCATGCACGATGCGCTTGACCGCCGCCAGGCGTCGTTGGAGCTGCTCCTCGAATCCGTTGGCGGTGGGCCGGTAGTACTCGGCCCCGGAAAGCCCGTCAGGAAGGTACTGCTGGGCGACGACGGCGTGAGGGAAGTCATGCGGGTAGCGGTACCCGGCGCCGTGGCCGAGGCGCTCCGCGCCGGCGTAGTGGGCGTCACGCAGGTGGGCGGGAACCTGGCCGCCGCGACCCGCGCGGACATCCGCCATCGCGGCACCGATGCCGACGGTCACGGCATTGGACTTGGGTGCCGTGGCCACCGCCAGTGCCGCTTGGGCGAGCACCAGTTGCGCCTCCGGCATGCCGATCAGCGCCACGGCCTGCTGCGCCGCCACCGCGGTCGACAGCACATTCGGATCTGCCAGCCCGACGTCCTCGGCCGCGTGAATGGTAATGCGGCGGGCTATGTAGCGCGGGTCCTCCCCCGCGGCGAGCATGCGCGCCAGGTAGTGCAACGTGGCGTCGGGATCCGAGCCGCGCATGGACTTGATGAATGCACTGATCACGTCGTAGTGCTGGTCGCCCTGGCGGTCGTAGCGCACGGCGGCGACGTCGGCCGCGCGCTCCACGTCGGCGAGCGCGATCTGCGGCACGTGGCCGCCGGAGTCCTCGCCGGGTGCGGGTGCGGCGGCCAGTACGGCGCCGGCGGCCGCCTCCAGCACGGTCAGGGCCTTGCGGGCGTCGGAGCCGGCCATGCGCACGATCTGCTCGCGGGCGTCGTCGGCCAGCGCCACCTGGCCGACCAGTCCCCGCGAGTCCGCCAGGGCCCGTTCGATCAGGGCGCGTACGGCGTCGTCGCCCAGCGGGCGCAGTGTCAGCAGCAGGGAGCGCGACAGCAGCGGAGACACCACGGAGAAGCTGGGGTTCTCGGTGGTGGCCGCCATGAGGGTGACCCACCGGTTCTCGACGCTCGGCAGCAGGGCGTCCTGCTGGGAGCGGGAGAAGCGGTGCACCTCATCGATGAACAGTACGGTCTCCTCGCCCGCCGCCAGGCGCCTTCGGGCGTCGGAAACGACCTGACGGATGTCCTTGACGCCGGCGGTGACGGCGGACAACTCCACGAAGCGGCGTCCCGAGCCACGGGCCACCAGGTAGGCGAGCGTCGTCTTTCCGGTACCCGGCGGACCCCACAGGACCACACTGGACACCCCGGCACCCGCGGCCCGGGGTGACGCCGGCTCCACCAGGCGACGCAGCGGTGAGCCGGGGGCGAGCAGATGGTCCTGCCCGAGCACCTCGTCCAGGGTGCGCGGCCGCATCCGCACGGCCAGTGGCGCATGGGTGTCGGAGGGTAGACCGGCGTCGTCGGTACCTGCGCTCTCAAACAGGTCGGTGCCCTGATTCATACATACGATTCAACACCCGATCGGCCATCCGCCCGAGCGGCGGGCCGTGTGTGCCCGGCGGGTCTGCCAGACTAGGCCCCATGCTTGCCTGGCTCTCCCGCCGCGTCGTCAAGGACGCCTGGATCATTGTCGGCACCTGGGTGGTTATTGCCCTGATGCTCCTGATCGCCTCCGTAACGGGAATGGGTGGCGCCAACCTCTTCGAGCGCGCGGTGGCCGGAGCCCCGTCGATCGGCGGCACCGAGAGCGCCGAGGGCGAGCAGATCCTGCAGACACTGTCCGGCGACGCCGAGACGGTGACGCTACTGGTCACGGACATCGACATCTCCGAGCCGGAGACCCAGCAGGCGGTCGCAGACGCCCTGCAGGACGCGCACACGGAGCTGCGTGCGCTGGTGGGCGAGCAGAACGTGATCGATCCCTTCGTGGTGCCCGGAATGCTTTCCGAGCCGGCCGCCCAGATGCTGGCCTCCGCGGACCTGGACGGATTCATCATGGTCGTGACCGTCGATCCCAACGGCGACACGGTCGCCTCCCCCGACGACCGCGCCTATGCCCGGGAGGTGGCGCAGCTGGTCGGCAGGGTTGAGGCCAGGCTGGCGCTCGTTCCGGATGAGCTGAGTGGAGTCGAGTCCTCGGTGCGCGGCATCGTCTCCGACGACACGCTGATGGTTGACGCGGTCAACGATCAGGTACGAGCCGACCTGCTTAAGGGCGAGCTGATCTCCCTGCCGCTGGCCCTGCTCATCATGGTGCTCGTGTTCGGCGGCTTCCTCGCCGCGGGCATGCCGCTGATAGGCGCCCTGGCATCGATCTGCGGCACTATGGGCGTGCTGTACGCCTTGAGCTTCGCCATGGATCTGCAGTCCTTCGTGATCAACATCGTGGCAGTCATCAGCCTGGGGCTCTCCATCGACTACGGGCTGCTGATCACGTCCCGTTACCGGGAGGAGCTGGCGCGCTCCCACGACGCCGAGGGCGACGGCGCCGCTGGGAGGAGGCGGCGGCGCCGCACCGGCCGGAGGGACACCCTCATCACCGCCTGCGTGACGACGACGCTGACCACGGCGGGGCGCACCGTCCTGTTCTCCGCGCTGACGGTGGCGGCGTGCATGCTCGGGCTGGCGCTGGTTGGCACCTCCATCCTGCGCTCAATCGCAGTGGCCTGCCTGGCCTCCTGCCTGATCGCCGCGACCGCCGCGCTGACGCTGGTGCCGGCGGTACTGGTGCTGGCGGGACGGCGCATGCTGCGCCCCACGCTCCTGCAGCGCATCCCGCTTGTCGGGACCCTGCAGCGCCGCATGGGAGACGTGACCAGCGACAGGGGGCTGTTCCGCTGGATCGCCCGGCAGGTGCAGCGCATGGCCTGGGTGGTACTCGTGGCCTGCGTGGTGGCCCTGGTGGTGCTGGCATCACCGGCCCGCAACCTGCACCTGCTTGCCTCGACCACCGAGCTGCTGCCGGCGGACTCCGACCAGCGGACCTACCTGACGGTGCTCGAGAACAACTACTCCGCCGTCACGCAGCAGGACGCCACCGTGATCGTCTCCGCCACTGGCGAGAAGGTCACCGACTTCATCAATGCAGACGTGGCGGCCGTCGACGGCGTGGCCGAGGTACTGCGGGTGGCTACCGCGGGCGACTACACCGTGGTCTACCTGGAGCTGGCGCCGCAGTCCTCATCCCGGGCGGCGGAGGACGCCGTCGCCTCCATCAGGGCGCTCGCGGCGCCGGCGGACATGTGGGTGACGGGGCAGGCCGCCGGGCAGCTCGACTTCAGGCAGGGAGTTTTCGCCGCCCTGCCGTGGGTCAGCGCCTTCATCGCGCTGGTCACCCTCGTGCTGCTGTTCCTGATGACCGGTTCCCTGCTGGTCCCGATCAAGGCGCTGGTCATCAACCTGCTGTCCCTGGCGGCCTCTGTGGGCGTGCTCGTCTGGGTGTTCCAGGAGGGGCACCTGACCGGCCTGCTCGCCTTCACTCCCGTCGGCGGGGTGGAGGCCTACGTGGTGGTGACGGCGGTTGCCGTCGGCTTCGGCCTGGCCATGGACTACGAAGTGTTCCTGCTGGCGCGCATCAAGGAGTACTGGGACGCCGGGGCTGACAGCGACACCGCAGTGGCCAAGGGGCTGCAGCGCTCGGGTCGTATCGTCACCTTCGCCGCGCTGATCATGGTGATCGTCTTCCTGGGATTCGTCAGCGGTGAGCTGCTGATCGTCAAGGAGATCGGGGTGGCGCTGGCGATCGTCGTCGCACTGGACGCCACCCTGGTACGGATGCTGCTCGTACCGGCGGCCATGACGCTGCTGGGACGGTGGAACTGGTGGGCGCCGGAGTCCCTCAGGCGCATCTACGACCGCTACGGCCTGGAGGCGGCTCCCGCACCGACGCCCCTGCCCTCGGAGCCCGCAGCGGCGAGCGACGACGCCGGCCGGTAACCACCTACAGCAGGCTTATGTCGCCCGCGCCCTCACGGGCCACCTGCACGCTGTCCTCGGTCAGGTCGATGACCGTCGTCGGTTCGGTGGAGGTCACCGGCCCCTCAACGACCACATCGATCAGGTGTCCGAGTTCCTCCTCGATCTCCCAGCCGTTGGACTCGGGCGCCGTCCGACCTGGGCGGATCAGAGTAGAGGACAGGATGGGCGCGCCGAACTCCTTCACCAGCGCCTGAGCGATCGCATGGTCTGGGATCCGCACCCCCAGCGTGTGCTTCTTGGGGTTGAGGGTCATCCGCGGCACTTCCTTGGTGCCCTTGAGAATAAAGGTCCAGGGACCGGGGGTGAGGCGCTTGATCAACCGGAAGGCGTTGTTGCCGACGATCGCCAGCGGCCCCGCCTGGGCGAAGTCGGCGCAGACGAAGGTGAAGTTGTGCTTGGAGTCCAGTTGCCGGATGGTGCGGATGCGTTCCAAGCCCGCCTTGTTGCCGGGCGCGCAGGCGAGCGCGTAACCGGAGTCCGTGGGATAGGCGATGAGCTCACCGTCCCGGAGCCTGTCTACGACCTTGGTGACCAGTCGTGCCTGCGGGTTGACGGGGTGCAGCTCAATGTAGCGGGACATGACCCACATTGTTGCACCGATCACCCCGCATTGTCGTGTGCCACTCTGTGGGGTGGGCCGCGGCAGACGCACTCAGTGGCGGCGGTAGGCGCTGGGGGTGGTGCCGGTCTCCTCCCGGAACCGCCGGTTGAAGTTCGACAGGTTGGTGTAGCCGCTCAGTGCGCATACCCGGGCCACCGGCAGGTCGGTGGTGCGCAGGAGGTGGCAGGCCCGCGCTATGCGACGCCGCCGCACCAGTTCGGAGAAGGTGATCCCGGCGGTGGCGTGGAAGAACCGGGAAAAGGCCGAGGGGCTGAGTGCCACCAGTTCTGCGGCCCGGGTCATGGAGACGTCCTCAGCCAGATGGGACTCCACATAGTCCAGGACGGCGTTGATTCGGGCGGCGGTGGAGTCGTCGAGGCTGGGCACGTAGCCGGCGCTCGCGATCGGGTGCGCCTCCGCGGCGGGGGCGGTGAGGAAGACGCGGGCCAGTTCCAGCAACGCCGCCAGCCGCCCCAGCGGGTCCTGACCGCCCATGTTCTCCAGAATCGCGGCCGCCCGCTCACGGCTGTCCCCCGACAGCATGATGCCCCGGCGGGCGCGGTCGACCAGCGTGCCCATGACCGCCAGCTCGGGCAGCTGCCCGGAAGCCGCCGCGAAGCGCGCGGGCAGCACCTGGCACAGTACGTCGCGGTCGGGCAGGCGTTCGCCGGGGCCGAGGTCTGAGAGCCAGTTGTGCGGCAGGTGCGGCCCCATCAGAGTGACCTGTCCGGCGTCGAAGTCGATGGTGCGGTCGCCCGCGAGCATCTGCCCGGAGCCGGAGCGGATCAGGTGGAACTCGATCTCGGGGTGGTGGTGCCAGCGGGCGAGCGGGTCGGGGTAACCGTGCGTCCACCAGCGCACCGAGGTGCCGACGTCGGGAACGATGACCTCCAGGTCGCCGACGTCAGCCTTCGCCACCGGCGCGGATTCGACGCCCGGGGTGAGGGGGCGTGGGGGCATGCCGGGGCGGACCGGTGGACAGGACACGCGCTCATTGTGCGTGCCCTGCCCACCGGCCCGTCGCCGGTTGCGGTGGCTGGCCCTTTGCACGGCTGCGGCCCCGGGTCAGCCGACCGTGATCTGGAGCTTGACGTCGCCGGGGCGGCCCTCGGCCACCCGGTCGAAGACCTCCTCGGCGCGGTCCATCGGGAAGGTGTCGGTGATGAAGGGCTTGAGGTTGATCTTGCCGGCGGACACCAGGTCGATGGCGCGCTGGTAGACGTTGGCGTAGCGGAAGACGGTCTCGATGCGGGTCTCGCGGGCCTGTACCTCGGTGACATCGACGGCGATCGGGTCCACGGGGATGCCCACCAGGACGGTGCGGTTGCCGGGGGCGCCCAGCTTCCACAGGTCCTCGTACGCGGACGGGTGGCCGGAGGCCTCGAAGACCACGTCGGCGCCCCAGCCGGCGGTGCGCTCGTTCACGACGTCGAGCAGGCGCTGCTCACGCAGGTCCACGGTGACCACGCCGGGGATCTGGGAGGCGATCTCCAGCTTGACCGGGGAGACGTCGGAGACGATGGCGGTGGAGGCGCCGCCGGCGAGCGCCGCGGCGGCGGTGAGCATGCCGACCGTGCCGCAGCCGGAGACGACGGCGACGGCGCCGGGGTGGATGGCGGCCTTGGTGGCCGCGTGCATGCCGACGGCCAGCGGCTCGAGCAGGGCGCCCTCCCCGTAGGTGACGTTGTCGGGCAGGTGGTAGGTGAAGGCGGCCGGGTGGATGACCTCCTCTACCAGGCAGCCGTCCACCGGCGGGGTGGCCCAGAAGGAGACGGCGGGGTCGACATTGTACATGCCCATGCGGGAGGCCCGCGAACTCATGTCCGGCACCCCCGGCTCCATGGCCACGCGATCGCCGACGGTGAAGTCGGTGGCGCCCTCGCCCACCTCCAGCACGGTTCCGGAGGCCTCGTGACCGAGGATCATCGGCGCCTCGACGACGTAGCGGCCGATGCGGCCGTGCGTGTAGTAGTGGACGTCCGAGCCGCAGATGCCGACGGTGTGCGGGGCGATGCGCAGCTGGCCGGGGCCGCAGACGAGGTCTCCGGGGACCTCACGGACGTTGATCTCATTGCGCTTCTCTAGAACTACAGCCTTCATGTCTTTTCTTCTCCTCGTGGGTTGGTTGCGGTGACTTGGTGGTGGTGAGCGGGTTTAAGGATGGTCGGCGATTCGGTGGGTTCAGGCGGCCACCTCCGCGACGGGTCGGTCGGCGGTCTCCGGCAGGCGCCGCCCATTGCGGTCGAAGCCGGGCTGGTCGGGGTGGATGAACACGGTGATGAGGGAGCCCAGCAGGTACAGGGCGGTGTAGGTCCAGCACACTCCGGCGACGCCGATGTGCGGCAGCAGCAGGGTGACCAGCCCGGGGCCGACGAAGGTGGTCAGGCCGGAGGCGAGGTTGTTGGCGGAGATCGCGGCCCCGCGGTGTTCGGGGGCCAGGGCGGGGAATACGGCGGCCATGGGGACGAAGGCGGTCACGCCCATGCCCAGGAGGACGGCGGCCGCACCGAGGGCGATCATGTTGCCGCCCAGGAACTGGGGCACGTAGTAGAAACCGAGGGTGGCGACGGCGCAGAACCAGCACCCGTACCAGCGCATCTGCCGCATCCATCCGTAGCGGTCGCCGATCCAGCCCCACAAGAGGTTGCCGAAGACGGTGACGGCGAACTGGATGCCCCAGATCGTCATCAACTGCGGCATGGTGAACCACTCCTCGCCGTAGCCGGCTGTGGTCAGGTACAGGGGCATGATCACCGGGAAGCCGTAGAGGCTGAGGTTGCAGATGACGCGGACGATCGCCGTCAGGGCCACCTCCCGGTTGGTGCCGAGGATGGTGACGCCCACCGACAGCTGACGCAGCGTGTCACCCAGGTCCCCGCGCTCGGGCTGAGGTTCTCCGCGGCCCACGAACAGCAGGCAGAGCAGGCCACCGGTGATGGTCCAGGCCAGGGAGAACCACAGCGTGCCCCGCTCGCCGATGAAGTTGATGGTCCGGGCAGGAATCCAGGAGCCGAGGCAGCCGACGCCGATGGAGTAGGCGGTCCAGAACCAGCCCATGGCGGAGGCGCGGGACGCCGGTGCCACCTTCTGGGTGATGTAAACGACGAAGGAGTATATGAACAGGGGGTAGGCCAGGCCGCGGCAGGCGTAGATCACCAGGATCAGTGGGTAGATGCCCGAGGGGATCGCCACGCCGACGAGCAGCAGGTGCAGGCCGACCCACAGCCCGGCGCCGATGAGCATGATCCGGCGTACCCCGAAGGTCTCCGCCAGGACGCCGGAGGCCCAGCCGGCCAGGGCGGCCATCAGGCCGTAGGCGGTGATGACCGTTGACGCCTGGGTCGCGGCGAAGCCCAGGGAGACGAGGTACTTGGACAGGAAGGTCAGCTCGAAGCCGTCGCCGGTCATGAAGATGGCGATGGCGATGAGCCCTGGGATCAGGATCCGTGGGGGTGCAAGGCGCATGGGTTCCACTCCGTCGTGTAGGTGCCGCGGCTCATTCCGCGGTTGCTGGCTAAAGCATCGCCCCGGGCGCGCACGGCGGTCTTCCGGCGTCGATGCCGGGCACCGGTACTTTTTTAGCCGGTGTTGCGGCGCGCGGGCCGACCTGCCCGGTAGCATCGGTCCAGGCTGCTTGAGGGGGGTGCTCGTCTTGTCCTGCACAGAACCCGCCGCGGGTGCGCCACACGCCGCTCCTACCGCCCGCAGGCCCTGGTGGTGGCGGGCGCTCACCTGGCCCTGGCGGAACTGGTTGCCCATCGTGGCGCACCTGGCCGGGATCGCGGCCACGCTGCTGACACCGGTAGCGCTGCTGTGGGCGGGCCTGAGCATGCCCACGACCGCCTTCGACCCCGAGGACGCCGATTACCGGTGCGCCTACGTGCTGGAGCACCCGGCCATTGCCGTCCGGGCCCACGAGGCGTGGTTCTTCTCCTCATGTGACATCGTCACTTCCGGCGGCGAGGTGTTGGCGCGGGTGCCCATGAGTCCGGGCTGGTGGCCCTGGGCGGCCGGGGGCCTCGTCCTGTTGAGTGCGAGTGCCGTGGTCTTGGCGCTGGCGGCTCTTCGTCTTCGGCGCGGCGCGCATCGAGCGTCCGCCCGCGTGCTGGCGCTGTTGGCACTGGTGATCGTGATGGCCACGCCGCATGGCCTGTCATGGTTGTATGAGCACGCCGAGTCCCCTGACCCCGCGGCTCTGGCCCGGGCCCAGGAGATGACCATCCCTGAGCTCACTGGAAACGGCGACGTCGTTCCCATCTCCTCCTCGGTTCAGGACTGCGACCCCGCTGAGCTGAGCTACTGGCGCATATCGGGCCATGCCGCGCTGGGCGGACACGTCACCGCCGTAATCGCCGTGCAGAACGACTCCAGGACCGCCTGCCTGGTATCCGGTTGGCCCGCCGTCGTCGTTCTTGACGAGCAGGACCGGGACGTCGAGGTCGCCGTGGTGCATGTGGATACCCGGGACTCGACCTCGCCGGGCGTTCAGGACCCGCGCGCGGTAGAGATCGGTCCGGGGGTACGGGCGGTTGCCACACTCCGGTGGGACAACGACCACACCCGCGCCGTCGGCACCCACCTGGAGGTGACGACGGCACTCGGCCGCCAGGCGGTCACGAAGGACCCCGACCCCAGGTACGAGGAGTGGGGCACCGCCCACGACCTGACGATCCCCGAGGGCAGTCTCGTCCTGATCTCTCCGTGGGAGCATGAATAGCCGCACCCCGAGGTCGTGTTCTGCGCCGGCGAGGTGGACGGCCCTCTTCTACGACACGGCGTAGGGCCGGTAGCATCGAGGACAACCGCTAGGGTCGAGGAGGACCAAGATGCCCGGGATGCGCGCACCCGCTGTGAGCGGCCAGGCGCTGGTTGTTGCCCGTGACCTGAGCGTCGGCTATGGCGAACACGCGGTGTGTGCTCCGGCGACCTTCACCCTTAGCCCCGGTGAGGTGCTGGCGCTGGCCGGTGTCAATGGCGCCGGCAAGTCCACCCTGCTGCGCACCTGCCTGGGACTGCTGCCACCCGTCGACGGTGAGGTCACACTGCTGGGACGTGTCCCCGATCCACGCTCGGCCGTGCAGCGCCGGGCCGTGGCCCGCGACCTGGGCGAGGAGTCCTTCTTTCCCACCCTGACCGTGGCCGAGCATCTCGCCCTGGTCTGTTACGGGCACTCCTCCCCCGCACCGGAGCGCACCGCCGCCGAGCTTCTGGATGAGTTCGACCTGGCGGAGCTGGCGGATGCTCTGCCCGATGAGCTGTCCTCGGGGCAGCGGCGCCGCTTGGCCCTGGCGGCGGTGTTGGCCCGGCCGCGCCGTCTGCTGGTACTGGATGAGCCGGAGCAGCGCCTGGACCACGTCACCCGCCGGGCCCTCGCCCGCCGCGTGGTGGCCGAGCGTGAAGCGGGAATCGGGGTGCTGCTCGCCTGCCACGACGCCGACTTCGTGCGCACTGCTGCAACCGCGGTGCTGCTGGTGGGTACAGGCACCCGCCTGCTTGGCGTTTCCGAAGGCGTGCGTGCCATCACCGAGGGCGCACTGTGAGCCCGGCCGATCACCACGCCCGCAAACTGCCTGCGGGGCGGGAACTGCGCCGCTGGGTGCGTGCGCATACCGCCCGCACGCGCAGCCCCTGGGCGCTGCTTGGCGACATCTATGACGCCGTCCTGGCGGCCGCAATCCTGGCCGCCCTGGCGGCGCCCTACCTTGGACGACTCGGAACCGGGACGACGCCGATACGCGGGACCATCGGCATGGATCCGACGTGGGCGGTGCTGGTGCTGTTGCTCCTGTTGGCGGGGATGCTCGTTGAGCCGCTGCGGCGACTGGGCCCGCTGTTTCTGCGAACCTACGAGGCCGCTTGGTGGCTGAACATGCCCGGAGACCGGCGCGGCCTGCTGGAACCGGTGGCGTGGGCGGAGGCGGCGGTGGCGGTCGCGGCCGGTGGTGGCGCCGGGCTCTTGCTGGCGGTGATGGCGGGCGCCGGCGCGATCACGGCGACCGGGATGGTCCTGCTCGCAGGCGCCTGCGGGGCACTGCTGCTCGTGGCCCTGGTGCGCGCCCAGGTGGTTGACGCCGGCCTTCCCGCGGTCAGGAGGACACTGCTGGGCGCGGCGGTGATCGCGCTGAGCGCCGGAGCGCTCGGGGCCCCCTCGCCCAGCCGGGTGCCCGGGGGCCTGTTCGTGTCACTCGGCCTCGGGACGGGTCTGGCGGCCGCAGTGTGGTGGTGGAGATTGCGCGTTCGCCTGGTCGAAATCCCGGATGCGCATCTGCTGGAGGTGGCCGCCCGCAATCTGGGGGTACAGGTATCCCTGCTGTCGCTGGACACACGCGCGCTGGGACGTCTGCTGTCCGCCCCGGTGCGCCGTCCGGCCGCATCCTCCCGTCTGCCGCTCGCCCGCCTCGCCCTCCGGCTGCCTCCGGGACTGCGCCCGCTGCTGGGGGTGGCTCAGGCGGACTGCCTCCTGTTGTGGCGTCAGCCGCGGCGGGCACTGCAGTTGCTGGCGGGCGGGATCGTCGCGGTGTTTCCCCTGTTTTCCAGCGGCGTGGGCGCGGTCGGCGCCGTCGTATTTCACCTGGTCGGCGGTTGGCTCGCAGTCCTGGCGCTCGCAGAGCCCGCGCGGCGCGCCTGGTTCGACGGCGGGGCGGACGCCTCCTGGCCGATGGGGCCGGTCCGGGTGCGGTGCGGGCACCTGCTGGTGCCGACCGCGATCATGATCGCCTGGACCGCCGCGGTGGTTGCCGCACAGCTGGTCGCCTCCGGGCGAGCTCCCGAGTCGGCCGGGCAGGCGTGGGCGGCCGTGGGCCTGGTGGTGGCGGCCGGCTGTGGTTGGGCGGGGGCGGCGCTGCGCTCCGGGTTCCGACCCACCCCGGACTTCTCACTGGGGCTGGTCGCCTCCCCGGTCGGCTCCCTGCCGCCGGGTGCGGTGGAGATGCTGGTCTCCGGTCCCGATGCCGCCGCCGTCGCCGGGCTGCCGACCGCGCTGCTGGCCCTGGGAGTGCCGGCGACGCCTCGGCTGCTGGGTGTGCAGCTGGTCGCCAGCGGCGCCGTGGTCACCTGGGGACTGCTGACCGGCCGACGGGCATAGTCCTAGCGGCCGACGGCGGGCGGGGCTCTCCTGTCCCCGCCCGCCGTCTCACTCGAATACCGGCCCGCGGCCGCTCCGGTCAGTCCTCCTGCTCGGGGACGGCGTCGACGCCGGCCTCCTTGCGCTGCTCGGGTGTGATCGGCGCGGGTGCGTCGGTGAGCGGATCGTAGCCGCCACCGGACTTCGGGAAGGCGATGACGTCGCGGATGGAGTCCGCGTGGGTCAGCAGGGACACGATACGGTCCCAGCCGAAGGCGATGCCGCCGTGCGGCGGGGCTCCGAACTTGAAGGCGTCCAGCAGGAAGCCGAACTTGTCCTGCGCCTCCTCCGGCCCGATCCCCATGACCTTGAAGACGCGCTCCTGCACGTCGCGGCGGTGGATACGGATGGAGCCGCCACCGATCTCATTGCCGTTGCACACGATGTCGTAGGCGTAGGCGAGCGCCGAACCGGGGTCGGTGTCGAAGGTGTCCAGGCACTCCGGCTTGGGTGAGGTGAAGGCGTGGTGGACGGCCGTCCAGGCGGACTTGCCCAGGGCCACATCACCTTCGGCCTTGGCCTCGGCCGACGGCTTGAACAGGGGCGCGTCCACCACCCACACGAAGGACCAGGCATCGTCGTCGATCAGGCCGCAGCGCTTGCCGATCTCCAGGCGCGCGGCGCCCAGCAGGGCCCGGGAGGCGTCCACGGTGCCGGCGGCGAAGAAGATGCAGTCACCCGGCTTGGCCCCGGCGGCCTGGGCGAGGCCGGCACGCTCGGCGTCGGTGATGTTCTTGGCGACCGGCCCGCCGAGGGTGCCGTCCTCTCCGACCGTGACGTAGGCCAGGCCGCGGGCTCCGCGCTGGCGGGCCCACTCCTGCCAGGCGTCGAAGGTGCGGCGGGACTGTGAGGCCCCACCAGGCATGACGACGGCACCCACATAGGGGTTCTGGAAGACGCGGAAGGTGGTGTCCTTGAAGAAGTCGGTCAGGTCCACCAGCTCGAGTCCGAAGCGCAGGTCGGGCTTGTCGGTGCCGTAGCGCTCCATGGCGTCGCGATAGGTAATGCGCGGAATCGGGGTGGGCAGCTCGTAGTCGATCAGGGACCACACCTCGCGCAGGATGTCCTCGGCGACGGCGATCACATCCTCCTGGTCCACGAAGCTCATCTCGACGTCCAGCTGGGTGAACTCCGGCTGGCGGTCGGCCCGGAAGTCCTCGTCGCGATAGCAGCGGGCGATCTGGTAGTAGCGCTCCATGCCGGCCACCATGAGCAGCTGCTTGAACAGCTGAGGACTCTGGGGCAGGGCGTACCAGGATCCCGGTGCCAGGCGGGCGGGGACCAGGAAGTCGCGGGCGCCCTCGGGCGTGGAGCGAGTCAGCGTGGGCGTCTCAATCTCCACGAAGTCGTGGGAGTCCAGGACACGCCGAGCCGCCTGGGAGACCTTGGAACGCAGCCGCATGGAGTGCTGCATGGGGCTGCGGCGCAGGTCGAGGTACCGGTACTTCAGGCGGGTCTCCTCCCCCACCTGGCCGGAGTCCTCGGCGTGGTCGGAGACCTGGAACGGCAGCGCCGCGGCCGGGTTCAGGATCTCGACGTCGGAGACGACGACCTCGATCTCCCCGGTGGGCAGGTTGGGGTTGGCGTTGCCCTCCGGGCGTGCCGATACCTCACCGGTCACCTTGAGCACGTACTCCGCGCGCAGGTCGTGGGCGACCTCCTCACGGATCACCACCTGGGCGATGCCCGAGGCGTCGCGCAGGTCGATGAAGGCGACGCCGCCGTGGTCGCGGCGGCGATCGACCCAACCGGCGAGGGTGACGACCTGTCCGATATCGGCGGCGCGCAGTGTGCCTGCATCGCGGGTTCGCATCACGGTGCTGTGTTCCTTCCGTTGGGGGCGCTGAGCCGGCGCCCGGCGGGGCGCACCGCGAGACGGGCGGGCGCCGCGGCGATACTACGCCGGTGGCGTCGCGCCTCAGCGCCTCGTGACGTACTCGAGCTCGCGCTCGTAGGCGGACAAGCGACGACGCTCGATCAGCACCACGACCGCGAGCACCAGCAGCACTGCTCCGAGCGCGAACAGGACAGTGGTTACTACCGGCAATGATGCCGCGGCCCAGCTTCCCTCCGATGATGATCCCGCCGACCCGCCGGCCGCTGCCGCCGCCGGCCCGCCGGCCGCTGCGGGCGCGGTGGCGGTCTGCGTCGCGGAGGCGCTGGCGGACGGGGAGGTGTCCTCGGTGAGCTGCGGCGTCGGCACGGAGGGCGACTCGCCACCGATAATGGTCACATCGGCGACCGTGAAGTACGGGCTCTTGTTGGTGTAGTCGAGAGTGCGGACGGCATTGGTCGGAATGTCCTCGCCCTCCGTCACCCGGAAGCGCAGCCAGTGCACGCCCTTGGTGACATAGCCGGGCAGCTCGACCGACCCGGAGTAGGCGCCGTCATCACCGACGGTGAGTTCACCGATCGCTGTCGGCTCACCTTCCGGCGCGCGGTCGCCGTCGTCGATGAGAATCTCGACCACGGCGCCACCCGGGAAGCCGGAGAGCGTGTATGTGAGCGTCCCCCCAACGGCGATCGTGGAAGGGCCTACGGTGGACGCGGTTCCGGTGGTCGAGCCGCCCATGACCGAGTCGGCGCGCGCGCCCGTTACCGGCAGCACCGCCAGCATCACGGTGAGCAGCGCCGCGGGCACGGCGACCCGGCCGCGCACCCTGAGAATGCGCGACATGACGATCCGCAGCCCTTGTAGCAAGCTCCCTCCTCCCGTTACGCGGCCGTAACCAGCATACACGTTATCGGCGAGTGATTCGCGTTCCGTTGCCGTGCAGACCGGGGAACGCGAGCATGATGAATGACGTGGCCCCCAGTACCAGCAGCAGGCCCGCGGAGACGAGCTTCCAACCGTCAGGGCCCAACCCGCCGTCGTCCGTCAGGTCCTCGCCCGTGATCAGGGTGACACCGGCCCCGTTGTCCGTCTGCACATCGGTAGTGCCCGCGATCTCGAGCTGCGCCCATCCGAGCAGCTCGGAGTCGCGGTCAGCCACGGCGATCTTGTAGCTGCCCGGATCAAGGGCGGAAATGTCTACCGAAACCGAGTTATCGGCGCCGACCTGCACCCAGCCCGCGGTTGTCGCGCCGGGGAAGACGAAGACGGCGACCCAGTCGCCCTCGTGCACCTTGGCTGAGGGGAAGATCAGTGTGATGGTCACTCCCTGCCGAGTCCCGGAAAGGGATCCGGCGTTGTCGGGTCCGAGCTCGTTGGCGTCCTGCACCGGCGACGCCGGTGCCATGCTGGGGCGGGCGCCGCTATCCGAGTCGGCCCCTTCAGCGGGCTGAGACGCCGGCTCCGCCGCGGGCTGATCCGCATGTGCGGCAGGCGTCGTCGGCGAAGTGCCCGACGGCGTGTTGGTCTCCTGCACGATGAGCGGATCGATCTCCACGCCCTCGTTGAGGACCTCGAAGCTCGTCGGCGCAGCCGTGGGCCGGGCGGCCGCGGTCGAGGAGCCGGTGGACGGGACCTGCCCGGTACCACCGCCGGTGGTGCCCGAGCCCGACGGGGTCTGCACGGCCGTCGGCTGCGCCGCGGGGGCCGCGGGCGCGGATGGAGCGGTAGTCGCCTCGCCGGTCGGGGCTGCGGTGTGCCCGGTATCCGTGGTCGCAGTCGCCTCCGACGTGGGTGCGGCGCTGGACTGCGAGGGCTCGCCGGCGGCAGTCGGATGGGGCTGCGCAGAGGGCTCGGCGGACTGCCCCGGCGTGGGTTCGGCCGTCGGGTCCAAGTCGTCGGGCTGTGTCGGCTGCTCAGTCGGCTGCGGTGTCTGGGAGCCCTCGCCGGACTCCCCGATATGCACCGAGATGACGTCACCGCCAGGAACGCCCTGAACGCTTGTGGGCCTGGCCGAGACGGTGTAGCCGACTGCCAGGCGCACTCCGACGGACTCGAGCGCCGCTGCGGAGACCACGAAGTGGTCGCCGAGGAATCTGGCGCGCACGTTCACCGTGCTGGTGTTTCCGGCGGCGTCGGTCACGTCGAGTGCGACCTTGAAGGTGCCGGCGATGTTCACGCTCCGGTCGAATGCCCAGCCGGTTCCGACCAGTGCGCCGTCGACGTAGCTCAAGGTCGCGCCAGCGGTGGCCTCGGGCAGTCGCACATCGATGGTCAAGGTATCGACCGTCTGCCACTCGGGAGCGGACGGCTGGCGCCACTGCATGTTGTAGCGGCCCACATGAGGGTCCATCGCCTGCGTGAACGGCCACAGCGGCAGCCCGTAATTTGAGCGTCCGTTGGTGAAGTACGGGTAGATCGTGGCCGACTGGGAGGAGCCCGACTCGCTGACCAGGCGAATCTGAACCGGGGTGGTCACGGATCCCTGCGATCCGAGCGGCCGCCCCGTCTCATCCTCCCAGCCGAAGAACATCAGCAGTGGCCTGTCGGTGCTGCTGGAGGAGACGTATACCGAGTCCGCATCCTGCACCTGAACGCGCATGCCCGCCGCGTCACCGTCCGGTTCTGCCGCGGCGGCGTCATCGGCTCCCGTGGCGGTCGGCGCCGACTCCTCAGGCGCCGCGGAAGTCGTCGCATCAGCCTCCGTTACGGCCTCTTCCAGGGCACCGGTTTGTGCGGGAACTCCCTGCGGGAGCGTTGCCTGCGTCGACTCGCTGCTCGCCGCGGAGTCATCTGAGACGTCCTCCGGGGGAGCCGGCAGCAGTCCGCGGCTCGGCGGTGGCGGTCGCGGAGGGGGTGGCGGTAGCCCGCTCGTCCGCCATTGCGGTCGGCAGCCAGTGGTCGGCGGAGGCCACGGCGCCCATCCCGACGGACGTCGCCAGGATCAGTCCAAGCACTGCGGGCACGACGGACACGGCTCGCAGCACAGGTCTGCGGGCGATGCGGGTCACCTTGGCGTGGCGCGGAAGTTGGGTCATGGATTCGGAGCTCGTCTGTTGGCCTTGGTCTGTTGGGGAACCGTTGCGGCACAGGCACGGTCACGGTGGCGCTGGACTTAACCCGCATGCGCTCTCAAGCAGCCTCGGGAGCCTCGAACACAGGGCTTTCGGGGAGCTCGGGAGTTATGCGTGTGGGTCGGGCCCAACGCACCTCGATGGTATCGCCCAATTTGCCTAAGCAACACTGAAATGCCGGGAGCGTGCGGGGTGTCACCCGCGCAGAGGACCCCGAATCCCCCGCCCGCACCGACCGAGCCACGCCGGTTTTCTTCCGGGATGGCAAGGAATACCCGGGCGAACAAGACAGGTCGGCGGGGTTTTCACCGCATAAGTCTCACTATCGCATCGAAGGTCTCGAGGATGTGAACCATTGCTGCAGCTGGGGACCGAGCCACACTTCACCGAGGATATGCGGGACCCAGGGGCCACATGCGGTTCCCATCCGGCCCCATCCGCGAACCGCACCACCACAAGCGGTCGGACGCAGCGGCACGAGACCTGATTCACGTGTGAACTGTTGCGCACAGGGGACTTGGCGTCGCATAACCGCGGCCGCATGCCCTAAACTGGTCGGCCGGAGTGATCCGTGCTGTGAGCCCCGTTCACGGCTCGTTCAGCCGCTGACTACCGCGGTGCCGAGCGTGATCCCGTGAGTAAGTGCGTGAAGCCCCTGGGCCCCCGATATTGATTCCAATCGGGGTGCCGGGCAAGTGTGGTGGGTGCGGCGCGGCAAGAGCGGAGACCATCCGGCCCTCCCCCACACTCCGCGACCGGTTCCCTACTACGGAACCAGATACGGGAAGAACACCATGACAGCCACCCCCAACGGGTCCTCTATGCCCTTCGACACCCCGCAGGACGGTCCTCTGGGCATTGATGATCTCTTCAGCGCCGAGATCGAGGGCACCGTCCCGCCTGCTGCTGCGTCCAGCAGTGACTTCAAGAACCAAGATGACCACGAGGACGTCGCCGCGCCTCATGGTCCGGACTTCGTCTCGCCGCCCTCCGCGGAGTCCTTCGACACCCCGGCGTCCTCCGACTCTCCCGAGGACCCCGAGGGCCTGGAGGATGAGGACGAGGCGGACGACGTCGACCTGAACCTGCCGGAGTCCGATCCCGAGGAAGCCGACGCGTACGAGGAGGACGCCGACGACCCCGAGGCAGACCTCTCCGAGGACGAGGTCGACGGGCACACGCCGTTCGTCGACTCCGAGGAGGACGACGTGGACGAGGCGGCTGCACGGGCCCCCGAGGACATCACCTTCGACGACCTGGGCCTGCCCGCCGACCTGCTCAAGGCAGTCAAGGACATGGGCTTCGAAAGTCCGACGCCGATTCAGCGTGAGGCCATTCCCGTGCTGCTGTCCGGCCGCGACGTCGTCGGTATCGCCCAGACCGGCACCGGCAAGACGGCCGCCTTCGGCCTGCCACTGCTGGACGCCGTCGACGCCCGGGACGGCGCGGTACAGGCCCTGGTACTGGCGCCCACGCGCGAGCTGGCGCTGCAAAGCGCCGAGGCCATCACCGACATGGCCTCCCGGTCTCGCGGCCTGGATGTGGTGGCCGTCTACGGCGGCGCCCCCTACGGTCCGCAGATCGGGGCGCTGCGAGACGGCGCCCAGGTTGTCGTCGGCACACCCGGGCGCGTCATCGACCTGATCGAGAAGGGCGCACTGTCCCTGGATGACGTGAAGTACTTCGTGCTCGACGAGGCCGACGAGATGCTGCGCATGGGATTCGCCGAGGACGTGGAGACAATCGCCGCGTCCCTGCCCGAGCAGCGCCGCACAGCACTTTTCTCCGCCACCATGCCGCCCGCCATCCAGGCGGTCGCCCGGCAGCACCTCGATGACCCGGTGCGCGTGGAGGTCTCCCGCCAGGCGTCCACCGTCGACACCGTGCACCAGACGTACGCCGTGGTGCCATTCCGCCACAAGATCGGCGCCGCAGCGCGCGTGCTGGCCGTGACCGACGCCGAGGCCGCCCTGGTCTTCGTGCGGACCAAGTCCACCGCCGAGGACGTGGCCATCGAGCTGGCCGGCCGCGGCATTCAGGCGGCCGCCATCTCCGGCGATGTGCCCCAGCGCGAGCGCGAGCGGCTGGTTGAGCGCCTGCGTGCGGGCACGCTCGACGTGCTGGTGGCCACGGACGTCGCCGCCCGCGGCCTGGACGTGGACCGCATCGGACTCGTCGTCAACTTCGACGTGCCCCGCGAGGCGGAGGCATACGTGCACCGGATCGGACGTACCGGCCGCGCGGGACGCCACGGTGAGGCCGTCACCTTCCTGACCCCCAAGGAGAAGCGCAAGCTCCGCCAGATCGAGAACCTGACCGGTACCCGCCTGGAGGAGGTCACGCTCCCCTCCCCCGCGGACGTGTCCGCGCACCGCGCCGGCAAGCTGCTTGACCGCGCTGCCGCGCGCTACGAGCGCGGCCGCCTGGACATGTACGCCGAACTCGTCGCCGCCAAGAGCGAGGAGCTGGGCGTTGAGTCCGAGGACCTGGCCGCCACGCTGCTCGCCCTCGCCGTCGGCGACGAGGGGCCGCGGCGCCGGGGCGATGGGGAACGTCCCCGTCGTGGTAACCGGGAGGAGCTACTGGACGAGGACGGCTCCTTCGTGTCCGCGTCCTTCGAGGGCGGCCGCGATGACCGCCGCGGACGCCGCGGAGACCGCTTCGACGGCAAGCCCGGTGCCGGACGCGGGGGGCGGCGCCGCCACGAGGAGGGCAGCGGCACCGTCTACCGCATCGAGGTCGGTCACCGGGACCGGGTCCTTCCCGGGGCGATCGTCGGCGCCCTGGCCAATGAGGGTTCCATCTCGGGATCCGACATCGGCAAGATCGACATTCTTCAGTCCTTCTCCCTGGTTGAGATTCACACGCCGTTGAGCGAGGAGCAGCTGGAGAGCATGCGCCGCGCCACCTTCGCCGGCAGGGAGCTGCGCATCCGCGAGGACGAGGGCCCCGGCCATGGCTGGGACGGTCAGCGCGGTGGCCGCTCCGGTGGCGGATTCCGAGGCGGGCGGAACAACGACCGCGGTTCCGGGCGTTACGACCGTGGCGGCTCCAAGCGGCGCTATGACCGTGACGACCGCCGCTATGACAGGAACGACCGGAGCGGTCGCTGGGGCAACCGCGGCTGGGACGGTGGCCGCAAGGGCGGTTTCCGCGGTAGCCGCGACGGGCGGTAACGCCGCGGCCGGGGAGCCTGCCGCACAGTAGAGGAGAGGGAATGATCCCAGCCGCGTACCTGCTTGCCGTGGTGGTGTTCGGCTTCGCCGCCACCCTGCTGCGCCTACCGCCGCTCGTGGGGTTCCTGGCGGCAGGCTTCGTGCTCGGGTCCTCGCCGCTGCCGAACCTCGGCGTCGTGGAGGTTCTGGGCGACCTCGGCGTCGCAGTGCTGCTGTTCACGATCGGGCTGAAGCTCGATCTGCGCGTGCTGCGACGCAAGGAGGTGCTGGGAACCGCGGTGATCGTGATGGCGGTGCTGACCCTCCTGGGCACGGCCGTCGTGGCGGCGCTGCTGGCGGTGGGCCTGAACCTCGGTGCCTCCACGCCCGGTGGCGTCGCCGCAGTCGGCTTCGCGCTGTCCTTCTCCTCAACGGTGGTGGTCGTCAAGCTACTGGAGGAGCGCGACGACTCCGGGTCCCTGTACGGGCGTATCGCCATTGGCGTGCTGGTGCTTCAGGACATCGCCGCGGTCGCCTATATGACCGTCTCCTCAGGGCGGCTGCCCAGCCCCTGGGCAGCCGCCCTGGTGCTGCTGTGGCCGGCATCCCGACTGTTCGGCAAGGTGCTTGACCGCATCGATCACCGGGAGATGCGGGCACTGTTCGGCATGTCCATGGCACTGCTACCCGGTTACCTGCTGTTCGACCTGCTCGGGGTCGACGGCGATCTGGGAGCCCTGATCATGGGGGCGCTGCTGGCGTCCCACCCCGCGGCCAAGGAGCTGGCGAGCGCTCTGTTCACCATAAAGGAGCTCCTGCTGGTCGGGTTCTTCCTCACCATCGGCCTCGACGGCGTTCCCGGCACCGCCGCCTTCGCCCTGGCCGGTGCCCTGCTGCTCCTGCTGCCGGTGCGCTCACTCGTCTACACCATGGTGGTGCGCGCTCTGGGGATGCGCCGACGCACCTCGGTGCTCACTGGCCTGGCCCTGACCGCTTACAGCGAGTTCGCGCTCATTGTTGTGGGCACGGCCACCGACCACGGGCTGCTGGGCGGTGAGTGGCCGGCCGCCGTCTCCTTGGCGCTGGCGCTGTCCTTCGTCGTGTCCGCCATGGTCAACCACAAGCCGGCCGCCCTGGTGCAGTGGATGTCCGCGCTGCTCCCCCACCGGCCAGTCAGCACCCTGCACCCCGATGAGCGGCCAGTCAGCCTCGAGGGCGTGTGCACCGTCGTGTTCGGCATGGGCCGGGCCGGGCGCTCCACGTACATGAGGCTCTACGCCGACGGTGAGACGGGCGTGCTCGGCATCGACAATGACGCCACCAAGGTGGAGGAGCTGACGCGGCAGGGATTCAACGTGATGGAGGCGGACGCGACCGACCAGCAGTTCTGGGAGCGGCTGGAGGCGGTGCACGTATCCACGGTGGTCCTGGCCATGTCAGAGCCGGGGGCGAACGTGCACGTGCTGGAGTGGCTGGACCGTTCGCACTTCGACGGCCGGGTGCTCGCAATCGCCCGCTATGACGACGAGGCCGCCACCATGCGGGCGGCGGGTGTTGACGTCGTGATCAACCTCTACGAGGGCGCCGGCGAGGCGCTGGCGCGCGCGGCTGAGGGGCTCGGGCCCACCTCACCTGGAGCCGACGCCGGCGTCGCCTGAGCCGGGAGCGCTCCGCCCCGACTCGCACAGGGAGTCCAGCAGCGCCTGTACCTCCTCTAAACGAGCCAGCTCCTGCTCCAGGGGCGTGCCCAGCAGTTCATTCAGCGCCTCGGTCACCGCATGTCGTAGGCGCTCGCGTACGCGCCTGGTGCGCCGCACCGCACCGACGCGTGCCATGACCGTGCCCGCCGCCGCCAGCAGCAGGCCCAGCAAGAGGCCGCCCAGCAGCAGGACCGTCGGCCACGGCACGTGCCCCCAACGTGGAGGATTCACCGGCAGCAGCAAGTAGCGGTCCAAGACATGGAGCATCAGGAGCCAGCCGGCACCGATCAGCGCGGTCAGAGCCAGGAGCACCTGCATGGCATTCGCAGCCCCCCACCAGCGGGGGCGACGGCAGGTCTGTTCCAGGTCGGTGCGGGCGACGGCGGCGTCGAGGCTGTCGTAGATCCGCTCGGTCCCGGCTCCCAGACGCCCTGTGACCCGCTCCTGAACCACTGCCGGAAGGCGCCCGATCCGAGCGGTCGTGTACATGTGGACGGCAGCCCGCAGTGCGGCGTCGTCGGCCGCGCTCGGAGCTGGCAGGGACGTGCGCGGCGCCGCGGCGGATGGCACCGCCCCGCGGTCGTTGGAGTCCGGACGCAGGTGCAGTGCCCGCAGCGGGTCCCGGCGCAGGTAGGACAGCCAGCGCAGGGGCAGCCAGCCGACGCGATGCCCGGCTTCCAGCCGCATGGAGGTGCCGACGGCGTCGGCTACAAGGTCTACTCCCACCGCTCGGCAGGCGGCGTCCTCAAGGGCCGCAGGTGTGGTGGCATCGGCGGCGTGGGCCGGCTCGGGCTGCTTTCCGATGCGCTCGCGCGCGAGTGCCGCCAGGGCCCTCGCATCGGCGGCCAGGCGCGCCTCGATCACGTCCTCAGCGGCGGCGACTGCGCGGATGCGGGCGCGCAGCTCCTGCACGCCCTGCCCGGTACGGGCGCTGACGGGGATGACGTCCACGTCGTGCAGGCCCTCGGCGGCGAGCAGCCGCCTCAGGTCCGCGACGGCGGCGGCCCGCTCGTCCTCGTGCAGGCGATCCACCTGGTTGAAGGCGACGACGGATACGGAGGCATGCTCGGCCATGGGCGCGATGAACTCGTTGTGGATCACTGCGTCGGCGTACTTCTCCGGATCCAGGACCCACACCAGCACGTCGACCAGGCCGGCCAGGCGCTCGGCGACGGCCCGGTGGCTGCGGACGTCGGAGTCGATGTCCGGCAGGTCCAGGAGTACTGCGCCGTCCCCCAGGCCGACAGCCGCCGGACCCCACGAGGGGGACTGCGGCAGCCGGACCCGCTCGCGCACCTCCAACCAGTCCAGGAGCCGTCCAGCGGCGCCGTCGGCCTCGGGTGACGGAGAGGCCGGCAGCGCGGCCAAAGGCTGGGTGGTGGTCGGCCGGGTCACCGCCACCTGCGCGAGGTCGGCCCCGCACAGGGCGTTGAACAGGCTCGACTTGCCTGAGCCGGTAGCGCCCAGGAGCGCAACCACCTGGACGCCGGGGGCAACGAGTCGACGTTGCCCGGCACGGTCCAGCAGGGTGTGCGCCGACTCGAGAAGATCTGCGGGCAGCAGGCCCGCACCGGTCTGCGTCAAGCGGGCGAGTACGGCGAGGGGTTCTGCGGCGGCGTCGCGGCGCCTGCCGGGCGGGGTGCGCCGAATAGTTCTCATTGCGCGCCATCCCCCGTCAGCCGCCCGACCGTGACGGTGAGCTCCCGCAGATGCTCCACCAGGTGATCGGATGGTGGGGACGGATCCGGCAGCGCCCGGGTGAAGACGGCCCGCTGCTCGTCGAGGTAGGCGGCGACCCGCTCATCGAGGGCGATGCGGGAGCGCCTGGCCAGCTCACGCATCGCCTGATCGCCGAAGAGCGCCTCGAGCAGCCGCTGCGCCACGACGGCGGTGCCGCCGGCGATCCCCACCTCCACGCCGGTCAGACCGCCGGTGTGGGCGAACACGACGACCATCAGCGCAACCCCAGCACCGTTCACCCCCAGTGACAGCAGCCTTGCCGTCATGCGCTTGTCCGCGCCCTCGGCGCGCACCAGGTTCAGCACGTCGCCCTGCCAGTCCCGCACGATCCGCTCCGCGTGCCGCACGCGCTCGGCCTGCGTCGGCTGAGATGACAGCGCCGCCGCCAACGGGTCCGCGACGGTGCCGGCACGTCTCCAGGTCTGCTCCGTCTCCAGGGCCGCACGCTGCGCCTCGCTCACAAGGAGGCGGGCCAGTGAGGACTCGATCGCCTCCTCGACGCGCTGGGCCGGGGCGGGACGCCCCAGCACCGCCGCCGTCACGCGGTCACGCAGGCGCGAGACCTGCACCTGCAGTCCCCGCAGGAACTCGCCCGTGCCGATCAGCTCCTGCCAGCGGGCGAGTACCTCGCCGCGCAGCAGTGAGCCGTCCTGCGTTGCGGCCGTGATCCTGTCCCGGGCCTCGGCGTGGACCGCATTGGTCACTACGGCTAGTCGCCGGCGCTCCTCCTCCTGTGCACGCACCGAGCTCAGGAGCCCGTCCATGTCCTCAAGGGCGGAGACGAGTGCACCGGACAGCGTGCGGCGGGCTACTCCACGCCGTGCCGCGGCATCGGCCGCCAGTGTGCCGAGCCAGTGGCGCAGCGGTGCGACGTGCTCCTCAGGCAGGAATCCCTCGGGGTCGAATGTGGTCTCAGGTATGACGAACACGGGCGCAGACCGCAGCCCGGCGGCGTCGAGGCGCCGCCGCAGGTCCCGGCCGACGGCCGCGTCGGCCCCGGCAGGCACCCGGTCCAGGACGACGGCGGTGACCACGTCCCGCGCGGCGGCGGACCTCAGGTGCTCCCAGGCGACGGCGTCGGCGTACCGGGAAGCGGTAGTGACGAAGACCCACAGGTCGGCGGCGGCCAGCAGGGTGGCGGCGAGCTCGCGGTTGTCGTCGACGACGGAGTCCACGTCCGGCGCGTCCAGGATCGCGAGCCCCTCCGGGAGGGCGGAGCAGGTCCGGATCTCGAGCTCACGGGGCGTGCGCGTTCCCGCGGCCGTCGGCTCCGAGCCTTCAGCGACGCGCACATGCGCGAGGGAGCCGAGCACGCGCTCGCCGTCGAACCAGGGGCCGTCGCCGGTGGCGTGCAGCAGCAGGGGGCGGCGCGTGGTCGGACGAATCGCGGACGACACCGCCACATGGCGACGCACCAGCGAGGATACGAGCGCGGACTTACCGGCCCCGGTGGAGCCGCCCACGACCGCCAGTAGCGGCGCGTCCATCGCGGTCAGGCGGGGCAGGACGTAGTCACCGAGCTGGTCATGCACGAGCCTGGCCTTGCGCGCGGCCGCGTCTGCGCCCGGCAGCGTGTACGGCAGGGCGAATGCGGTCAGGTCCGCCTGCAGGCGGCTCAGGGCGGCCTGCGCGGTCCCGGCGCCCCCGGGCGTCGGCTCCGCTCCCGCGGGCAGGCTCATAGCTCAGCCCTGCTCGCCCGGGCGGCCAGCCGCGTCGCCGACCGTGTGCAGACGGGGCGCGAGATCCGCCTCGTCACCCGGCATCCAGGTGGCTGCCTCGGCGCTGACCTGCTCACCGGAGCGAATGTCCTTGACCGAATCGGGTTCGCCGTCGACACCGGGGAACCAGACGAAGGGGATGGAGCGCTTGTCCGCGAAGCGGATCTGCTTGCCGTACTTGGCCGCCGTCGGCGACACGTCAGCGGCTATGCCACGGGAGCGCAGCACGTCCGCGACGGCGTCGGAGGCTCCGCGGTGCGCCTCATCGGCTACCGCGACCAGCACCACGGTGGGTACGGCGCGCGTCACCTCCAGCATCCCGCCGCCGATCACCCTGGCGAGCAGCCGTGACAGTCCGATGGAGATTCCCACACCCGGGAAGGTCCGCTTGCCGTCGGAGGCGAGGGAGTCATAGCGGCCGCCGGAGCACACCGAGCCGAGGTCCTCGTGCCCGGCCATGAAGGACTCGTAGACGGTGCCCGTGTAGTAGTCCAGGCCGCGGGCGATCTTCAGGTCCGCGATGATGGCGCCGGGGCGGCGGCGCGCGGCGGAACGCAGCAGCTCCGCCAGCTCATCCAGGCCCTGATCCAGCAGCTCACTGGGGTCGGCGCCGTCCAGGGCGGCCAGGACGCCTTGCCGCACCTGCTCGGCGTCGGCACCCGTGACCTGGGCCAGCCGCAGGGCCGCGTCGGCCTGCTCCGGGGTGATGCCCACGACGTCGACCAGCTCGGTGGCGACCCGGCCGGCGCCGATCTTGTCGAGCTTGTCCACCACGCGCAGCACCTCGGCGAGCAGGTCCTCGGCAATGCCGATGGACTGGTAGAAGCCCTGGGCGACCTTGCGGTTGGACACGTGGATGGTGACGGCGGGGATCGGTAGCGCGCTCAGCGCTTCGTGCATGATCAGCGGCATCTCGACGTCGTGGTACAGCGGCAGGGCGCCATCCCCGACGACGTCGATGTCCGCCTGGATGAACTCGCGGAAGCGGCCCTCCTGCGGGCGCTCGCCGCGCCAGACCTTCTGGATCTGGTAGCGCTTGAACGGGAAGTGCAGCGTGCCGGCGTTGTCCAGCACGTAGCGGGCGAAGGGCACCGTCAGGTCGAAGTGGAGCCCGAGCTGCTTGGCCGGGTCGGTGGTCTCCTCGCCTGGATCCGCCTGCAGTCGGGACAGCAGGTAGACCTCCTTGCTGGTCTCGCCCTTGCGGGTCAGCTCCGACAACGGCTCGACGGCGCGAGTCTCAATCCCGCTGAATCCGTGCAGTTCGAACGTGCGGCGCAGGGTGTCGATGAACTGCTGCTCGACGATGCGGGCTGCGGGAAGCCACTCGGGGAAGCCGGAGAGGGAGGATTGCGCCTGTCGGACCTGTGCTGGAGCCATGGGCCGCATTGTGTCATGCCGCCCAGGGCCGGGAGCACCTGCGCCGTGCCCGCCCCGACCGGCGCTCACGCACCGGTCACCCTGGGTCCTGCGCCGTGCCCGCCCCGACCGGCGCTCACGCACCGGTCACCCTGGGTCCTGCGCCGTGCCCGCCCCGACCGGCGCTCACGCACCGCTCTCGCCGCCGCGGACCTTGGCCTCAGCCAGATAGGGGTTGGCATGGTGCTCATGCGCCATGGTCGTGGCCGCGCCGTGGCCGGGCAGCAGGACCGTGGCCGGATCAACCGCACTGGCCAGCAGCCGCAGCGTCGCCCACATCTGGTACTGGTCTCCCCCGGGCAGATCGGTGCGTCCCACGCTGCCCTTGAAAATGACGTCCCCGTCCAGCGCCACCAGGTAGTCGCGCTCCGGAACATCGCTCGGATCGTCAAGCACCTCCGCCTCGAAGAGGAGCTGGTTGTCACCCAGGCGCGCATTGAGGAAGAACAGCGTGGATCCCTCCGAGTGTCCGGGTGCGGGCACCGCCTGCAGGGCCACGCCGGGCACCAGCTCGACGGCACGTCCGAACCCCTCCTGCGGGAAGGGGCGCACATCCACCGGACGCAACCAGGAACTACCCGCAAGGTCTGCGAATGACCTGCCGTCGACGGTGATCCCGGTTGTGGCCGCGGGGTCGTCGAGCCGATACAGGTCCGGCTGGGGAATGTAGACCGGCACACTCGTGGAATCCGCCATACCCGCCGCACCCATGTGGATACGGCCCTCCGTGACCGCTGCGTCGATCAGGCGCTGGGCGTCCCACACATGATCGGCGTGGCCGTGGGTAAGCAGAATCGCGCCGAGAGTGAGATTGTGGGAGCGCAGGAGCGCCATGGCGCCGCGGGGCGCGCCGACACCCGGGTCGACCACCAGGGCGGGGCCGCCCGCCTCCGCAGCCAGAACGTAGCAGTTGGACCCGAAGACGGCAGCAAGTGTGCGCTCGATGAGCATGACGGCATGCTATCGGACCGTTCCCGCGCCCCTCGCTACGCTGCTGGGTGATTCGCCTGCCGGTACGGCGGTTCCGCCTCACCCTGCCGACGGGTAGGCTCACCCTCAACTGCCGCCCTCCGGCGGCGTGTCGTCGTCCGGCCCGGTGCCGGACGTGAACGGAACGGGGCGGAATCACCTGCCCCAACCCCGTCAGATCCGTGAAGGAGCGCAATGACTGAGCAGACGCAGCCCCAGGCCGAGCCCACCACGCCCGTCGTGGAGCCCCCGGCCGCCACCGGGCAGGCTGCTACCGAGACCATCTCGACGGCGTCGCCCGCCGACGAGCAGTCCGCCACCGAAGCCCCGCAGGCCGCCGCTGCTGAACCGCTGGCGTCGCCCACCAGCGCCGACGCGCCGGACGGTTCCGGCGAGGGCAAGCCGACCGAGGCCGATGAGACCGACGTGCAGGCGACCGACTCCCCCGCGCCGGCAGCGCAGGAACCGGAGATCGACCCTGAGGCCGCCATGGACGCGGCCAAGTGGGGCCGGGTCGACGGCGAGGGCCGGGTGTTCGTGCAGGACGGTGGCTCCGAGCGAGAGGTGGGACAGTTCCCCGGCGTCCCCATCGCCGAGGCCATGGCCTATTACGTGCGCCGATTCCTGGACCTCAGCTCCAGCATTGACCTGTTCGCCGCCCGCCTGCCGCACCTGTCGGTTAGGGAGATCGACTCCACCATCAAGAACCTTGACGAATCCCTCAAGGAGCCGGCCGCCGTCGGCGACCTGGAGGCGCTGCGTGCCCGGTTCGCCGCGCTGAAGTCCGTGGCGCTGGAGCGCCGCCAGGCGGTCGCCGCCGAGCGTGCCGCCGCCAAGGAGCAGGCGCTCAAGGACCGCACCGCGATCGTCGAGCGTGCCGAGGCCGTGGCCGCGCAGGACCCGGCCCGCACCCAGTGGAAGTCCTCTGGTGCGGAACTGCGCACCCTGCTGGAGCAGTGGAAGGAGGCGCAGCGGCGCGGCCCGCGTCTGGACCGCCCCTCCGAGGACGCCCTGTGGAAGCGTTTCAGCCACGCCCGCACCACGTTCGACCGTCACCGGCGCCAGTACTTCAGCGAGCTCGACGCCAAGCAGGCCAAGGTCAAGGCCGCTAAGGAGGCGCTGATCAAGCGCGCGGAGGAGCTGTCCAAGTCCACGGACTGGGCGGCAACCTCTGCCCGCTACCGGGAGCTGATGGCCGAGTGGAAGAAGGCCGGGCGCGCCTCCCGTAAGGAGGACGACGCCCTTTGGGAGCGGTTCCACGCCGCCCAGCAGGTCTTCTACGACGCCCGCCGGGCCAAGGATGAGGCCACCGATGCCGAATACGCCGGCAACCTGAAGGTCAAGGAGGAGCTCGCCGCCAAGGCCGAGGCGCTGCTGCCGATCAAGGACCCCAAGGCGGCCCGCAAGGCGCTGCGCCCCATCCAGGAGGCTTGGGACGAGGCCGGTCGGGTTCCTCGCAACGCGGTACGGCGGCTGGAGGCACGCATGCGCGCCGTCGAGGATGCGCTGCGCCGCGCCGAGCAGGCCGAGTGGCGCCGCACCGACCCGGAGACCCAGGCCCGCGCCCAGGGCCTGGCCAGCCAGCTGGAGGACTCCATCGCCGAGCTGGAAGCTGACCTGGCCGCCGCCAAGGACTCCGGCGACGCCAAGGCGCAGGCGCAGGCAGAGGCTGCGCTCACCGCACGCAGGGCCTGGCTGGACCAGGTGCGCCGCACCACGCGCGCCTGATCCGCACGGAACCTTCGGCCACGACGTCGGCGGGCCCCACCCTCACGCAAGGGTGGGGCCCGCCGTCGCGCTGTGGGCCGCGCATCGCAGGACTGCGGCTCGGTGCCGGCTACTGGGCAGCCGGGGCCAGGTTGCGCCAGGCGCGGCGGTGCAGCAGCACGCCGGCGGCGACGGATACGTTCAGCGACTCCACCGCCGGGTTCATCGGAATGCTCACAGTCGCCTGCGCCAGTGCCCGCGCCTGCGGCGTCAGCCCGGTGGTCTCGGCCCCCAGGATCAGGGCCAGTCGTCCCTCCCAGGCCGACAGCCGGTCCAGGGAGCCCGTCGCCCCGGCGTCGAGCGCGGCCAGGTGCCCGCCGGCGCGGGTGAAGTCCACCGCCAGGGAACGGGCCTCGTCCCAATCCATCAGCGCCACCGGCAGGGAGAAGACATAGCCGCGGCTGGCACGGATCAGTCGGCGGTCCGCAATGGAGGCCAGCCCGGAGTCCACCAACACGATCCCGGCGGCCCCGAAGGCGTAGGCGCTGCGGGCGATCGCGCCGATGTTCCCGACGATCCGCACCCCGTCGAGGATCAGCAGGTCGCCGGAGGCCTGCAGTAAGTCCTCGGGCTGCACCGGTGCGGGTACGCGGGCCACGCCGAATATCTCTGGGCGCTTGTCGGAGCGGAACAGGTCCGTGGCCAGGGCGGCGGCAATGACGGTGACGGGGACGCGTCGGCGCGAGCACTCGTCCAGTAGCTCACGGGGCGGGCGGGAAGAGTCGAGCACGTACACGTCGGAGAAGCGCAGCCCGGCCCGCAGGGCGTTCAGCAGGGGCTCCGAGTCCTCAACGAGTAGGGATTTGCTGGGGCTAGAGGCCGCCTTGGCCAGGTCGGCGATCCGCTGCGCGGCCGGTGCGGCCCTGTCGGACAGCACCTCTCCCCCGAAGGCATCCCCGTGTCCGCACTCGGCCGCCTTCCCGGTCATCTTCACGTCCTCTCCTTGGAGCCAACTCGGTGCGCGGCGAGTCTAGTCGGTCGGTCCTTCATGTACTTGATTACGTAGGGGACGCCACGGGACTCATGGTTCGTCGGTGGGTTGGACGATTATCGTCTGGATCTCTGCCACCGGGATGGTGGTGGTTGTGGAGGTGGTGTGGGTGTCCATGGTTCCGGTGGCGCCGTCGGTGGCGGTGAACTCGATCGCGTAGCTCACCTTCACATCCACCGGGGTCACACTGTCCCTGAAGTGCGCGCTGGACCGGTTGAAGATGATCTTGCAGTTGGTGCCCTTGGCATCATTCTCCTCAGTCCAGGGGATGCCGAAGCCGGTGCACTTGACGGTGCCGTCCTTGGGCTGGAGCGTCAACCACTTCGCGGTGGCGGTGACTGTGGCAGTGGTGGCCCCCGCCGTGGCCGTCACGGTCACTTCCTTCGGGGTGTCGCCGGTGGCCCACACCCAGGTATCCATACCCACAATCGTCGCCCCCACATCCCCAACCATCGGGTTGTAGCCGATCGTGGCGGTAGGGATCGTCACCGCATCCCACGCCGCCTGAGCCAGCGTGGCGCCGTCGATCACCGGCTCCGGAGCCGCCTGGCCCGCAGGCACATACACGGGGGCGTTGTCGGCGTAGTAGTCCGCCATGACCTCCCCGAAATCGCGTTCGTCACCGTCAGCCATGTACCGCGGGTCGCACCACGGGACGTACCAGCGCCCCTCCGTGTCATCCGCATACGACTCATAATCCGGGAACCGGGCCTTGTACTCATCCAAGGTCTGCTGGGAGTGCGTGGTACTTAGGTAACTGGCGGCTTTCCCCGAGTCGATCCACTCCGCCCGCTGCGCCCCGGTGACACTACGCAGATACCAGCACACCGGATGCACGGCCGCGGTCACCGACTGTGACGACACCGCACCACCAGAGCTGCCGCCCGTGCCGTCCGTCGCGGCCGAGGTGAACTGCGCAGACACCGCGATCTGCACCGAACCATCCCCACCCTGTGACACCGAACCAGAAGACGAACCACCTACGATGTTATCGTCCTGCCATGCTGCCCAGGCCGCGGTTGGGGTTACGAGTGGAGTTACCAGCAAAAGTGCCGCGGTCGCCACTGCTATTAGTTGTCGAGTCATCCGCGCCATGGCTCACACCGTGCACTCGTTGGTCGAAAGGGACTCCTCAGAGGCTTCCTTCCAGGTGCCGCCCTCATAGACCATGGTGACCCTGATCTCGCGGCGCACCTGCAGAGTCTCGGGGTTGCTGACGTCATTGCCGTCAGCGTCGTACTTAACTAGGTCTGTCTGGTCGGCGCAGACCTCGACCATCGCTCTTGGCGGCACAGCATCCGGCGCCGTCAAGTGCACCGAGGTCACCGCGACCCTCACCGTACCGTCGGTTCGGCCGGCAGCATTCTTTTCAAAGTAGTCCGTAAAGGCCTGGTACTCGTCTGCGGTCATGAGGGGCTGGGCGTCCTCGATGCCGGTGCGGGTGAACCAGACGTTCCAGGTGACCTGGTCGTAGTGGACGAAGTCCTTCAGCACCTCGGTCTGCAGCTCGTCCAGATCCTCGGGGATAGAGGTAACCACGTACCGGTCGGTGGACAGCGACTCCACGGTCACCACACCAGCCGCTTCCGCCGAGGCCGAAGCAGATGCGGACGCCTCAGCCGCGGCGGCCGACTCCGCGGCCTTGGCCGAGGCCATCGCCTCCGGATCAAAAGTGCCGATACCCAGGGGGTTGTCGTCGGAGCCAGAGGAGCACGCCACCAGCGGCGCACACGCCAGCAGCAGCACGAGCAGGCCCGTCAACGGACGACGCAGACGATCCAAGAATGTGCCGACTAGATATCTCATATGCATGATCTCCTAAACAGTAGACAGGACAGTGGAAGTCAGCGCGACCACGACACCCGGCCGCCTCAAGGCGTCCAGTGCGGATCCGGCGTCGGCGAAGGCGTAGACACGAACCCGATCTCATCCAGAAGCTGCGCACCACGCCTTATCGCAATCCCCTCAAGAAACGAGACCTGAGCCGCCGCGCCAACCTCATCACTCACCGATCTGGCCGAGAAGATCACCGCCGACTTACCCTCGAACCAGGCGGCATAGGCATCCCGACGCCCAACCCACGACACCACAGTCGCATCACCAACAGCCCGAACACGCGCCCCAGGCCTAGCAGACACCGTATCCAACACCGACACGCCTATCGCCTTATAGTTAACAAGGATATCGTCAGCATCCGGTGCGGCTTCAATTTCGATCCGCTGCTTATCGCCGCCACTGACCCGGCAAGTCCAATACTCGCCGCTTGTGCTGTAGTCGCCCTCAAACACTTTAGAAACTTCGCTTACGATCGGCGCAATATCCTCGTCGTTCAACACCAAGCAATATGGTTCGTCAGGACGAGGAGGAGGGAGCTGCTGATACCCCCACCATGCCAGACGACCCGCAAACACCAGCACCACAATCGTCAACGACACCACAAACGGCGCCCCCAAACGATTAACCAAGCCCCACCGGCGATTAGAATCCGCAGACAAGACAGCAATCCACCTCAATCATCATCGTTTCCAAAACCAGCGCGAACACCATCGCTGAACTGGATCTCCAGGTCTGCCGCAGGCACATCGGGGCTCTCCATCCAGTGGTTGAACTGCTTCCTGTAAGTGGAATCGGACAACAACATTGTTAGGTCGATCTGATGGTCCTCGTCCATCCAGTCGTAGAGATCGCCGAGATCCTTCTGGTTATAGTCGATGTAGGCGGCATCAGGCAGCCGCCCCGCGTTCGATATCTGCGCCATTGCCGCCTGGAATGCCTCCTGCTGTGCAGCATCAGACAGGTCCTCGGCATCCTCTACCTGTGTCAGGTCGAACTGGCTTATCTGCTCGGTCAAGCCCGGGGTTTGCAGCGGTAACCACAACCGACGCGGCCTGGGCAGCCGGATGCGGCACAACCGACAATCCTGCACCAAAGGCACCAAGCACCGTAGAAGCAGTAAGCTCATTGGCACGCGCTTCATCATAACCGTGGGCGGCTAGCGCGTTGACAGCGGAGCGCTCAATGAACCCTAGAAGCGCGCCATCATTCCTGCTAGCAGTCTTGAACGCCTCATCCATCCCCGATCCATCACCCAAGGTGGCATCAGGATACTCGTCGAGGATGGCCTGGTTACGCGCTGTCGAGTATCTCCCGACCGCGTTGGACAAGATCAACAACGAGCTCTCTTCCATACCGACCACGCGAGCCAGCGCGCGGATGTCGCGGACTCGTGATTCCCGGGCAGCACCGCAGGACGCGTCACATCCCCTACAAACACCGCCCCCGAGGAGTCCGCATCGCCGCCAATGACGTCCTCGATGTCGGCCATAGAGTTTCCCAGTATGATGGCGACATTGTTCCGGCCCGTCTGGGAGAAGGCCTCTTCATCAATGCTACTGAGGTAAGACATGGCCTTCCCGGTCGCCCATGCGGCACGCTCGTCAGTGTCACCGTCGGAGGCACACGTCGCCGATGCGCCGGCCATTGCGGTCGTCAGCGCGTCATCACCCTGGTCGGGATCCCAGGTGCGATTGGTGAGCAGCTTCCAACGGTCCACGGAAGCCTGACCCGGAACCCAGTTACCGGCATCGCCGACCGAGCCATCTTCCTCCGGCGCCAGATACTCCAGCGCCGCCTCGGTGTTGGTCCCCATCGCCGTCAGCACGCCTTGCAGCGGGTCGAGGCTGTTACGGGTGAACACCGGACCATACTCGTCCACCTTATTGGCGGGCATCGGGAACGTCGGACGTGTCCCGTCATACGGCAACTCCTCCATCCGATCCGCCAAATCAACCAGGAAACCCGCGTCGAAATACAGACCTTCCACCGACAACAACGCATTCATCGCAGCGGTCCGCCCCTTGTGCCCATCCTCGGTCACCGCCGTCTCCAACGCTTCCGCAAGTCGAGGACCCGTGACATCATGGTGGGAAGCCGCCGCCAGGACATGCCCCATCGTATTCACAACCGAGTCGGTCGCCGCCTCATCCTCGGCCTTCGGATGAGCATACTGAGAGGTGCCGCTACTCGCAGTAGAGTAAGTGTTATCCGCCTGCACCTGCTGGACCATGTCCAGGAAAGTATCTACTCCCACGGTATTTACGAAGGCAGCACCGTAGATGTCAATATCCTGCTTCTTCGCCATGGCCTCGGCGATTTCCTCGACGGTGCGGCCGTCTTCCGCGGTCCCGTCCTTACTGGCCAGTGCCTGCTTCAGTGACGTGGCATCAGCCTTAGCGTCTGCAACCGACTGGCTGTTGTAGGCGGTGACATTCTCCGGGGTGTCCTCTACCCCATCAGGCAAGTAGTAGCATACAACACCCTCCTCGGCGGAGAAGGTGATGCCGGAGTCGTTCATGGCGATCGCCTCATCCAGACGGGTCTGCAGATCATCGATGGTTTGCTGGAGACCGGCCAGCAACCCCGACATACTCACTGACGTGCCACCCAGGGTAGCCAGGCCAAGGGTCATGGGGGTGGCCGTGTACGCCGCCGCGTAAGGAACGCTGCCAGAGAGCATGTCCTCGACACCCGCCACCGGCTCCTCGTCCCAGCTATTACTGAGGTTGTACAACCCAGAACGCTCAACCTCGGCATCATCCACCCAGGACTGCAGAGCATCAATGAAACCCTGCACCCCCTCAGCGTCCATACTCACATACGCCACGCTCACTCACCCCTCATGCATCTGACGCGAACCGCACCCGCAGCACCGCGGTGCGAGCAAACCTTACCGACACGACCCAACAGGTCACCTCCACTTTGATTTGGCCTCATCACTACCCTTCGGAACCCGATCCTCCTCACCCCACCAGGCGTTATTGGCCTTGGCATAGATGTCATCCACAACATCACGCACCGCGGTAACGGTCGAATCGATATCAGTACCGAAGTCATCTGCCAGAGGCGAGGACCACACCTCCGACAACCCACCGCTGAACGCACTCAAACCACCCGCAGGCGACACCGAGCAAGATGACGACGACACTCCGCCATCCGCACGCATCGCCCCGGCCAACGGCGACGTAGACGGGTTCACAGCCAGCACACTCTGCGCCGACTCCGCTCGGGCCCGGAGCTTCTCGATCGCCTGCTTCTTCAAGTTATCCACCATGCCCGAGCCGTCGGGCACGTTGACATCCCATGACGAATAATCACTCAACGACCCAAAACCCGAGAACGAATCATCATCAAAGTCAACCGGCAAAGACACAACCAAGCAGTCCCTTCCCACGGGCCAGGGCCCGGATAGTACGGCAAATCCGCCCCGGGCCCCGCCTACCAACGGGAAGGCAACGCGCAGGGATACGTTCAACACCGTAACGTTACCACACCTAGATAGATGGGCGCCGAGGTTCGTAGAACGCTGCGGTCCGCATCGGCGGAGGCAGTGCTTGCGCACCGGCACCACTGCCAGGAGCCTGCCCCCGTGAAACACCTGCGAGTCCAGCGCCGGAAGAGTTTTCCACAGGCCCGGTTCAGGTACTGGCACCCACGCAAGGAGGCCCGCGAGGATGACTTCATGATCGACCAGCCCGCCCCGCCCCCGCCGCCCGGTTCCTTGACTCGTACTGTTCCCGCCCGAGTTGTGCTCGCCCACCTGCTGCCCGGGGCGGTCGAACCGGCGCTCGGCCCACTCACGCAGCAGGAGTGCGCCATACTGCGGTGCGGATACTTGGACGAACAGTTGCTGGTGGACGTCTACGGCCAGATGGTTCCTGCAGACACGCTCAAATGCGCCTCCGGGAGGGCACGCGCACTGCAGGACCTGCTTCCGCACGGAGTAGTCGTAGCCGGGCTGTCCGCCATGTGGGTGCACACCGGTGGACGGGCGCCCGGCCGTTTGGAGAAGTTGCGCAACGCCGACCCGGACGCCGTCGTCACCCTCGGCGGCGTGGGCTGCCTGCGCCTGGAACGCGCCGTAGTCGACCTCGCGCGTACCGCGCCCCCCGGGGTGGCCGTCGCGGCCGTGCTGCGGGCGCGTCGCGCCGGACTGACCCGCAGTGAACTCGAGACGGCACTACTGTCCTGCCGTGGCGGCGGCATGCGGGGGCTGCGGCGGGCACGGCGCCTCATTGACGATCTATACGCGCCCGGATTTCAGGCCTCGCCGGTCCCCCCGGCGGAATCTTGCTGACGCCGCGTGGCCGACGAGGTCAAGCGCCTGGCCTCGAACACGCCGTCGATGCGTCTCAGGGAGGCCAGCGTGTGGTCCAAGTGGCTGGCGGCGGCGAGCTCGACGACGAACCTGCCGACCACGACACGGTCCCGCGAGGTTCCGACGTTCGCACTAATCAGATTCACGTGGTTGTCCGCCAGGACGCGAGTGATGTCCGCCAGCAACCCCCCACGATCAAGGGCCTCCACCTCCAGCTGCACCAGGTAGGCGCTCTGCGCGTGGTCAGCCCAGCGGACCTTCAGAATGCGTTCGGGCTGCTGCTTGAGCTGCTCGACATTCTGGCAGTCCGCGCGGTGCACGGACAGGCCGGAGCCGCGGGTTACGAAGCCGACGATCTCGTCCCCCGGCATGGGGGTGCAGCAGCGTGCCAGCTTCACATACACGTCGCCCTCGGACATGCCGTCGACGATGATGCCGGGGTCGCCTGCGGCCCGGGAGCGCTGCTGGGTGAGCGCCGCCCGGGTCGGCAGGACGCCCTCCGCGAGGGTCTCCTCCGCACCGGCCTCGCCACCCACCGAGGCCACCAGCGTGTCCACAACGTGCTGGGCGGAGACGTGCCCCTCCCCCACGGCCGCGTACAAGCCGTCGATGTCCTGCTTGTTCAAGGTCTCGGCAACGTTCATGAGCGAGTCATGGCTCATGAGGCGCTGGATGGGCAGGTCCTTCTTGCGCATGGCACGGGCGATGGCGCCCTTGCCGGCCTCAATCGCCTCCTCACGCCGCTCCTTGGAGAACCACGCCTTGATCTTGTTACGGGCACGCGTGGAGCCGACAAAGTTCAGCCAGTCACGGCTGGGGCCGGCACCCTGCGCCTTGGACGTGAACACCTCCACCGTGTCGCCGTTCTCGAGCCTGGTGTCCAGCGGCACGAGCCTGCCGTTCACCCGAGCGCCGACGGTACGATGCCCTACCTCCGTGTGCACGGCGTAGGCGAAGTCGACCGGCGTGGACTCACTCGGCAGGGCGAGCACATCACCCTTCGGGGTAAAGACGTATACCTGCCCACCGGACATCTCATAACGCAGGGAGTCGAGGAACTCCGCAGGATCCTGCGTCTCCTTCTGCCAGTCGACCAGCTGCCGCAGCCAGCCGAGCTCCCCGGCGTCCAAGTCACCTGGGGCACCGCCCAGTGGGCTTGGCCCAGTGGCGTTGGGGTCCTCCTTGTACTTCCAGTGCGCAGCCACCCCGTACTCCGCCATGCGGTGCATCTCATGGGTGCGGATCTGAATCTCCACGGGCTTACCGCCCGGGCCGATCACCGTGGTGTGCAGGGACTGGTAGAGGTTGAACTTCGGTACGGCGATATAGTCCTTGAACCGCCCTGACATGGGAGTCCAGCGCGAGTGCAGCGCGCCGAGAACCGCATAGCAGTCCTGGACCGTGTCCACAATCACCCGGACCGCAACCAGGTCGTAGATGTCATCGAAGTCCTTACCCCGCACGATCATCTTCTGGTAGATCGAGTAGTAGTGCTTCGGGCGGCCGGTGACGATCCCCTTGATCTTGTTGACCCGCAAGTCCTCCTCAATCTGCAGGCGCACCTGGCGCAGGTACTCCTCCCTGGCGGGGGCGCGCTCGGCAACCAGGTGCTCGATCTCGTCGTACACACCCGGGTAGAGGGCTTTGAAGGAACGATCCTCCAACTCCCACTTGATGGTGTTCATACCCAGCCGGTGCGCCAGAGGGGCGTAGATCTCGAGGGTCTCCTTCGCCTTGCGAGCGGCCGCCTCCTCAGGGACGTACTTCCACGTGCGCGCATTGTGCAGCCGGTCGCCGAGCTTGATGACCAGGACCCGGATGTCCTTGGACATGGCCACAATCATCTTGCGGACCGTCTCCGCCTGGGCAGCGTCACCGTACTGGACCTTGTCCAGCTTGGTGACGCCGTCGACCAGCAGGGCGATCTCATCACCGAAGTCGGCGCGCAGCCGCTCCAGCGTGTAGTCGGTGTCCTCGACCGTGTCATGCAGGAGCGCCGCGGCGAGGGTCTGCGGCGTCATACCCAGTTCAGCGAGAATCGTCGCCACCGCAACCGGGTGGGTTATATACGGTTCCCCGGACTTGCGCTTCTGCCCTGCGTGCGCCTTCTCAGCCACCCGGTATGCGCGCACGATCAGGCTCGTATCGGCCTTCGGATGGTTGGCGCGAAGCGCGCGCATAAGCGGCTCAATGGCGGGCGGGGTGGAATGGCCGCGCGCACCGAACCAGGCCAGCCGGCTGCGCACGCGGGAGCCGGGCACCACCGTCTCATCAGCCGTCTCGGCTCCGCTGCGCGTGTCCGTCGTCATACCCGGATCATAACCGGGATGAGCCGTCCGGGCGGCCGCACCGAGCTGGATCAGGCGGACTCGAAGACGACGACGGAGTCGATGTTCCGGCCGACGAGCTTCTGACGGCCTCCCAGCCCCGCGAGCTCAAGAAGCATGCATACCGACTCCACTCGGGCGCCGGCCTGTTCCAACAGGCTGATGGAGGCTGCCGCAGTGCCGCCCGTGGCGAGTACGTCGTCGATCACGAGCACTCGCGAGTCCTTCACAACCGTTTCGGGACGCAACTCCATACGCGCAGTGCCGTATTCGAGGGCGTAGTCGACGCCGAGCACCGGGCCCGGCAGCTTGCCCGCCTTGCGCACGGTGAGCATGCCGATGCCGAGGTGCACGGCGAGCGGCGCCGCCAGGATGAAGCCGCGGGACTCCAGCCCGGCGACGGCGTCGATATGCCCGCGGTAATGGGCGGCCAGGCCGTCGATCAGGTTGGCGAAGGCCTCCCCGTTGGACAGCAGGGGGGTGATGTCGCGGAACAGGACACCGGGCTCCGGGAAGTCCGGAATCTCCCGGAGGTTGTCCAGGACGAGCTGAGTCAGCTCGCGGGGCAGGGCCGATGAGATGGTCATGACCGCTTCTTCTTCCTCTTGGGCTGGGCGGAGACACCGAGATGGTGCCCGGGGATGACGGGTGCGGCCACGGGAGCGGCAGCAATGGCGGCAAGGGCCTCCGGGTCGTCGCCGGCGGCGGCGATGCGCTCGCCGCGTTCCTTGGCGACCCGCGCGGCCTGGTCCTTGATGACCTTCTCGCGGCCGCGCAGGTCCACGAGGATCGGTGTGGCCAGGAACAGTGATGAGAGCGTACCGGCGATCATGCCGATGAACAGGGTCAGTGCGATGTCGCGCAGGGTGCCGGCCCCCAGGATGAAGGCGCCCACCACGAGCAGGGAGGCAACCGGGAGTACACCGACGATCGAGGTGTTGATCGAACGGATCAGCGACTGGTTCACCGCCAGGTTGGCCAGCTCGCCGTAGGTGGATCGGGTCTGCGTCTCGAAGCCCTCGGTGTTCTCCCGGACCTTGTCGAACACGACCACCGTGTCATACAGGGAGTAGCCAAGGATCGTGAGCACGCCGATGATCGTGGCGGGGGTGACCTCGAAGCCGCTGGCGGCATAGACACCCACTGTGATCAGAATGTCGTGGACGAGCGCCAGCAGCGCCGCCGCCGCCATCTTCCAGGTGCGGAAGTAGGCCCAGATCAGGGCACCTACCAGAACAAAGAAGATGATCAGGCCCCGAATACCCTTGTTCGTGACGTCCGAGGACCAGGTAGGACCGATGGTGGTGGCGGATACATCCGCGTCAGTAACTCCGTAGGCCTGCGCCAGCGCGGCCGACAGGTCCTTCAGCTGCTCGTTGCTCAGTTCGTTGGTCTGCACCCGTACGGATGAGGATCCCAGGGTACTCACCGAGGATCCCGAGGACAGTCCCTCCTGCGCGAGTACGTCGTTGGCCGGCCCCACGTCGGGCTGCGCCAGCGCGGTTACGGTCACCTCCGAGCCTCCCCGGAAGTCAATGCCGGGGGTCAGCCCCACGGTGGTGATCAGCACAATCGAGGCCAGGACGACGGCACCTGCGATTGCGTACCAGAGGCGGCGCCGACCGACGAAGGGAAACGACGTGGTCCCGGAGTAGAGCTCGTTGCCAAGTTGGGCGAGGGACTTCATGCCTGCTCGTTCTCCTTTTCGCTCTTGTCCTCGGCGTCTTCAACGCCGTCGACGGCGACGGTCCGATTCTGGTCCTCTCCCTGCGGGGCGTCGGCGTCGGCACGCTCTTGAGCGCGGCGCTCCTGCGCACGCCGACGGGCGAGGGAACCGCCCGAGGCGGCAGCGGTTGCCAGCAGCCCGCCCCTGTAGGCCGAGCGTGAGCGCGCACCCAGGTGCTCGGGGTCGAGCCCGGAGAGCCTATGGCCCTCACCGAAGAACCGGAAGCGCAGGATCCACACCATCATCGGGTGCGTGAACAGGATGATCACTGCGAGGTCGACCACCGTGGTGACCCCCAGGGTGAAGGCGAAGCCCTGCACCCCGCCGACGGCCAGGAAGTACAGCACGACGGCGGCCAAGAGGTTCACCGAGTCCGAGACGATGATCGTCCTTCGAGCGTGCTGCCAGCCCTCGTCCACGGCGGCGACAAGGGTGCGGCCGTTACGTACTTCGTCACGCACGCGCTCGAAGTACACGATGAACGAGTCCATGGTGATACCGATCGCGATTATCAGGCCGGCGACGCCCGCCAGCGATAGGCGGTAGCCCATCGACCAGCTCAATAGTGCGATCACCAGGTAGGTGCCGGCGGCGGCCACCAGCAGTGACGCCACGGCGACCACTCCCAGCCCCCGGTACTGCCAGGCCAGGTACACCACGATCAGGAAGAAGCCGATCAGTCCGGCGATCAGGCCGTTGCGCAGCTGCTCGGTGCCCAGCGTCGCGGAGATCCGCTGCTCGGACTGGACCGTGAAGGACAGGGGCAGCGATCCGAAGGACAGCTGATTGGCAAGCGTGTTCGCCTGCGCCTGGGTGAAGCTGCCTGAGATCTGCACCCGGCCGTCGGTGATGGCGGTGGTGACGTCCGGGTTGAACCCGGAGGACATGATCGTCAGCCCATCGAGCACAATGGCGAACTGCGCCTTCTGTGAGTCCGCGGAGCCGGCATCGGACGTGCCGGTCGCCGCAGCCGCCGAGGCGGCGTCACGGTAGGCGATCAGCCGCTCGGAGACGTCGGCGAAGGCCTTCGTGCCGGCCTCGTTGAACTCGAGTGAGACCACCCAGTTGTTGGTGGTGGTTCCCTGACTGGTCGTCTCCAGTCCGGATGAGGCGGAGGCGATGTCGGTGCCGGCGATATCGGCCGGCCCCAGGATGTAGATCGTGCCGCTGCCGTCGCGAGCGCAGGAGATCACGGCCGACTCGGGATCCTGCGCCTCGCCCGTGAGAGAGTCGGCCGCGGTGCAGTCAGTCATGTACGCGTCGTAGATGAGCTGCTCGGAGAGCCAGGCGTCGGAGGAATGGTCATCGCTCGTGGACTCCAGCGGGTCGGGGCTGATGGTGCCATCCCCATTCACATCGGCCAAGGTGGTGGCCATCTCCTCGGCAGTGACCGTCTCAGTCGGAAGCGCGGTGGCCGCGTCTGTTGCCGGGTCGGTGGCCGCCTCTGTCGCCGCGTCGGTGGCCGCCTCAGTCTCCGCGTCGGTGGCCGCCTCTGTCTCCGCGTCGGTGGCCGCGTCCGTCGCGGCCGCGCTGGCCAAGCTGGACACGTAGTTGTTCTGCGCCTCCGCGTAAGTCGCGGCACCGGCCTGCAGGATGCGCAGGACCGGGCGGAAGTACAGCACCGCCGAGGTACGCACCAGGTCCAGGGTCTCCTCGCTGGGAGTTCCCGGCAGGGAGACCATGATGTTGTTCCCGCCCTGCCGGGAGATCTGTGCCTCGGACACGCCGGTGGCGTCCACGCGCTGCCGGATGATCTCAATCGCCTGGTCCAGGTCCTCGTCCGTGATCTCCGAACCGTCCGAGGTGGTTGGCGTGAGGATGATCTGGGTTCCGCCCTCCAGGTCGAGGGCGAGCCCCGGCGTCATCTGGGTGCGACCGGTGGCGGTACCGACCGCCAGTGCGACGTAACCGAGCACGATGACCAGGAGCAGCGCCAGCAGGCGCCGACCCGGATGCTTGAGCTTATTGCTGGACACGCGGTCCTCTCTTCGGGGGCAGTGCGCGCCGCCGCCACGCGGGCCGACGGCGTTGTTGTGGGAACTGGTATGGCTCAGGAGTGCGGCTGTCGCTCCGCGGGCTCCTCCGGCGAGCCGTCCATGTCGGTGTCGGCGGCACCGGGATCCGAGGCGGCCGAGCCATCGCCGTCGCCAGTACCGTCAGCCGATGCATCGACGTCCGCGTCAGTGGAGTGCTCATCGGGCGCGAATGGGGGCTCCTCGGCGCCGACGATCGCGTTCTTGGCCCACAGCGACTCGTCCCCCAGCGGCGTGGCCAGGGTGACCACGTCACCGTCCACCTCGACGACGGTGCCGTAGAAACCCGCCCGGGTGCGCACCCAGGTGCCGGGCACCAGCGCATCCTCGGTGCGACGCCTCTGCTCATCCATCATCCGCTGCTGCTGCTTGCGGGCGAACCTGGACATGAGCCAGAAGGCCAGCAGCATGATGATCAGCATGAGGAGCATGGGGTCCATGGTAGTGACTCCGTTCGTGAAGAAAACCTGCGTCGCCTGGCGACGGCGTCTGCGAGTCTAGGCCAATCCGGGGTGCATCCGCCCAGCCGCTCCGGCCACGGTCATGTGACACGCGCCCCTTACGCGCGGTTGAGGCAACGATTATGCAAACAGCGCGCCGTCTTCCGGAGTACGCAGACCCAGGTGGGCGTAGGCGGCGGGCGTGGCCATACGGCCGCGCGGCGTGCGCACTATCAGCCCCTCCCGGAACAGGTAGGGCTCGGCCACCGTCTCGATGGTCTCGGGCTCCTCCCCCACACTGACCGCCAGCGTGCTCAGTCCCACTGGAACCCCGGCGAAGCGAGTGCACAGGGTCTGCAGCACGGAGCGGTCCAGCCGGTCCAAGCCCAACTCGTCGACCTCGAAGACCTCTAGCGCCCCCCGGGTGGCGGCCACGTCCAGCTGTCCGGGCGTGCCGTGCACCTGCGCCCAGTCCTGGACGCGCCGCAGCAGCCGGTTCGCGATACGCGGAGTTCCCCGGGAGCGGCGGGCGAGCTCACCGGCCGCGTCGGGGTCAATGCTTACTCCCAGCAGGCCGGCTGAGCGGGTGACGATACGGGTCAGATCGCTGGGCCCGTAGTAGTCGAGATGCCCGGTGAATCCGAAGCGGTCGCGCAGCGGGGCCGGCAGCAGCCCGGCACGGGTGGTGGCGCCGACGACGGTGAACGGCGGCAGGGTCAGCGGGATGGAGGTGGCGCCCGGGCCCTTGCCGACTACGACGTCGACCCGGTAGTCCTCCATCGCCAGGTAGAGCATCTCCTCGGCGGTACGGGCGAGGCGGTGAATCTCATCGATGAACAGCACATCGCCCTCCTCCAGGGAGGACAGGATCGCCGCCAGGTCGCCGGCGTGCTGGACCGCAGGCCCCGAGGTGATGCGCAGCACGCCGTCAACCTCATTCGCGATGATCATGGCCAGGGTGGTCTTCCCCAGCCCCGGAGGTCCGGAAAGCAGCACGTGGTCGGGGACGACGCCGCGGGCCAGCGCGGCGCGCAGCACCACGGACAGCTGCCCGCGCACCACTTGCTGCCCGACGAAGTCCTCCAGCCGCTTGGGGCGCAGCGCGGCCTCCGCGGCGCGCTCGGCGTCGTCGGCGCCGCCGCCGACGAGCCGTCCGCCGCCCTCGGGAACGCCGTGCTCCGCAGGATAGTCAGCCACGTGCTCCACCTCCCAGGTGACGCAGTGAGGCGCGCAGCAGCTCCGGCACCGCAAGCGGCGCCGCCCCGGCTTCCGCGTGCGCGGCCTCGACGGAGGCGACCGCCCGGGCCGCCGTCGCCTCGTTCCAGCCCAGTTGGACGAGTGCGGCAACCACGTCCGGATGCGGCTCCCCGCCGACTGCCGCCGGCGCCGGGGCGGGCTCCTGTCCGGTGACGGGTCCCAGCTTGTCGGCGACGTCGATGATGACCCGCTGGGCACCCTTCGGCCCTAGTCCCGGAACACGCTTGAGCGCCGCGACATCGTTGCCGGAGACCGCTCGTCGCAGTGCATCCGGGGTGTGTACCGCCAGTATCGCCAGAGCGAGCTTCGCCCCCACTCCCTTGGCACCGAGCAGCACCCGGAAGCAGCGGCGCTCGTCGGCATCGGCGAAGCCGTACAGGGACAGGGCGTCCTCCCGCACGATCAGCTCGGTGTGAACGAAGCCCTCCTCACCGACGTGCAGCCCGGCCAGTGTGGTGGGCGTGGCCTGGAAGGTCATGCCGACGCCGCCGACCTCGATGGTTGCAGCTGAGAGGGACACCTCGAGGACGGTTCCGCGCAGTGAGGCGATCATGCGTTGGTGGCTCCTTCGATTGCGGACGTCGAACACCTGTTCGGCATGTGCTGACTCTAGCGTGTCCGACGGCGCGGGTCGACGGCACCGGTACGGCGTGCGCGCGCCTGCGCCGCCGCCCAGGCCTGCTGTGCGGGAGTGCGGGCCGATGCGCGAATGGACCCGCCCGCGGAGACCATGTCGGTACTGCCGTCCACACCGGTGCCGCCACCCCGCCAGCCGTGGCAGATGGCCTGTGCCAGGGCGTCTGCGGCGTCGGCGGGGCGCGGCGGGGCATCCAGGCCCAGGATGCGCTGCACCATGGCCTGTACCTGCGCCTTGCCGGCAGTGCCGGATCCGGTAACCGCGGCCTTGGCCTCACTGGGGGTGTGCTGGGCCACTTCCAGGCCGGCGCGGGCTCCTGCCACCATCACCACGCCGATCACCTGCGCCACGGAGATCACCGAGCGCAGGTTGTCGTGCGCGAAGACCCGCTCGACGGACAGGCTCGTCGGCGCCAGCCTGGCGATCCAGTCGTCCAGCGCCTCGGCAACGGCCAGCAGCCGCAGCTCCGGGCTGTCGGAGGACGGCGTGCGCACGACCGCGACCTCAACCAGGCGCACCCGGCGGCCCGGGTCGACATCCACGCAGCCTAGCCCGCAGCGGGTCATGCCCGGGTCAATTCCCAGGACACGCTGCTCGGCGACGACTCGGCGCGGTCTGCGGCCCCGCACCGAGTTGCGCTCGATGGCGAGCGGGGATGGGTCACTCATGGCCTGCGCGCACGTGCGGGATCACTCGTCGTCGGTGTCCAGCTCGGCGGCGACCTCGGGGGTGATGTCCACGGAGGTGAAGACGTTCTGAACGTCGTCCAGATCCTCGAGGGCGTCAACCAGCCGCATGACCTTGCGGGCGCCTTCGACGTCGACCGTCACCGTCGTGCCCGCCACGAACTGGGACTCGGCGGACTCGTAGTCCATGCCGGCCTCGGTCACCGCCGTGCGCACGGCTACCAGGTCGCCCGGCTCGGAGATGATCTCGAAGGACTCAGCGCCCTCGACGACCTCCTCGGCACCGGCGTCGAGCACCGCCATGAGGATGGTGTCCTCATCAATGCCCTCACCCTTGGCGACCTCCACTACGCCCTTGCGGGTGAAGTTGTAGGCGACCGAGCCCGGGTCCGCCAGGGAGCCACCGGTGCGGGTGAAGGCGACGCGCACATCCGAGGCGGCGCGGTTGCGGTTGTCGGTGAGGCATTCGACCAGGAAGGCAACGCCCTCGGGCCCGTAGCCCTCGTACATGATGGTCTGCCAGTCGGCGCCGCCTGCCTCCTCGCCGCTTCCGCGCTTGACGGCGCGGGTGATGTTGTCCGCCGGCACGGAGTTCTTCTTGGCCTTCTGGATGGCGTCGAAGAGCGTCGGGTTGCCGCTGGGGTCACCGCCGCCGGTGCGCGCGGCGACCTCGATGTTCTTGATGAGGCGGGCGAACAGCTTGCCGCGCTTGGCGTCGATGGCGGCCTTCTTGTGCTTGGTGGTGGCCCACTTGGAGTGACCCGACATGTGCTCTCCTTGTAGTCTTCCGTTGCTCCCGCCGCTAAGAGGGCGGGAGGGCGCTCGCGAACATACCTACGCCAAGTTTAGGGGATCGGTCAAAACGCGCCGCGCCTCAGCCCACCGTACCGCCAAGCCCCGTACCGAGGTCGGTAGATCTTACGTACCGAGGTCGGTAGATCTTACGTACCGAGGTCGGTAGATCTTACGTACCGAGGTCGGTAGATCTTACGTACCGAGGTCGGTCGTTATGGCGGTGGTCACCGGCAGCGACGCCCCGTCAGTGCTCGACGACGTGACGCACGCGGCCGTCCCAGCCGTCCATCAGCTCACGGGCGAGGGCAGGCAGGATGCGGGGATAGACGGTCATGCCGGAGGCGACGGCGGCGTCCAGTTCGTCCAAGTCCCACCAGCGTAAAGAGTCCAGCACCGCTTGCTCCGTGTCCGTCCATCCGGAGCGATCCACACCTACGCCCGCCCCCAGATGCGTCACGAAGAACAGCTCATCCTGGCGACAGGTGACCCGGTTGAAGACGAACAGGGCCTCACGCTCCACCACCGGGCCGACCAGGGCCGACGCCGGCAGTCCGATACCGGTCTCCTCCGCCAGCTCGCGGCGAGCCCCGGCGATGGCCGTCTCCCCCGGCAGCAGGCCACCACCCGGAGTGAAGCCCCACGAGTGGGTCGTGTCACCGAAGTCGTGGCCGATCACCAGCAGTATGCCGGGACGCGGCACCTGCCGCAGGGCGATCACGCGCGCTGCCCGGCGGGACGGCAGGCCGACGTCGTTCAGGTGCCACTCGGAGGCGTCCAGGAGCTGCTTCCAGTCGGCCGGTACGCGCGATGGGTCACGTCCGTCGGCTGCGAGGGTGGCAGAGGGCGAGGGCAGTCCATTGGCGTCATCGGGTGAAGGCATAACGCTGCTCAACTATAGCCGCCAGCAGGGCGGACTCCTGTGCCGAGAAATCCGCGTCGGCATGCCCGTCGACCGCCTGCTGGCGCAACTGCGCCAGCGCAGACGCGCAGGCCAGGAAGTTGCGCATCGCATGAGCCGCTACCGGGCCCCGGCTCTTTGCCCAGCGACGGGCGGCCGCACGACCGGCGCCGGTGGTGATCATGGTGACCTCTGCGGGTGAGAACCATCCGGCGCGTTGATAGTCGGCCAGTCGCTGCCGCATGGTCATGCGTTCGCTCCAACGCAGCCACACGACCAGGCCGATGGCGGCGAAGAAGAAGGGCATCGCCACGTAGAAGTACAGGGACGGCTCCGTGATCAGCATGCCGTTCCAGAAGGAGTGCAGCATGATTGCGCAGGCCAGGCCCAGTGGCGCTGTCCACAGCCAGGCCAGGTTCGAGCGCATTCGCGCACTCGCCCCGATCGCCAGCCCCGTGCAGGAGGTGAAGGTCACGTGGGCGAATGGGGAGGCGATACCGCGCATCAGGAAGGTGATCAGCAGCGCATCGGAGTACTGCACGAAGTACAGGATGTTCTCGGCGAAGGCGAATCCGCCCGCAACGACGGCGGCATAGACGATGCCGTCGACGGCACCGTTGAAGTTACGCCGCCAGAGCAGGAAGACGATCAGCACCCCCAGTCCCTTGGTCGTCTCCTCAACGATGGGCGCGGTAACCGCGGCGGAGAAGAACTGGGCGCCGGTCACCGATCCGGTGGCGGCCGAGACCAGCAGCGATGCGGAGGTGTTCACGAGCAACGAGATGACCGTGGCCACACCGGCGCCCCAGAGGAATGCGGCCAGCAGCAGCCCGGGCGGTTCGGGCTCCCACCGGTCGATCCAGCGCACGGTGACCATGACGATGCCGAATGGCACCAGCGCCAGCAGTATGGGGACGAGCAGTTCGGACGCCTCACCGGCAGTGGCGGAGATGATCCACAGCATCAGCAGCAGGCCGACGGCGCCGATGCACGCGAGCACCGTGCTGGCCACCGTTCCGCGACGGCGGTGCACCATCGCCTGGGGCGCCCACTGAGGAGCGGGCGCGGGCTGGGCGGCCCCGGCAGGAGGGTATCCGCTACGTCGGTAGCCGGGGCGCGGCGCCCAGGCGCCTCCGGGACTGGGACTGGGTCCGGGCACGCTCATGCCGTTGTCTCCGCCCGCCCGTCGTCAGTCTCCACGACCGCGGCGTCGTCGATGTCGAAAGTCTGCGGCAGCGGCGCGTGGCCGGCCAGGTGCAGCGCCCGCACGTCCAGCGCGCCACGCAGCCGCCGGGCCTCGGCGACGTGCGTGTTGTGGAAGCGGCGCGCCAGCACGAGCCGGTAGGAGGCCCGGTCGAGGCGCGCCAGCGACTCATGCCCCCGCGGATCGCCGTCGAGGGCGGCACGCACCTGTGGGTCCACGACCGTGCGAATCACGCGGGACAGGTCGGACTCGATGCGTGCGCGGCTGCGTGTCTGCTCGCCCGCGGGAGCATCGCGGCGGGGGGTCTCGGTGTCGAGTCCGTCCTCAACGAGTGGCCCCTCGGCGTCCAGGGCGTCGTACGCGGCGCGCGACAGGATCAGTGCCGAGGCCGGGTCCAGCAGCCCCGTTCCGGCGAGGTCGGCGGCGGCCTGGGCCCGGTGCACCAGCTGCGCCTCCAAGGTGGCCCGCGAGCCCAGCACCTGCCGGTGAAGTCGGTCCACACGCAGCGCCTTGGCGTACAGCGACCAGGCGACGGCCACCACCACGAGGGCGACCAGCAGGACGACGACTGCGGGCAGCAGCCAGCCCGGCAGCCCTCCGGGATGAGGCCCGACGGGGGCGGAGTCGGGCGGAATTGCGATCGCAATGGGCAGGGTCATCTTGGAGTCCGTCAGTCGTCGAGAGCGTCACGCAGCCGCCCCACCATGGTGCGGAAGCCGGGTGCGACAGTGACGCGGGTGTGAGCGGTGGACAGTGCCATGTCGTACACGTCGAGGATGGCGTCGGTGACCGCGGACCAGTCGTAGCGGCCGACGACGGCTGTCGCGGCAGCCCTGCGGGCATCCGCTGCGGCGGTGTCGGTCAGCGTGTCGATAATGGCGCGGGCGAGGTCCTCGCCGTCGCCGTTGCGGAACAGGGCTCCGTAGGCGCCGGCGCCGAGCACGTCGGAGAAGGCGGTCAGGTCCGAGGCGACCACATTGGTGCCCGCCGCCATTGCCTCCACCAGCACGATGCCGAATGACTCGCCGCCGGTCTGCGGCGCCACATAGCACGAGCAGGAGGCGAGCATGGCGGCCTTGTCCGCGTCGGAGACACCGCCCAGGAAGACCACTCGGTCTCCGTAATGAGACAGGGCGGCCCGCTGCTCCTCCGCCTCGCCGCGTCCGGCGATGAGGAAACGGGCCGTGGGGATGCTCTCCAGCACCGTCGGGATGGCCCGGGCCAGAATCTGGAGGCCCTTACGGGGCTCGTCCAGGCGTCCGAGGAAGGAGACGGTTGGCGCCGCCGCCGTGCCGACGAAGCGGGAGTCGTCCTTGGGCGCCTGGGCGAAGGGGGCGACCTCCACCCCATTGGGGATCACCACGGCGTCGCCACCGTGGTACTGGATCAGCGTGCGCCGGGCCTCCTCGGAGACGGCGATACGCGCCGTGAGCTTCTCCATCAGCGGCACCGCCACCGGGGACAGCAGTTCACGAGTGAGCGAACGGTCCATCGCCGCATGGAACGTGCCGACGACCGGTCCTGCCGACGCCTGCAGCGCCAGCATTCCGACGCTGGGCGTGATGGGCTCATGGATGTGCAGCAGGTCGAAGTCCCCGGCGGCCAGCCAACGGTGGGCGCGCCTGGCGACCGCGGTGCCGAAGTTGAGCCGGGCGATCGAGCCGTTGTAGGGGATGGCTATGGAATCCCCGGCGCTGGTGACCCAGTCGGGCACCTCCAGCTCCTGTGAGGCCGGGGCGAGCACCTGGACCTCATGGCCGCGGCGCATCAGCTCCCGGGCGAGGTCCATGACGTGTACCTGTACCCCGCCGTGCGCATCCAGTGAGTATGGGCACACGATTCCGATTCTCATGCCTGTGGCTCCTGCTCTGCCGACCCGCTCCCGCGCCCGGCGGCCTCGGCGGCGTGACGGCGCGCGAGCCGCTCGGGGTCGAGGTCGGCGTCGAAAACCGGCTGAAGCATGTGCCAGTCGACGGCGTGCTCGGCCAGGCGGGGGGCGAGTTCCTCCACCCAGGAATTCGTCCATGCGGTGACCCGCTCGCGTCCCTCCAGGCCAGTCGGCGCCGCCACGTGGCGAATGGTCAGCACGATGCCCCAGGGCGATCCCGCCCGCCGCCGCCGCTGACCCTCCAGGCGCTCATAGTGCAGGGAGGCGTTGTACAGGGGCACGCCGAGCCTGACCGCCAGGGCGGCAGGGCCCGCGGCCACGCGAGCCGGGTATCCCCCGAGCTCCGTCAGCACACCCGAGCTGGACAGGTCGCGGTCAGCGAGCAGAGCGACCACGTAGTGCCCCTCCTGGGCGGTCTGGACGAGCCGGTCGAACACCTTCTCCCCCCGGCCCTGGCCGATTACCCTCATGCCCAGTCCCTCGCGGAAGCTGACGAACTGCTCGAAGAGGTCGGCGGGCTCGAGCCGCTCCGCGACCGTGAGCACCTGGGCGAGTTCCTGGCTGGCCCAGGCTCCGGCGAGGTCCCAGTTGCCCATGTGCGGCAGCGCAATGACGATGGAGCCGCGGGAGATGTCGGCGTAGGCGCGCGGGTCAATGACCGGGCGCACGCACGCCTGAATCTGCTCCAGGCTCATTCCCGGCAGGGCGAAGGCCTCATAGAAGTAGCGCATGTAGGAGCGCATGCCCGCGCGCGACAGGCGGCGCACCTGCCGGGCCGTGGCACCGGGCAGCACCCGCGCCAGGTTCTTCTCCAGCTGGCCCACGCCCTTGTCCCCGCCGCGCAACCGCTGCCCCATCCAGGCGACGTCGGCCCCGAGTGCGGACAGCCCGTAGCCGACGGAGGGGGGTAGCTTGCGCACGTGCCGCCAGGCGAAGCGGTACAGGTCCTCGATGCCGACGCTCACGGGCGCTCCCCCGGCTCGGTGTGCAGCAGCTGCGCGCGCGCCGCCATGATCCTCTGCACCACGGTGATGAAGGAGGCGAGTGCGATCACTCCGAGTGCTGCGGTCAGGACCCACTGCGGCGCTCCCGGTCCCACGGCGAGCACGCCGACGGCGGCGAGCACCAGGCGGTCGGTGCGCTCGGCGATGCCCACCGCGGCGGTGGCGCCCACGGACTCGGCACGTGCACGCGCATAGGGAACCGCGGCGGCCAGCACCACCACGCACACGGCGACGGCGACCGTCCAGGTCCGCAAGGTGCCCGGCTCCATGTGCAGCGCCGCCCACACGGCCAGGGACCCGAAGACGGCGCCGTCGGCCAGGCGGTCCATGGTGGAGTCGAGGAAGGCGCCGAAGGCGGAGCTGGTCCCCGTCAGGCGGGCCAGGATGCCATCGAATGAGTCACCGATCAGGACAAGCGCCAACAGCACCGGGCCGAGGATGAAGTGCCCCTGCGGCAGGGTGAGCACCGCGACGGCGATCGTCGCCACCGTGCCGGCGACCGTGAGCATGTTAGGGGTGACGCCCGCCCTGGCGAGCAGCCGGGCGGGGACGGTGAACAGGGCGCGGGTCAGCCCGCGTCCGTGTTGTCCGAGCATGAGCGGGTCCTCAGTGGTTCGAGTTGGCAGGACGCTGCGGGTCCAGGCCGGTGGGTGCCGTGTCCCAAGCGGCGGCCAGTTGATCACGCTGATCGCCCAGGAGCTGGGGCACCGGCTTGGTCTTTCCGATGATCGGCATGAAGTTGGCGTCCCCGGTCCAGCGCGGCACCACATGCTGATGCAGGTGGGCGGCAATGCCGGCGCCGGCCACCTCGCCCTGGTTCATGCCGAGGTTGAAGCCGTGCGGGCGGGAGACCGCACGCACGACTTCCATGGCTCGAGCGGTTAGCCGCCCGATCTCCGCGCGCTCGGCGTCGCTCGCCTCCGTCCAGTCCGAGATGTGCCGGTAGGGACAGATCAGCAGATGGCCCGTGTTGTAGGGGTACAGGTTCATCAGCACATACGCGGTCTGGCCGCGATGGACGATGAGGGCATCCGTGTCCGACCGCCCGGGAGCGGCGCAGAAGGGGCACTGGGCGGCGGAGTCGTCGGTGGGCTTGTCCTGCCCGCCGATGTACACCATGCGGTGAGGCGTCCACAGCCTCCCGAAGGGGTCCGGCGTGTCGGGCGCCTGGAAGGGGGCCTCGATACGGACGCCGTCGACGACGGTGCCCGCGAGGTCATCGAGCTCCCCGCCCCGGTGCCCCGAGCCGGATGTCACGAGCGGATCCGTCTGCTCAGTCACGGTTGAGCCTCTCCCCCGCCGGCTCGTTGACGCGCTCGGCGATGACGCGGGTGATGTGCTCAACGGCCTCGTCAACGGGCACGCCGTTGGTCTGCGAGCCGTCGCGGAACCGGAAGGACACGGCTCCCGCCTCGGCGTCCTCCCCGCCGGCGATCAGCGTGAAGGGGACCTTCTCCTTGGAGGCGTTGCGGATCTTCTTGCCGAAGCGGTCGTCGGAGTGATCCACCTCCACGCGCACGCCCCGGGCGCGCAGCCTGGCGGCGACGCCGTCCACATAGGCGTCGAAGGCCTCGGCCACCGGCACCAGCCGCACCTGCACGGGTGCGAGCCAGGCGGGGAAGGCGCCGGCGTAGTGCTCGGTGAGCACGCCGATGAAGCGCTCCACGCTGCCGAGCTTGGCGGCGTGGATCATGATCGGGCGGCGGCGGGTGCCGTCGGCGGCGGTGTACTCCAGGTCGAAGCGCTCGGGCTGGTTGAAGTCGTACTGGATGGTGGACATCTGCCAGGTACGGCCGATGGCGTCCTTGACCTGCACGGAGACCTTGGGGCCGTAGAAGGCGGCGCCGCCCGGGTCGGGAACCAGCTCGAGCCCGGTGGAGTCGCACACCTCCTGCAAGGTGCGGGTGGCTGCCTCCCAGTCGGCGTCGGAGCCGATGAACTTGTCCTTCTTGGCGCCGTCCTCGTCACGCGTGGACAGCTCCAGGTAGAAGTCGTCCAGGCCGAAAGCCTTGAGAATGGACAGGAAGAACTCGATCTGCCGCCGGATCTCCTCGCCCGCCTGCTCCGGGGTGCAGTAGGTGTGGGAGTCGTCCTGCGTGAAGCCGCGCATGCGGGTGAGACCATGCACCACGCCGCTCTTCTCGTACCGGTAGTCGCGCCCCATCTCGAAGAACTTCAGTGGAAGCTCCCGGTAGGAGCGTCCACGGGAGCGGAAGATCAGGTTGTGCATGGGGCAGTTCATGGCCTTGAGGTAGTACTCCTGCCCGGCCCTGGTGACGTTGCCCTCGGCGTCGCGCTCCTCGTCGGCGAGCATGGGCGGGAACATGGTGTCCGCGTAGTAGGGCAGGTGCCCGGAGGTGTGGAACAGTCCACCCTTGGAGATCTCCGGGGTGTGCACCAGGTCGTAGCCCGCCTCGATGTGCCGGTCGATGACGTACTGCTCGATCTCGTGGCGCAGGATGCCGCCCTTGGGGTGGAAGACCACTAGCCCGGGGCCGATCTCCTCCGGGAAGGAGAACAGGTCCAATTCGGCACCGAGACGCCGGTGGTCGCGGCGGGCGGCCTCGGCCATGCGGGTCTGGTAGGCCTTCAGGTCCTCCTTGCTGGCCCAGGCCGTGCCGTAGATGCGCTGCAGGGAGTCACCGTTCTGGTCGCCCTTCCAGTAGGCGGCCGAGGAGCGGGTCAGGGCGAATCCGTTGCCGATGAGCTTGGTGGAGGGCAGGTGCGGACCGCGGCACAGGTCCTTCCAGGCCACGGTGCCGTCGCGGCGCACGTTGTCATACATGGTCAGGCCGCCCGCCCCGACCTCCACGGAGGCGGACTCGGCGCCGGCCCCCTTGGTCGTGATCAGCTCCAGCTTGTAGGGCTGGTCGGCCAGTTCCGCGCGCCCCTCGGCCTCGGTGATGTCGCGCCGCCGGAAGGCCTGATTCTCCTTGACGATGCGCTTCATGCGCTTCTCGATCTCACGCAGCAGCTCGGGGGTGACGGAGTCGATGCCGCCGAAGTCGTAGTAGAAGCCGTCGGTGATGAAGGGGCCGATGCCGAGGTTGACATCGGGGAAGAGCTCCTGGACGGCCTGCGCCATCACGTGCGTGGCGGAGTGCCGCAGGATGTTCAGCCCGTCCTCGCTGCCGAGGGTGATGGGTTCGACGACGGCTTCCGCCGGAATGACGCGGTCCAGGTCCCACGGCTCGCCGTCGACCCTCATGGCGACCGCTTCACGGTCCGCCGCGAACAGCGTCGCCCCCGTTGTGCCCGCATCGATTGTGCGCTCGGCGCCGTCGACAGTAATGGTGAGTGTGGGCTGGGGTGACACGGATGCTCCTTTTGATCAGCTGATCAGCTCGGCGCGAGCTGTACTGGTGCTCGCGCGTACGCACGGGATCATACCGAGTGCCGCCCGCAACTCAGCGGCCGAGCCGACGGCGCGCTGCGTGACGCGCGCGACGCGCCTTGACCAGGGCACGGTACAGCACCGGGCGCACGGGCACGTCCCATGCGCCGTCAACCTCGGTGGGGTGCTGGGCGAAGCGCCGCTTGTAGCGTCCAACGCTGTACAGCTCCGGCACCCGCGTGGACTCGGCCCCCATCAGGTCCAGTCCCCACATGCCCTCCGCGGCGAGTCGGCAGGCCACGGCCCAGTCCAGCGCCTCGGCGCCGCGGAAGCCACGCGACTCATTGGAGGAGGCTCCGTAGTAGGCGGCCGCATCCTTGCCGGAGACGGTCACCAGGTCCCAGCAGTGCGGCACGCCGTCACGCCGCAGCACGAACAGCCGGGCGTGCTCCGGCCCCAGGCTGGTGAGCATGTCCCAGTAGACCTGGGAGGGGTGGGGCCGGAAGCCGTCTCGCTGTGCGGTGGCCACCAGCACCTGGTAGACCTTCTCGAATTCCTCTCGGTCGAGTCCGGTCTCCTCGCTGATCGTGCATCCGGCCTCGCGGGCCACCCGCTCGGCCCGGCGCACACCGCGGCGCCCGTCCTTGGGCATCGCGGCCCGGATGGCCTCGGGCGTGCCCGGACGCAGGTCGATCACATAGGTGCGGTCGTAGGTGATGGAGCTGAGCAGCGGCAGCGTGTCGCGGGCCTGAAAGCGGGCGTGCATGCGGATGAAGGCGATGCGCCGGTCACGCCGACGCGCCTCGGCCACGAGCAGGCGCCGCAGCTCCGCCTCGCGCGCCGGGGTCTGCTCGCTGAGCCACACCGGCCCGTGCTTGGCCCACAGGAACGACCACTTGGCCACGGTGTAGCGGTAAAGCGCGATCACCGCCACGGTCTTGGAGTCCGCCTCATAGGCGTACCGGCCGAACAGCGCTCGGCCCTGACTGCGCTCGAAGGCCTCCCAGGGCCCGGTCTGCTCCAGGGGCGCCGGCGTGCCCCCGATGGCGAGGCGCATCCCGCGGGCGTCGAGGGGAACGAGGCGGCCGAGGACAGACTGTTGCGCTGTGGACATAGGTTGGCACTCCTGTGCAGAAACTGTGTTTCGCACAGGATAGAGAATCCCGTCCCAGAGCGTGCCTCATCCGTAGGGATGATCCCGAGCCCAGAGTCCTCCTCAGGGAGAACCCCAACACCTCCTCCGGGGGCGGGACCGGCAGGTGCGTGAATACCGCCAGGCCGCCCCAGCTGTCTCGGGTAGGAACCTTTCAGCGCCGGCGCAGCAGCGGCTTGGGATGGTAGCGGTGGAACTTGCGGTCGTGGTTCAGCTTCTGGGCAGCCACCAGCAGGCGCCGGCGCAGGGAGCGCTCGGCGGGGTCGAGGAGCGGGTCTACGGCGCGCGGAGCCAGCCGCAGAACACGCCTACGCAGGGCGGGATCGTCGAGCTGATGGAGGACGAGGTGATGCGGAAGCAGGCTGTAGAGCACTTCTCTGCGGGCCTCGCGGCGGGGGCCGGGACGGCCGTCGACCAGGTCCGAGATCATGGGCACCATCGGGTTCACCCCGGCGGCACTCATGTAGAACGAGTTCCTGCCGATGCGGGGGTTGACCTCGAAGAAGATCGCCCGGCCGTCGCGCGGATCAATCTTGATGTCGAAGTTGGCGAATCCCCGGTAGCCGACCGAGGCGAGCAGTCGCTCGGCCCCGTCCCACAGCTCGGGGTAGGGCTGGGTGATCATGGCGACCGGGTTGCCGATGAGCGTGGGGGCGTGATCCTCGAGGAGCACCCGTGCCGAGCCGATCAGCGTCGTCTCCCCCGTGGAGGCGACATATGCGGTCACCGAGCGCATGGCGTCGTCGTCACCGGGGATGCGCTCCTGAATCAGGAAGGTGGAGCCGAAGCCGGCCCGCCGCAGGTCCTCCCACAGCGCGTGCAGCTGCTCCGGCGTGTCGAGGAAGTAGATCTTCCGCTTGCCCTCGAACTCCAGGTCGTCCCAGTCGGAGCCGATGGCGGCCTTGCCCACCAGGGGGAAGGGGATGCCGATCTGCGGATCGCCGTCGGCCAGGTCCGCGCCCGTGACCTCCACCTGCCGGGGCGTGTGCAGCCCCAGGGCGGCGCAGGCCTGCACGAAGCCGACCTTGTTGCTCAGCTCGTCCATGGCCTGAACCGAGGGGAAGGGAACGACGTATCGCGGCTCGAGCTCGTCGCGATGCGCAGCCAGATCGCGCGCGACCGAGTCCCGGTTGGCCATCACGACGGCACTTCGCTCCCCACGCCCCTCCACCAACTCGTGCAGGCGGGCGAGCATGGCTGCGGTGTCCGTGGACGCCTGCGGCACCACGTCGATGTACGCGGACAGGCTGATCGCCTCGATCGGCCGGGCCGACAGGAGCTTGACCCGCTGCCCAGTGGCGTCGTGCAGCTGACGCGCCAGGGCGTAGGCGCCGATGTCACCGCCGATCACGACGGGTAGTAGATCCGGTCGGGAGGGGGTTTGGCGCTGCGAGCGGGGCAAGTGGAACCTCCTGCTGGTGTACCCGGGATGGGCCGTATTAGAAACGAAGACCCCGGACCGTCCGGTCCGAGGCCTTACCAGTGGGCGATACTGGGATCGAACCAGTGACCTCTTCCGTGTCAGGGAAGCGCGCTCCCGCTGCGCCAATCGCCCGAGCGGATGACGGGACTCGAACCCGCGACCCTCACCTTGGCAAGGTGATGCTCTACCAACTGAGCCACATCCGCATGCGTCGCCCCCTTGCGGGAGCCACTCGAGAAAACTAGCAGAGTGCTCCCGAGGCTGACAAATCGACCCGGCGCCATGTGGCGAAGCTCGCCCGGACCGAGTGCCCGGCGAGCGGCCATCCGAGGCGAAGTTGTTTGCACGGTTCCCGTACGGGGGCGTCAATCCGTGGCACAGTTGAGCCCATGCACAGTCGCCCGACCCCCTCCGCGGACTCACCGGAACAAGCAGCAATACAGCCTGACGCCGTCCCCTCGGAGGCGCAGCCCGCGCAAGCGGCGCAGCCCGCGCAAGCGGCGCAGCCCGCGCAAGCGGCACAGCCCGCGCAGGAGGCACAGCCCGCGGAGGAACCTGAGGACCCGGAGCGGTCCATCTGGCCGGGGCGGCCCTACCCGCTGGGAGCCAACTACGACGGCTCCGGCACGAACTTCGCGCTTTACTCCTCGGCGGCGCAGGCCGTAGACCTGTGCCTGTTCGACGACGCCGGCCGGGAGACCCGCATCCCACTGACGGAGGAGGACGCCGACGTTTGGCACGCCTACCTGCCGTCCGTGCAGCCAGGCCAGCACTACGGCTATCGAGTGCACGGCCCCTACGACCCGGCGGCCGGCCACCGGTGCGACTCCTCCAAGCTTCTCCTGGATCCCTACGCGAAGGCGATCTCCGGCCAGGTGACCGGGTCCCGCGCGCTCTACTCCTACGACGTCGACGATCCGTCGGTCCGCAACCAGGAGGATTCCGCGTCGGCCACCATGCGCTCGGTGGTGGTCTCCCCGTACTTCGACTGGGGCCATGACCGTCCGCCCGGCCACGAGTACCACAACACGATCATCTACGAGGCGCACGTCAAGGGCATGACCCAGCTCAACGAGCGCATCCCGGAGCACCTGCGCGGCACCTATGCGGGCCTGGCGGAGCCGGCCGTGATCGAGCACCTCAAGGACCTGGGCATCACCGCCATCGAGCTGATGCCGGTGCACCAGTTCGTCAATGACACCTTCCTGCAGGACAAGGGGCTGTCGAACTACTGGGGATACAACACCATCGGCTACTTCGCCCCGCACAACGCCTACGCCGCCCACGGCGCCGACGGCCAGCAGGTCCAGGAGTTCAAGACCATGGTCAAGGCCTTCCATGAGGCCGATATCGAGGTACTCCTGGACGTGGTCTACAACCACACGGCGGAGGGCAATCACCTGGGGCCGACCCTGTCCTTCCGCGGCATCGACAACGCCGCCTACTACCGGCTGGTGGACGGCGACCAGGCCCACTACTTCGACACCACCGGCACCGGGAACTCCCTGCTGATGCGCTCCCCCGCGGTCCTCCAGCTGATCATGGACTCCCTGCGCTACTGGGTGACGGAGATGCACGTGGACGGATTCCGCTTCGACCTGGCCTCCACCCTGGCCCGGCAGTTCCACGAGGTCGACAAGCTGTCCGCGTTCTTCGACATCATCCACCAGGACCCGATCCTGTCCCGGGTCAAGCTCATCGCTGAACCGTGGGACGTCGGCGAGGGCGGCTACAACGTGGGCGAGTTCCCCGCCCTGTGGAGCGAGTGGAACGGCAAGTACCGGGACACGGTGCGCGACTTCTGGCGAGGAGAGCCGTCCACCCTGGGCGAGTTCGCCGCCCGGATCACCGGCTCCTCCGATCTGTATCAGCGCTCCGGCCGCACCCCCGTGTCCAGCATCAACTTCGTCACCGCCCATGACGGCTTCACCCTGCACGACCTGGTCTCTTACAACCACAAGCACAATGAGGCCAACGGTGAGGGCGGCGCCGACGGCGCCTCCGACAACCGCTCATGGAACTGCGGCGCCGAGGGCCCCACGGATGACCCCGAGGTGCTGGCGCTGCGGGGCAGGCAGGTACGCAACTTCATCGCCACGATGATGTTCAGCCAGGGCGTGCCCATGCTCTGCCACGGCGACGAGATGGGCCGCACCCAGGGGGGCAACAACAACGGCTACTGCCAGGACAATGAGATCACCTGGCTCAACTGGGACCTGACTGAGGAGCAGGAGGATCTGCTCGCCTTCACCCGCAACATGATTCGCCTGCGTCGGGACCATCCGGTGCTGCGCCGACGGCGCTTCTTCACCGGTGAGGCCGGCCACGGCGGCGAGTCCGAGCTCGGCGAGATCGAGTGGCTCAGCCCCTCCGGTGCCCGCATGACCGATGAGGACTGGGACACGTGGTACGCCCGTGCGATCACGGTCTTCCTTAACGGCGATGCGATTCACGAGCCGGACGAGCGCGGGCAGCGCATCACGGATGACTCCTTCCTGGCCTTGTTCAACGCCTCCAGTGAGGACATTGTGTTCACCCTGCCCGGCCCGGATCACTCGCCGCGGTGGCGCACGGTACTCGACACGGCACCGACGGCCGCGCCGCGCCCGGAGCAGGTCTCGACCGGCTCAGGTGAGGAGTCCGCAGCCGGTCAGCAGGTGACCGTGGAGGCGCACTCCATGCTGTTCCTCATCTCCGTCCCTGCGCCTGAGCCGGTGGAGGTGCCGCAGCCTCGCGAGATACCGAGGACCGTCGTCGCGCAGGCGCCTGTCAGCGCCGCCACCGAGCCGACGAGCGACAACTCCGAGCCGACCGCCGCCGAGCCTGCCGCCTCGACGGAGCGGATGACCACGTCACCGGAGCCGGCACCGGAATCGGAATCAGCACCGGAATCTGAATCGACGCCGGCAGCAGGAGGATCCGAATGACCGCCCCCGCCTCGAACCACCACCTGCCCTCACCTGACCGCCGCACCCCGGTGACCACCTACCGACTGCAGCTGGGTGAGGCCCTGACCTTCGACGACGTGCGGGAACTACTTCCCTACCTGCGCGAGCTCGGCGTAACCGACCTGTACCTCTCCCCCATCCTCGCCGCCAGCCCTGGCTCCACCCACGGCTACGACGTCGTCGACCACACCCATATCAGTGCAGTGATGGGCGGTCGGGAGGGCCTGGAGCGCCTGGCCCGGGACGCTCACGCAGCCGGACTGGGCATAGTGGTGGACATCGTTCCCAACCACATGTCGGTACCGACGCCGATCTGGCACAACCCGCCCCTGTGGTCGGTGCTGCGCGACGGCCCGGCATCGCCGTACGCCGCCTGGTTCGATGCTCCCCGCGGCGAGAAGCTGCTGCTGCCGGTGCTCGGGCAGCGCATCGGCAAGGTGCTTTCCGACGGTGAGCTCACCGTGGAGCGCATTAGCATTCCCACCGAGCCCGAGCGCGACGAGCAGTGGGTGCTGCGCTACTACGACCAGGTGTTCCCACTCGCCGTCGGCACGCACGACCTGCCGCTTCCGGAGCTTCTGCGCCGTCAGCACTATCGGCTCGCCTACTGGCGAGTCGGCGATGAGGAGCTCAACTACCGGCGCTTCTTCGACATCGCCACGCTGGCGGCCGTGCGCGTGGAGGACCCGGAGGTGTTCGCCGGCTCCCACGCGCTCATCCTCGAGCTGCTTGAGGCAGGCACGATTGACGCGTTGCGCGTGGACCACCCCGATGGCCTGGCCGACCCGGAGGGATACTTGAACCGGTTGTCACAGGCGACCGGCGGCGCCTGGATCGCGGCCGAGAAGATCCTCGCCCCCGACGAACTGCTGCCACCGAGCTGGCGCGCAGCCGGGACGACCGGATATGACGCCGCCTGGCGCATCGACCAGTTGCAGGTCGACCCCGCCGGAGCCCGCAACCTGGGGGCGCTGATGCGGGAGCTGACCGGGAACGTACCGATCGACTACACCCGTGTATCCAGTGACGCCAAGCGGGAGATCATCTCCGGCTCACTGGCCTCGGAGGTCAACCGCCTGGTGGAGCTGCTGCACACGATCACCTCCCGGGACCTGTATCTGTCCGACCACACCTTCCGGGACTTGCGGGCCTGCGTCGTGGAGCTGCTGGTGGCGGCCGACCGCTACCGCGCCTACGTGGTTCCTGGAAGGCAGGCCGAGGAGGAGCAGGCCCGTGTCCTGCGGGAGACCGCCGACCGTGCCCGCACCCGCCTGTCCCCGGACCAGTTCCCGACGCTCGACTTGGTGGTGGCAATACTGCTGGGCGAGCAGGTCGGTGCAGGCGAGCCCTCCGACACGCCCGAGCGGGCCGAGATCATCACCCGATTCCAGCAGGTGTGCGGCGCCGTCACCGCCAAGGGTGTGGAGGACACCACCTTCTACCGGTGGACGCACCTGACCAGCCTGACCGAGGTCGGCGGGGACCCCGCGGGCTTCGCCCTGCCCGCGGATGAGGCGCACGCCTGGGCACAGCGCGTGCAGCACGCCTGGCCCGCCACCATGGTCACCTCCACCACACACGACACGAAGCGGAGCGAGGACGTACGCGCACGCATCGACGTGCTCGCCTCATACAGTGCCGAGTGGGCGGAGGTCGTCCACCGGCTGCGCGACCTGACTGCGGATGCGCGACCCGCCGACCTGGACGGGTGCACGGAGAACCTGTTGTGGCAGACGCTGTGGGGAACCTGGGCTCCCACCTCGGGTGACCCGATCGACGGCGAACGGCTGGGGGCGTACCTGATCAAGGCCGCCCGCGAGCAGAAGTCTTGGACAACGTGGACGGCGCCGGACGCCGAGCGCGAGGGCCAGCTGGCCGAGTACGCGAGCGCCCTGCTGAACCGGGCGGACGTGGCCGAGGAGATGAACGACTTCGCCGCACTGACCTCCAGGGCCGTGCGTGACACGATTCTAGCGAACAAGGCGATGACCCTGACCTGGCTCGGGGTCGCCGACGTCTACCAGGGCAGCGAGGTGACCCGCACCAGCCTCGTGGACCCGGACAACCGACGCCCGGTGCGCTACTCGGGGGAAACCGGACTGGGTGCCGCCCTGAAGCGGGACTCGCAGGCGCCTGCCGGTGCCGAGCTGACGGTGGACGAGGCCAAGCTGCGGCTCACCGCCCGGCTGTGCCGACTGCGCGCGGACAGGCCGGAGACCTTCGTCGGTGCGCGCTCGGGCTACTTGCCGCTGCCGACAACCACCGCCTGCGCCTTCGCCTACGCCCGCCTGCTTGATGACGAGGCCGACGTCGTTGTGGTGGTGCGACGCCTGGGCCGCCGCCTCGAGCGGCTTGGCGGCTGGGGCAGTCACACGATCGTGCTGCCACGGGGGACCTGGACCGATGTGCTCACCGGGGACGACGTCGTCGGCGGCACCAGGCTGCTTGCCGACGTCGTCGGGGACGAGGCCGTGACCATTCTCGCCCGTCCACGCGCCGCCCGGTCCTGAGCGCCGGGCGGGCGCGGCGCGGCCCGGGCGTGCCGACGCCAAGCCCTGCCCGGCCGGGTCCTGCGGCTACTCGTTACCGTCGGCAGTCGCTTCGTCGGCGCCGTCACGGCCGCCGCGCAGGGAGCCAAGGCGCTCACGCAGCCGGGCGGTGCCCGAATGCACCCGGTGCTTGAACGTCAGGGCACTCACCAGGGAGCCGTACACCCGCGGCCGCACCGGCACATCCCAGGGGCCGGGAATGGCCACGGTCCCGTCGGGCGTGAACTTGCCCTTGAAGGAGCCGACGCCGTTCAGCTCGGGTGTCCGCTCGGAGCCGGCACCCATCAGGTCCCAGGTTCGCACGCCGCGCTCACGCAGCCAGCAGCCCTCCTTGTACAGCAGTGCATCGGCGGCACGTCCCCGCCGCCCCTCCGCGGTCGAGGCGGCGTAGTAGCGTCCGGCGCCGTCGCCCCACACCGTGTCAATGCTCCAGGCCAGCGCTTCGCCGCCACCACGGCGCGCCACGTACAGCCGGCAGTGGTCCGGCCCGAGGGTGCGCAGCATGGTGCGGTAGGTCTCCTCAGGAGCGGCATGGAATCCGTCCCGGTCGCCCGTCTCCAGGAGGATCTGGTACAGCTCCCCGAAGACCTCCTCAGCCTTGTCCGTCTCATCGTGGTAGGTGAGCTCGGTGTTGCGCAGCGCCTTGCGCACGTCACGGCGTCCGCGGGGCTTGAAGGAGGCCAGGAAGGCCTCGTCGTCGGCGCGGTCCACATCCAGGATGACGGTGTGGTCGTAGGCCATGGTCTGTAGCAGCTCACGCAGCCCGGGGTCGGGGTGAGTGAAGTGCAGCCGGACGAATACGATCGCCGGGTCGTGGAACCGCACTCCCTCAACCAGCAGTTCCCGCAGTTCCGCCTCCTCGGCGGCGGTCGGCTCCGCGCCCAGCCACACCGGGGCGTGCCGCGCCCACAGATAGGGGAAACCGCGTACATCCATGCGTGTCAGCGCGATCAGGGCTCGCGGAGTGCCGTCGGCGGTCTCGTACACGAGCCGTCCCCACGGCTCCCGTCCGTCCATCGCAGCATCGAAGGCGTCCCAGGCTGAGGTCTGCTCGATCGGCAGCGTGGTGGCGGCGTCCTCTGCGATGCGGCGGAAGGTCTCCCAGTCGATGCGCCGCATGGAGCCGCGGGATGCGAGCGGGCTGGCGTTCTCAGGCAAGGTCATGGAGTCGATTCCTGTCCTGTCTTCATAGCTGGTGTGGTCTCGCCGCCGCGAGCGAAGCCCGTCGGCCGGTCTCACGATAGACCACGAGTCCAGGCTACGGGGCGGTTGCATTGGTGAGACGTGTCGGCGCGCGGGATCGGCGTGGCAACATGTGCGGTGCATATCCGCCGGTAGCCTGAAGCAGTGCCAGACATTCCTCGCGTGCAGCCTCGTGAACCGGCTGCGCCCACTATGCCGGAGCGCTTCCGCACTGCCCTGGAGTCGCTGCGCATCCCGGCCCGGCCACGCGGCCTGATCCTTCAGGAGGTCCCAGCGCCGGCGCGGCTGGCCCCCTACGCTGCGGCCTTGACGGCGGAGACCGTGCAGACGGAGGCGGGCACACCGATCGCATCCGGTCGCTTCGTGGTGCTGCACGACCCCGCGACGCAGGCCGCCTGGGACGGTGACTTCCGTCTGGTTGTCATGGTGCGCGCGCGAGTGGACGAGGAGATCGGCACCGACCCGCTGCTCGGTTCCGCGGCCTGGTCCTGGCTCACCGATGCGCTCGACCATGCGGGTGCCGGCAGGCACGCCCTGGTGGGCACAGTGACCCGGGTGCTGTCAGACACCTTCGGCGGCCTGGAACTGACGGATGCCTGCGCCCATGTGGAGATTCGTTCCTCCTGGACGCCGTCAACACCAGATCTGTCCCCGCATCTTCTGGCCTGGTACGAGCTCATTCACCTCACCGCCGGGAACGAGCCGGAGAGCGCTGTGCCCCTGGGCCTGGCGGGGGCATCCCGGTGACCGGCCGCTCCACGCCAGTGCCGGTGAGGGTGCCCGGCACGACCGACTCCCCCGTTCCTGACGACGCCGTAGTCGCCTATCGGCGTCCGGCGGAGGGGCTTCCCCCGGTGACCGACACGCCGGCGGCGTTGGCGCATGCGGCCGCTGCACTGGCTGCGGGCACCGGGCCGATTGCGGTGGATGCCGAGCGCGCCTCCGGATTCCGGTATGGGCAGGACGCCTACCTGGTGCAGCTGCGCCGACAGGGCGCGGGAACAGTACTGATCGATCCGCTCGGCGCAGGAGACATGTCCGCCCTCGCCTCCGTCCTCGACGGGCCGGAGTGGGTGCTGCACGCCGCAGACCAGGACCTGCCCTGCCTGGCGGCGCTCGGGCTCAGGGCCTCCTCCTTGTTCGACACCGAGTTGGCGGCGCGACTGCTCGGACGTGCACACGTGGGGCTGGGCGCCGTAATTGAGGAGACGCTGGGCCTACGTCTGGCAAAGGACCATGCGGCCGCCGACTGGTCGACCCGGCCGCTTCCGGAGTCCTGGCTGACCTATGCGGCGCTCGACGTCGAGCTGCTCCTCCCCCTGCGCGCGGCACTCGCCCAGGAGCTCGAAGCCTCCGGCAAGGCCGAATGGGCGGCGCAGGAGTTCGAACACGAGCGCGTCCGCCCCCAGCGGCCGCCCCGGGTTGATCCCTGGCGGCGCACGCCGCGTTCAGGCCGAGCCGTTCGCACACCCCGGTCGCTCGCCGTGTTGCGCGAGCTGTGGACCGCGCGGGAGGAACTTGCACGGGAGCTGGACGTGACTCCCTCGAAGGTCCTGCCCCATCGTGCGCTGGTGGCGGCCGCCGTCGCCCAGCCGTCGTCGCGACGGCGCCTGGCATCCATCCGAGAGTTCTCCTCACGCTCTGCGCGCCAGCACCAGGAGCTGTGGTGGCGGGCGGTGGAGCGCGCGCTGTCGCTGCCCGAGGATCAGCTTCCGCCACTGCATGCACCACTGGCTCCCGGTGAGCTGCCGCAGCCGCGGTCGTGGGCCCGGCATCATCCCGAGTCCGCCGCGGTGTTGGAGCGGGTGCGCGGCACCGTCCGTGCGCGCGCCGAGGAGCTGCGGGTGCCCCACGAGCTTCTGCTGGGCACAGATGCGCAGCGACACCTCTCCTGGGATGTCGGAGAGGCGTTGGCCTTGGGCGAGCACGTCGACGTGTCCGTGGCCGCAGTGTCCGCGCGCCTGGAGGCCTTGGGCGCCCGGCCCTGGCAGGTGGAGCAGGCGGCGGGCCCCCTGTCGGCGGCCCTGTCCTGAGCTCCTGCCCCACGATCCCGACCGCCTGCCACACGCACATGGCAGGCGATCCGTGATCGCGTTGGGCACGCCCGAGCCGCACACACGTTCCGCCGGATGACCCCAGTTTTGAGGCGCTTTGCGTTTGAGGGTGTGGATGAAGCCGGGAGTCGGCTCGCCAGCATGCTGTGCGCTGACCTCGTCGACTACGCCGGTTCGGTGTTTACTACTCCGGTTAGGTGTCTGCTGAAGAGTTCTGAGCCCTCCAGCAGAGGTCGAACAGGCGTAGCAGAGGCCGAAGGGGCGTACCCAACGGAGCCTGTCAAGGTTTCTGTGTAAGCGGGTTGTTGTTACAGGTAGGGGCGGATTCGTTCGGGGTAGGCGGCGGCGAGCTGGGCGAGGGCTTGTTTCCAGTTGGTGGTGACTTGTCCTTCGACCATGCGGCCCTTGGCCTTGCGTTTGCTGGCGGGTAGGTTCTTCTCCTTGTCCCGTTCTCTGGCGCGCTTGTCCTCGATGTTGCAGATGGCCAGCCACAACAGCTCCCGCGGCGGCCTCGTCGGAGGGGAACTGGCCCCGGTTCTTGGACACCTTGCGCAGCTGGTAGTTCAGCGACTCGATGGAGTTGGTTGTGTAGATGACCCGGCGCAGCATCGGCCGGAGTACGCCAGGAACGGCGTGAAACGCTCCCAGGCCCTCTCCCAGGTCGCCACCGCCTCGGGATACTTGCTGCTCCACTGGTCGGCGAAGTCGGCCAGGGCCTCCAGGGCGGCCTCCTCGTTGGGGGCGGTGTAGACGGGCTTGAGAGCTTTAGCAGGCCTGCTTGCGGTCCCCATAGGCCACGAACCGCATCGAGGCGCGTATCAGGTGCACGACGCAGGTCTGGACCAGGGAGTTGGGCCAGGTCGCCTCGATCGCCTCGGGCAGGCCGGTCAGTCCGTCGCAGCACACGATCAGCACGTCCCTGAGGCCCCTGTTGGCCAGCTGCGCGCACACGTGCGCCCAGAAGGAGGCACCCTCCTCGCCCCTGGACCCAGATGCCCAGCACGTGCAAGATAGCCGTCCATATCGACCCCTACGGCGATGTGGGCTGACCTGGTGGTCACGCGGTGGTCGGCACGGACCTTGATGCGGATGGCATCGAGGTAGATGACCGGGTAGAACTCCTCCAGGGGTCGGTTCTGCCACTCCATGACCGCATCGCACACCGCGTCGGTGACCTGTGTTGATCGCCCCCGGCCGACAGCACCCGCCCCCAGGGTGGTCTCCAGGTGGTGGCGGATCTCCCGCACCGTCATACCGCCCGCGTACAGGCTCACAATCATCGAGTCCAGGCCGTCCATGCGCCGCTGGCCCTTACGCACCAGGCGGGGCGTAAACGAGCCGGCCCGGTCCCGGGGGACCACGGGTCTCGAAGGAGCCCACCTCCGAGTCGATCGTCTTGGTCGTGGTGCCATTACGGGCGTTACCGCGGGCGGCCTTGGCCGGCTCGCCCTTCTCGTAGCCCAGGTGATCGGTCAGCTCCGCCTGCAGGCCCCGCTCCAGCGCCTCCTTCAACAGCGCCGGCAGCAGACCGTCAGCACCAGTGAGCTCCACCTTGCCGGACCCGGGCCTGCTCAAACAGGTCATCCAACGCACCAGAGGCGGCCAGCTCCTGGGCCACACCACTACCAGTTGGAGCAGTCTCCCACGGGGCGGTCTTCTCCTTATCAGTCACACTCATCAGGGTCAGTCCTCTCAATCAGGGCTTACACAGACCATTGAACACGCCCACCCAACGACTACCCCTGGTCTCGATCCCAGCTCGCTCTACGTCCGTGACGCCGCCCCGAGGACGTCCCCGCCGCCTGCGACGTCGTCGTCAGCCCGAAAACGTCCGCACAAGCCCCACACCGACCCCGCCCGGACGCCCGAACACGACCACCCGCGAGCCCGAACCACCACACCCCGCAATCGCGAAGAGCCTATAACCCGTGGTGGGCGCGGCCACCACACTCGCCGGGGCCGCCAGGTCCGGTTGCGTGAGTGCTCGAGTGGCGGTGCGCGGTCAGGTGTCTGTGTGCGTCGTCGTCGAGCCCTCCAGTTGGACCCCTGTCCCGCCGTTGGACCCCTGCGCCCCCGTTGGACCCCTGTCCCGCCGTTGGACCCCTGCACCCCCGTTGGACCGCCGTAGCCGCCGTTTACAGCGGTCCAACGGGGCGGAAGCGGTCCAACGGGAAATAAGCGGTCCAACGGGGCGGAAGCGGTCCAACGGGAAGTAAGCGGTCCAACCAGGGCGGCGCAGGACCCAAGCGCACTGGACAACCGCCGAGGCATCAGACCCAAGCCCGAAGCAGGCCGCCGGGCGCGCAAGGGCTGGGACAGCCACCCGACCGGCACACCCGCACCGCACACTCGCGCCGACAACGCGAACAAGAAGGCCGGCCGAGCCCAGAATCGGGCTCGGCCGGCGCATCGGCGGGATCAGTCAATGGCGGGATCAGTCAATGCACATTAGTCGTCGCGCATCAGTCAGTGAACCGTGAATCCGTGTGCGCGGAAGATCTCACGGGTCGACTCAACCAGCTCCGGCTCTGGCGGGCGGGTGTCCCTGAGCCGGTACTCCAGCTTGAGAGCGTCCCACTTGTCGGTGCCCATCTGGTGGAATGGCAGCACCTCCACGCGGGAGACCACCGGCCGCCACCGTTCAACAATCCGAGCCACGTTCTCAACGTTCTCAGGATCATCGGTCAGGTCTGGGACCAGGACGAAGCGCGCCCAGGTCTCAATACCCCTCTCGGCGAGCCGGTCCCCGAAGGCGATGGTCGGAGCCAGCTCCCGGCCGGTGACTCGCTTATAAGTCTCCTCATCCCCGCTCTTCACATCGAGCAACACCAAATCGATGTTGTCCAGCATCTCGTCCGAGGCGTTGGCCCCGAGATAACCGGAGGTGTCGATGCAGGTATGGATGCCCATGGCCTTCGCCCCGGACAGGATCCGGTCGGCGAAGGCGGGCTGCATGAGGACCTCACCGCCTGACAGGGTTATACCGCCCCCGGTCGCCTTGAAGACATTCCGGTAGCGCCTGATCCGACGCAGAATCTCATCGACCTCGACCGGCTCCCCGTCACGCATCAGGAACGTGTCCGGGTTATGGCAGTACAGGCAGCGCAGCGGGCAGCCGTTGAGAAAAATCGTCATGCGTGTCCCGGGTCCATCGACCGCAGTCACCAGCTCCCAAGAGTGAATCGACCCAAGGGTGCCCTCACGCATGCGCGCCAGGCGCTCTGAACGCTCAAGGTCGGTGAGTTCCTCGAGCGCACCGATTCCGGCCCCGCGCAGACGGGCGGCCGGGGCCAGAAAGTCCTGGTCCCGGCCGCCCGCCTGTTCCGGGGTGATGGTCTCAGCCATCTGAGTCCTTCACCCGCTGCGGCTCAGGCGCCGGCGTGGAAGGTGCGGTTGAGCACGTCCAGCTGCTGCTCGCGGGTCAGCTTGACGAAGTTGACGGCGTAGCCGGAGACGCGAACCGTCAGGTTGGGGTAGTTCTCCGGGTGCTCCATGGCGTCCTCAAGGGTGGAGCGGTCCAGCACGTTGATGTTGGCGTGGTACAGACCCTTGACCCCGCCGTTGTCGTCACGCTGAGCCTTCATGGACTCCAGGCGCTCCTCATATGTGGCCATAGCAGGCCCCTTTCTGATGTGTGAGTGAAATGTGTATTCGGATGGTCTGGTGGCCCGCGCCCGCTTGGGCGGCGGGATCAGACCTCGGCGCAGTCGTCGGGGACGAAACCGGCGTCGAGGATGCCCACGAGGTTGGAAACGCGCTCGTCGAGCGTGCGGCCCAGGCCCTGGGGCGTGATCGTGTTGGTCAGGGAGATGCCGTCAAGGGCATCGTTGTAGTCGAGCTTGCCGACACTCAGCATGGAGGCGACCATGCCGTGGGTGTCCATGCCGTTCTCCGGGTTGGCTCCCGGGGAGAACGGGGTGCCCTTCTGGTGGCCGGACGGGAAGGAGCCGGTGGCCTTGCCGTAGACGACGTTGGAGGTAATCGTCAGCACGGACTGGGTCGGGATGGCGTCCCGGTAGAAGGGCTGCTCCTTGATCTTGGACATGATCGTGTGGACCACGGTCGCGGCGATATCGTCGGCGCGGTCGTCATCGTTGCCGTAGATCGGGAAGTCGCCCTCGGTGACGTAGTCGACCACCAGGCCGGTCTCATCGCGCACCGGAGTGACCTTGGCGTACTTGATGGCACTCAGCGAGTCGGCGACGATCGAGAGCCCGGCGATGCCGCAGCCCATGGTGCGCACGATCTCGGAGTCGTGCAGCGCCATCTCGATGGACTCATACGCGTAGCGGTCGTGGCAGTAGTGGATGATGTTCAGGGCCTCGACATAGGTGCCGACCACCCAGTCGAGCATCTTCTCGTACTTGTCCCACACCTCGTCGAAGTCGAGCGGGCCGTCGCCCTCGATCCCGGGCAGACCGGTGACGACCTGCTTGCCGGTCATCTCGTCGCGCCCGCCGTTGATGGCGTACAGCAGCGCCTTGGCGGAGTTGACTCGCGCACCGAAGAACTGCATCTGCTTGCCCACGCGCATCGGGGAGACGCAGCAGGCGATGGCGGCGTCGTCACCCCAGTGCTCGCGGATCTGCTCGTCGGCCTCGTACTGAATGGCCGAGGTGGTGATGGAGATCAGGGCGCAGAAGTCCTTGTAGCCCTTGGGTAGGTCCTCGTTCCAGAAGATGGTGATGTTCGGCTCGGGGGCGGGGCCGAGGTTGCGCAGCGTCTGCAGCAGGCGGAACGAGGTCTTGGTGACCAGCGGCCGCCCGTCCTCGCCGAAGCCGGCGTCCGACCACGTGGCCCAGTAGGGGTCGCCGGAGAAGATCTGGTCGTAGTCCGTGGTGCGCAGGAAGCGGGTGATGCGCAGCTTCATGACGATGTTGTCGATGAGCTCCTGGGCGCGGGACTCATCGATCACGCCGGCCTTCAGGTCGCGCTCGAAGTAGATGTCGAGGAAGGCGGACAGGCGGCCGATGCTCATGGCCGCGCCGTCCTGGGACTTCACGGAGGCGAGGTAGGCGAAGTAGGTCCACTGCACGGCCTCGTGGGCGTCCTTGGCGGGCCCCGAGATGTCGAAGCCGTAGGAGGCGGCCATGTTCTTGAGCTTCTTCAGGGCCTTGATCTGCTCGGAGTGCTCCTCACGGTAACGGGCCCAGTGCTCCGAGAAGGGCTTGTCCGCGACGGCGTCCTTCGCCTTCTGCTTGAGCTCGATGAGGCGGTCGACGCCGTAGAGGGCGACGCGGCGGTAGTCACCGATGATGCGACCGCGGCCGTATGCGTCCGGCAGGCCGGTGATGATGTGAGAGCTGCGTGCGGCCCGGATGCGCGGGGTGTAGATGTCGAATACCGCGTCATTGTGGGTCTTGCGGTAGCGGGTGAAGATCTTCTTGACCTCGGGGTCGACCTCCTTGCCCGCCTCCTTGATCGCCTGCTCGACCATGCGCCAACCACCGTTGGGCATCATGGCGCGCTTGAGCGGGGAGTCGGTCTGGAGACCGACGATGACGTCGTCGTCCTCGCTGATGTAGCCGGCGGGGAATGCGTCGATGTCAGACGGTGTGTGGGTGTCGACGTCGAGGATGCGCACCTTGCGCTCCTCCGACAGGTAGTTCTTCTCCAGGGTGTCCCACAGGCGCAGGGTCTTGTCGGTGGCGCCGGCGAGGAACGAGGCATCGCCGGTGTAAGGCGTGTAGTTGCGCTGGATGAAGTCCCGGACGTCGATATCCTCGGTCCACGGGCCCGCGGTGAAGCCCTCCCACGCGTCGTGGCTGGTGGTCTCCTCCGCAGTGGCGGATGCTGTGACCTCGGTTGTCATCCGTGCCCTCCTATAGGGTGAGTGGCCGCGGCCACTCGCTTGCTTGCGCCCTTGTGGGGCGTGGCGGTACATCGTTGCGCCGTCGACTCAAGCCTAGGCCAGACGTCCCGGCTTGTGTAAGGTCAGCCGAAGCCGCCCCGGTGTGATCACTCACAGGTAGCCTCAAGACATCACTAGCCTAGGACTTTAGGCCCACCTCAATGGGGACTCACCCCAGGTCCTCACCACCGGCTCATGACAGCAAGGAAGGGCAGAATCCCCGCGATTCACGGCCGGTTCGACGACTCCGGGTGACGGCCACCACCCAGACGCCGCCCTCCCGGGACACGTCACCCGGCGCGACGCATCCGCCCCGAGCACCATCGCCCTCGCACTCCGCGCGGAACCCGCCGCGCCCCACCCCACATCTGGGACCGCCGTCCTACGGCCGCTGCGCCCCGCCCGCCAGGCGCCGGGCGGCCGCGCAGATCCCTCCGCAGTCCATCCCGAAGTCCGCCAGCAGCTCCTCGCGCGCCCCGGTGGGGAGGAAGCGCCTGGGCACGCCCAGCCGGGCCACCCGCGCCACCGCGCCCACTCCCTCGGCGAGCGCCGCATCCTCAACGGCGTCACGCAGCTGCGAGCCGACACCGCCCTCCACGAGCCCGTCCTCCACGACCAGCACGCCGTGCGCGTCCCGAGCCATGGCCACCAGCGCCAGGGGAACGGGAACCGGCCAGCGGGGGCAGACCACTCGCACGTCCAGGCCCTCGGCAGCCAGCTGCCGCCCCGCGTCGAGGGCCGTACCCGCCATTGCACCCACGCCGACCAGCAGCAGTCGGCCAGCTGCCTCACCCGCACTGCCCGAAGCGGTGCCACCCTGAACCGGGGCCGACTCGGCGCACGGCTCCAGCAGCACATCCACCGCGCCGAAGGGGCCGTCCTCCTCCCCCACCGTACGCACCGCGGGCAAGGGCGCCGGGAGTGAGCCCTTGGGGTAGCGCACCACCGTGGGGCCATCGTCCACCCCGACCGCGTCCCGCACGGCCTGCCGCAAGGTGGCCTCGTCGCGGGGCGCGGCCAGATGCAGTCCGGGCACGTGCGCCAGCAGCGCCATGTCCCACATGCCATTGTGGCTGGCACCGTCGGTACCGGTGATGCCGGCGCGATCCAGCAGGATGGTCACGCCCGCCCGGTGCAGCCCCACATCCATGAGCACCTGGTCGAAGGCGCGGTTGAGGAATGTCGCATACAGGGCGACCACCGGGTGCATTCCGGCGAAGGCCATGCCTGCTGCGCAGGTCAGCGCATGCTGCTCGGCGATCCCGACGTCGACGACGCGCTCGGGCAGGGCGTCGGCCAGCGGCTGCAGTCCCACCGGCTGCTGCATGGCCGCCGTGATGCCCACGATCCGCTCATCGGCGCGGGCCAGATCCACCAGCTCCTGCGCGACGACGGCCGTCCAGCCGAACCGGGAGGGCACCACCGGCAGGCCCGTCTCCGGGTGGATGCGCCCGACCGCGTGGAAGCGGTCGGCGGTGTCCTTCTCCGCTGGGGTGTAGCCGCGGCCCTTCTGGGTGATCACGTGCACGATGACCGGCTCGGCGTACTCGCGAGCACGGGTGAAGGCGAACTCCAGCGCGGTCTCGTCGTGCCCGTCCACCGGCCCCGTGTACTTGATCCCCAGGTCCTCGAAGAACGCGGAGGGCACCAGGATGTCCTTCAGCCCGCGCTTGAGTCCGTGCAGCGCCTCGAAGGCGGCGCGGCCGGGCGCGCCCTGGGCGAGCAGGGTGTGCTTGACGCCCGCGAGCATGCGCTCATAGCCGGGATTGGTGCGCAGCGCGTCCAGGTGATGCGCCAGGCCGCCGATGGTGGGGGCGTAAGAGCGGCCATTGTCATTGACGACGATCACCAGATGCTTGTCCGCGGAGTCCGCGATGTTGTTCAGCGCCTCCCAGGCCATTCCCCCGGTCAGGGCGCCGTCCCCGATGACCGCCACGATGTGCCGTCGGTCGTGCCCGAGCAGGTGGTTGGCGCGAGCAATGCCGTCCGCCCACGACAGCGCGGTGGAGGCGTGGGAGTTCTCGACGACGTCGTGCACCGACTCCTGCCGGGAGGGGTATCCCGAGACGCCGTCGCGCTCGCGCAGCCTGCTGAAGTCCTGACGGCCGGTCAGCAGCTTGTGCACATAGGCCTGGTGGCCGGTGTCGAAGACAATGGTGTCCCGCGGCGACCGGAAGGTGCGGTGCAGCGCGAGGGTCAGCTCCACGACTCCCAGGTTGGGCCCCAGGTGCCCGCCGGTGCGCGCCACCGTTGCCACGAGATAGCGGCGGATCTCGGCCGCGAGCTCCTCAATCTCCTCACTGGTCAGGCCACGCAGATCGGCGGGCCTGCTGATGCGGGACAGCAGCGGCGTGGCGGGCAGGAGCACGGGCCGGTCCGCCCCGCGGTCCTCCGCACCGACCACAGCAGTGTCTTCGCTCATCGGTGCGGCTCCTCCTCGTCCTGGTCTCCGGCGCTCCGGACCGCCGCGGCGTCGGGGCGAGCCGTCGGCACTGCCTCTCAGCATATGCATATCGACCAGGCACCGCCGCCACGACCCGCGCCGGACGGCGCCGGACGCCGCAAGAACACGTAGGGTTGGCACCGGAACGCGTGCACCGCCCGTCGGCCGGGCGCGCACCCACCGCACCGCCTTCAGGAGGAACGATGAGCACGACAGCGCCGTACGGGACCTGGCCCTCGCCGATCACACCCGGCACCATCACCACCCGCACCCTCTCCCTGTCGCAGGTGCGCGTCGACGGCGGAGACACCTACTGGGTGGAGCAGCGCGCCTCCCAGGCCGGGCGCCAGGTGCTGCTGCGCCGTGACGGCGACGGCCAGATCGGTGAGGTTCTGCCGCTGACTCCCTCCGACGAGCTCGTGGACGCCCGCACCCGGGTGCATGAGTACGGCGGCCGCGCCTACGCGGTTGACTCCGGCATCATCGTCGTGTCCCACGCCGGGGACGGCCGGCTGTACCGCTACGACGTCGCACACCGCATGCGCGGCCTGGTACCGCTGACCATCTACGGTGATGTGCGTCACGGCGACCTCGAGATCGACACGGCCCGCGCCCTGGTGTACGCGGTGCGCGAGGACCATCGCGGCGATGGGGAGGCGGTGAACTCGCTGGTGGCGATTCCGCTGGACGGCTCGGCGGCTCGTGACGACTCCGCCGTGAAGACGATCGTGTCCGGCACCGACTTCGTGGTCTCCCCCACGCTGTCCCCCGACGGCGAGCACCTGGCCTGGATGACCTGGAACCACCCCGACATGCCGTGGGACAACGCCTCGCTTCACGTTGGCGACCTGCGTCCGGACGGCACCATCGGCTCCCAGACGGTGGTCGACGGCGGCTCCGGCTACTCGGTGTCCGAGCCGCGCTGGACCGAGGAGTGCGAGCTCGTGCACGTCTCCAACGCCTCCGGCTTCTGGAACCTGTACCGCACCGAGGGCTTCCCCCGCCGCGGCACCAACCGGGAGGGCTGGACCGAGTCCCTGCGCACCCGTCCCCTGTACCCGGTCGACGCGACCTTCACCTCCCCCGCGTGGATTCTGGGACCGCACCACTTCGACGTGCTCGACGGCGAGCACCTGATCGCCTCCTGGGCGCGCGACGGCGTCTGGCACCTGGGCACGGTGAAGCTGTCCAACGGGGAGCTGGAGGAGTGGAACGTGGGCTGGCAGCCGCTGGGCAACGTCGCCTCCTCCGCGGGCCGCGTGGTCATGCTCGCCGGCAGCGAGACCGACCTGCCGAGCATCGTTGAGGTGCGCGGCCGCCAAGTGGAGGTCCTCCGGGGCTCGGGCGACTTCAACGCATACGACGTCGGCATCTCCTTCGCGGAGCCCCTGTCCTGGCCCACCACGGACGGCGCCACCGCACACGGCTTCTTCTACCCGCCGGCCTCCGCCGCCTATACGGGCCCCGACGATGAGCTGCCGCCCCTGATCGTGGGCGTGCACGGCGGTCCCACGGCGATGGACCGCACCGGCTACGACCTGCGCATCCAGTTCTGGACCAGCCGCGGATTCGCCTACCTGGCCGTCAACTACCGCGGCTCCACCGGATACGGCTCTGACTACCGCCGTCTGCTCAACGGCAAGTGGGGCGTGTACGACGTCGACGACGTCGTCTCCGGCGCCCAGTTCCTGGCCGCTTCCGGCAAGGTGGACCCGGCCCGCATCGCGGTGCGCGGCGCCTCCGCCGGCGGCTTCACCGCGCTGGCCGCGCTGGTCCGTTCCGACGTGTTCAGCGCCGGCACATCCCTGTACGGGGTCGCCGACCTGGCCCAGCTGGCACGCACCACCCACAAGTTCGAGTCGCACTACATCCAGCGGCTGGTGGGTGAGGACGACCTGGACGCTCCCGTGTACGCGGAGAGGTCACCGCTACTGCACATCGACGACATTCACGCCCCGCTGCTACTGCTGCAGGGCAGCGCGGACCCGATCATTCCCGCGGTGCAGGCCACCAGCATGTACGAGGCCGTCAAGGCCAAGGGCCTACCGGTCGCCCTGGACGTGTTCCAGGGCGAGGGCCACGGCTTCAACCTCGCCGCCAACGTCCACCGCGCCCTCCAGGATGAGCTGAGCTTCTACGCCCAGGTCTGGGGCCTGGAGTCGCCGGCGACCGAGCGCGCGGTTCTGCGAGTCGACAACCTCGACCGCTGACGGCGCCGCTGGGAGTGGAGGCGGCAGTGGGCGCGCCGTGGCGGGCGGCCACCGGCCGGCTCCGGTCCCGGGCGTTGGGCCTGCTGCGCTACCACCGCACCGGACTGTTCATCCTGGCGGTTCTCACCGGCCTGTCGGCGGGGGCGGGCGCAGTCGTCTTCCGGATGGGCATTGACCTGTGGACCCGGGTACTGACCGGCACCACCGACTACACCGCGGCGTTGGGCGCCTCGACGGGTGCTCTGGCCGCGCTCGGACCCTGGTTCGTGGTGGCCGCACCGGTGCTCTCCGGTCTGGCGGTCGGACCGCTGATGCACCGCCTGGGCACCAACACCACCGGCCACGGCGTCTCGGGGGTGATCTGGGCGGCACGCCGCTCGGACGGGACCGTGGCGCCCGGTCCGGCCGCGGCGGGGGTACTCGCAGCCACCCTGACCATTGGTGGGGGGCGGCTCGGTGGGTCCCGAGGGCCCCATCGCCGAGCTGGGCGCGTCCACGGCCACCGTCTTCGGGAGGCGTCTGGGCCTCCCCCGGCGCTCGGTGCGCCTACTGGCGGCCGCTGGCACCGCGGCGGGGATCGCCGCCGCCTTCAACACCCCGCTGGCCGGGGCGTTCTTCGCCCTGGAAGTGATCCTCATGGACTTCACCGTTGACGCCTTCGCCTTCGTGGTGCTGGCCTGCGTGTCCGCCACGGTGCTGTCCCACCACCTGCTGGGAACCACGCTGTCCCTGTCCCTGCCGGCCCTCGACCTTGGGGGCGACGCCCAGCTGTTGTGGGTGGCGCTGCTCGGGGTGCTGGGCGGCGCGGTCGGAGTCGGCTTCTCCCGGTGCAGGTACCTGGTGGCCGACGCGCTCGGCGCCGTCGCCGACCGGTTGCGGCTACCGGCCTGGCTCCGACCCGGGGTCGGTGGACTGCTGGTGGGCGCGCTGCTCCTGGCCGCCCCGGAGATGTACGGGGAGTCCGCCGCCGTCCTGGATCGGGCACTGGGAGGCGGTTACACGGCGGCGGCGCTGCTGGGGCTGGCGACGGCGAAGATCGTAGCCACCTCGGTCACGCTGGGGGTGGGCATGGCGGGCGGCGTATTCGCGCCCTCGCTGTTCATCGGTGCCGCCCTGGGCGCGGCCTACGGGACCGCGCTCGCTCCGAGCAGCCCCGACGCGGCCGCCGTATTCGGCGTGATCGGCATGGGGGCCGTTTTCTCCGGTGCGGCGCGGGCGCCGATCACTGGCACCGTCCTGATCATTGAGATGACCGGCCAGTACAGTCTGCTGCTGCCACTGATGCTGGCGGTGGCACTGTCAACCACGATGAGCCGGTTCCTGACCCGTACCACGATCTACACCGAGGAGCTGCGCCGTCGGGGCCACGACATCGACGACCCGGTTCACGCCACACTGATCGGGCGGGCGACCGCACGCGGCGTCATGAACCAGCCCCCGGCGGTCCTGGCGGCCAACAGCTCGCTGGCTCAGGCCGCGGAGGCGCTACGGGCCGCCGGCGTGCCCCGCCTACCCGTCGTCGTTCCCAGTACTCCCCTCGCCCGGGCGGGTGCCCGAACCCGGGCCGGCACGGGCGCGCGGTGGCGCGGCTGCGTCTCCGCCGTCGCCGTCGCTGAGGCGCGTTCGCGCACCGACGGCGAGCGCCCGGAACGGGTGATTGAACTGCCACTGGACCGGGTTCACGTCACCGTCGACGACGACGTGGCGCATGTGCTGGAGACGCTGATCGAGTCCCATCTGGAGGCGGTGCCGGTGACCGAGCCGATCGCGGACGGCGACGGCGAACTGCGCCTGGTCGGCTGGGTCAGCCAGGAGGACATGGTGCGCCGCCTGTACCGGCAGCAGCGGCGTGCCGTCGCGGCCGCTGAGCAGCGCACCTCCTTCGGCTCGCGCACGCAGGCGTGGATGCGGCGCCGTCGAGCGCGCCGGGGCAACGGGGTCGGATCATGAGCGGTCGCGGTGGACCGTCCCCTGAATGGTGTCAGAGATATCGGTGATGCGCTCGGCGTTGGTGACGATGCGGCGCGGATCCGCCAGCCACAGCTGGACGGCGCCGACCAGCGGCAGCAGCACCGGCAGGTACCACAGCGCCGCGCCCCACTGCGACCAGGCGGTGCCGGCAAGGCCTGAGGCGTTGACGGCGAGCAGGCCCAGTACCTCAACCGCCAGGCACGCCCAGCCGACGCGGCGCATGCGCCGACCATTGTGCGCCACGGCGACCGCCAGTACCAGGTAGACCAGTCCTGCCAGCACGCTGAGCGCGGCCGGCAGCCGACTGCCCTCGCCCGCGCGGGCGAGGGCGACGAATGCGGGAGCGAGGACCACCACGCCGAAGATCGCGAAGACTCCGACGAGTGCACGCCCCCAGCCGTGCGCGGGACGGCGCGTGTCATTCAGAGCCCGCGGCTGGGAAGACTCATCCATGCAGTAGCTGACCTCGTGTTGAACTGCGGGCCCGTGGTTCGGGCCGACGGAGCCGGGCGGCGCCCTGGCCGGTAGCCGACCCTGCGACGTTACCATTCCCCGCATGACAGAGATTATGACTTCCAGCCTGCCACCGTCCGCCGTGGGCGGTGATGTGCTGGTTCTGGCCGTGCGTTCCGGCGAGGACGCCCCGGAGCCGCTTACTTCCAATGCCCTCCCGAGCACGCACCCGGGGTGGTCAGCCCTGGCGGCGCTGCTGCCCTCACTGGGCTTCACCGGTGCGCTCGACACACTCGTGCGCGTGCCCGCAGCTGCACTCGGCCTTGACGAACCCGGAGCGCTCCCACCGACCGTACTGGTGGTCGGCACCGGTGACGGATGCGACGCCAATGCCCTCAGACGCGCGGCGGGGCGGGCTGCCCGCGACCTGGCGGGAACCGACCATGCCGTATTCGCGCTGCCGGCCGACACCGCCGAGGCCCTGGCAGCGGTCGCCGAGGGGGCGCTGGAGGGCGCCTACGCGTGGTCACGGCGGGTGCCCGCTGCCACCGCTCCCCTGGCGCGCGCGACGGTACTGACCGAGCTCGCCCAGGGCCGCCGCCCACTGCTGCGCCGCAATGCGGAGGACCCGGCCGCGCCGGTCGTCAAACGCGCCCGTATCCTGGCCGACGCCGTCGCCGGGGCCCGGGACCTGGTCAATGACCCGCCCGCACGTCTGACCCCCGCGGCCTTCGCCGATCATGCCCGGCGGGCCGTGGACGCCGTCGGGCGGGGTCGGGGGCGCCTGGACATCGAGGTGTATGACCACAAGCGGCTGGAGGCGGAGGGGTTCGGCGGCATCGCCGGGGTCGGCCAGGGGTCGACCCATCCTCCCCGCCTGGTCCGAGTCGAGTGGACCCCCAAGGCACGTCGCGGTGTCGCGCATGTCGCACTGGTGGGCAAGGGCATCACCTTCGACTCCGGCGGCCTCTCCCTCAAGCCCCCGGCGTCGATGCCGTCCATGAAGTCCGACATGGCCGGGGCGGCCACGGTGCTGTCCGCCACACTCGCCGCGGCGCGCCTGGGCGTGCAGGTGAAGGTGACCGCGTGGCTCGCCCTCGCCGAGAACCTGCCCGGAGGCTCGGCGCAGCGTCCCAGTGACATTGTGACCATGTTCGACGGAACCACCGTGGAGATCACCAACACGGACGCCGAGGGTCGCCTGGTCATGGCCGACGCCCTGGCGGCGGCGGTAGCGGAGGGACCCGACGCGGTGCTCGACGTCGCCACCCTCACCGGCGCCCAGATCGTGGCGCTCGGTGAACGCACCGGCGCCGTGATGGGGGCGGTACGCGATGAGGTCGTGACTGCGGCCGAGCGCGCGGGCGAGGACTTCTGGCCCATGCCGCTGCCGGAGTATCTGCGCTCCAATCTGGATTCCCCCTTCGCCGACCTGCGCAACGCCACGATGGGCTACCGGGCCGGCGGCATGCTGGTGGCCGGACTGTTCCTGCGCCAGTTCGTCGGGACCACGCCGTGGGGACACCTCGACATCGCCGGCCCCGCCTATAACGAGAAGGCCGCCTGGGGACTGACCCCGCAGGGCGGTACCGGGTTCGGCGTGGCGACTCTGCTGACCTTCTTGGAGGCACGCGCCCAGGATGGTGGCGGCAGCTCACACTGAGCGGACGAACACGCCCCGAGGGATGGGCCTTGCAGCGGGTCATGCCGTAGGCTGTCTGGGACTCAGGTCCCCCGCTTGCGGGACTGCGCCCGCCGCAGGGCGCCGATGCTCAAGGCCAATACGTCAGCGCCGCAGTTCGCGCCACCGACAAGGAGTGTACAAATGACCGATGCCAGTGCAGTTGATGGGATGAGCACCCCCGAAGGACGCGTGTACGACATGGTCGTGCTCGGGGGCGGATCGGGTGGCTACGCCGCGGCGCTGCGCGGCGCCCAGCTCGGTCTGAGCGTGGCACTGATCGAGGCCGACAAGGTGGGCGGCACATGCCTGCACCGCGGCTGCGTCCCCACCAAGGCACTCCTGCACTCGGCGGAGACCGCCGACGCGGTGCGTGAGGCGACCGCCGTCGGCGTGCGGGCCGCCTTCGAGGGTATCGACATGCCCGCGGTCCAGGAATACAAGAACAGCATTGTCAGCCGCATGTACAAGGGCCTGCAGGGGCTGGTCTCCTCGCGCGGCATTGACCTGGTCAACGGTTGGGGCCGCCTGGTGGCAGCCGACACCGTGGAGGCGGCGGGCCGCCGCTACCGGGGCCGGAACGTGGTGCTCGCCTCCGGCTCCTACCCCAAGACCGTGGGACAGGAGATCGCCGGCCCCGTCATGACCAGCGAGCAGGCACTGGAGCTCGATCACGTGCCCGGGTCCGCGGTGATCCTGGGCGGCGGGGTCATCGGGGTGGAGTTCGCCTCGGCCTGGGCCTCCATGGGCGCGCAGGTCACCATCATTGAGGCCCTGCCGCACCTCGTGCCCAATGAGGACGAGGCGATCTCCAAGCAGTTGGAGCGCGCCTTCCGCAAGCGCAGGATCGGATTCAAGGTGGGCACCCGCTTCGAGTCCGTCGAGCGCACGGACGGCGGCGTGAAGGTACACACCGCGGACGGCGCGGCCATTGACGCGGAGGTGCTGCTCATCGCCGTCGGCCGGGGCCCGGCGACCGCGAACCTGGGCTACGAGGAAGTAGGCGTGGCCATGGAGCGCGGTTTCGTCCTCGCCGACGCCCACGGCCGCACCAACGTTGACGGCGTGTGGGCGGTGGGCGACATTGTTCCCGGCGTCCAGTTGGCACACCGGGGCTTCGCGCAGGGCATCGCCGTCGCTGAGCGCATCGCGGGTCTCGACCCCGCCCCGGTCGACGACGTCAAGGTCCCCAAGGTGACCTTCTGCGAGCCCGAGATCGCCTCGGTCGGACTCTCGCAGGCGCGCGCCGCTGAGATTCACGGCGCCGAGAACATCGTCACCAGTGAGTTCAACGTCGCCGGAAACGCCAAGTCCCAGATCCTGGGAACCCAGGGCTTCGTCAAGCTGGTGGCTCTCAAGGACGGACCAATCCTCGGATTCCACGCCATCGGCGCCCGCATGGGGGAACAGGTGGGCGAGGGCCAGCTGATTGTTTCTTGGGAGGCCGACGCGAACGACGTCGCCGCCCTGGTGCACGCCCACCCCACGCAGAACGAGACCATCGGCGAGGCGGCCATGGCCCTGGCCGGCAGGCCACTGCACAACCACGGCTGACCGGTTCCGCTCCGGTCGGTCACCTAACCGTTCAAACACTCGATTCAACAACAAGAGACGGAGAGTCGATCATGTCCGAGTCCGTGAAGATGCCCGCGCTGGGCGAATCGGTCACCGAGGGGACTGTCTCCTCCTGGCTGAAGTCCGTGGGAGACACCGTCGAAGTCGGTGAGCCGCTGCTGGAGGTGGCCACCGACAAGGTCGACACCGAGGTGCCCTCCCCCGTGGCGGGCACCCTGCTGGAGATCCGGGTCGCCGAGGACGAGACCGTTGAGGTCGGCACCGTGTTGGCGATCGTAGGGGATGCGGCGGAGGCGGGCAGCGCCCCTGCAGCCCCCGCGCCCGCATCCCAGGAGGCGGAGCCCGAGCCGACGGCGCCGGTCGCCGCCGCCCCGGCGGCACCTGCGGCTGCGGCCGCCGCCGAACCGGCCGCGGCGCCCCCGTCGGCCGCCTACGTAACCCCGATTGTGCGCAAGCTTGCCCGCGAGCGGGGCGTTGACCTGGCCACTGTTACCGGAACCGGTATCGGCGGACGCATCCGCAAGCAGGACGTGGAGGCCGCGGCCGCCGCACAGGCCGAGGCCCAGGCTGCGTCGGCTCCGGCACCGGAGGCCGTTCCCGCGCCGGCCGCCCCTGCGACCGCGCCCGCCGACGCTGCGCGGCGCGCTTCCGCGACAGACGGCGCGGACCTGCGCGGTCGGACCGAGAAGATGAGCAGGCTGCGCCGCGTCATCTCCGAGCGCATGATGGCCTCGCTGCAGACCTCCGCCCAGCTCACCACGGTCGTCGAAGTGGACGTCACCCGCGTGGCCGCACTGCGCGCCCGCGCAAAGGATGAGTTCCTGACGCGCAACGGCACCAAGCTGACGTACCTGCCGTTCTTTGTTGCCGCCGCCACCGAGGCGCTCAAGGCGCACCCGAAGCTGAACGCCACCATCAGTGGGGACCAGGTGACCTACCACGACGTTGAGCACATCGGCATCGCGGTCGACACGCCTCGGGGCCTGTACGTCCCGGTGATCAAGAACGCCGGTGACATGAACGTCCCGGGCCTGGCCAAGCGCATCAACGATCTGGCGGCGCGCACGCGGGACAACAAGGTCGAGGCCGGTGAGCTGTCCGGTGCCACCTTCACGATCACCAACACCGGATCTGGCGGCGCCCTGTTCGACACCCCGATCATCAACCAGCCCGAGGTGGCCATCCTGGGCCTGGGCGCCATCACCCGCCAGCCGCGCGTGGTTAAGGATGCCGACGGCAATGAGGTCATTGCCGTGCGCTCGGTGTGCTACCTGTCGCTGTCCTACGACCACCGGCTGGTGGACGGTGCGGATGCCTCCCGGTACCTCATGACCGTCAAGAAGCGTCTTGAGCAGGGCGACTTCTCCGGCGAGCTGGGGCTCTGACACAGTAAGAACACGGCCAGAGCCGGCATAGCCACTCCGACTCCCAATGGGGCCCGCACCCTTGCGTGCGGGCCCCATTGTCATCGGTAGGCGCCTGCCACGAGGACGTTCCTTCTGGGGAGGGCGGTTGGGTAGGTCTCTTCCGGTCTGCCGGAGTGGTGGGTGCCCGGTGACGATCGTCGGCCCGGTCAGGAGGGACCGTCATAGGCCCAATCGAATGAGCCACTAGGTCGTGTCGGGTAAGTGGTTTGTGGTGGTGGGGCGGTGCTGGCGATGTGGGTGGTGCCTGGTAGCAGATGGCGAGTTGGCGTGCCTGGTGGCAATGGGGCTCCAGTTTGAGGGCGCTGTGTGCGCCCGTCGAGGGGCGAGTGGGTCTCGCGCCGCCCTGGTTGGACCGCTCACGCCCCGATGGACCGCTCACGCCCCGATGGACCGCTCACGCCCCGTTGGACCGCTGTCAACGGCGGCTACGGCGGTCCAACGGGGCCACAGGGGTCCAACCGGGGCACAGGGGTCCAACCGGGGCATAGCGGTCCAACTGGCAGGCTCGACGGCCACGCACACAGACGCTCGACCGCGCACCGCCACCCAAGCACTCACATAACCGGGCCTGACGGCACCGGCGAGCGCGGTGGCGGCGTTGCGGCGACTCACCGAGTCCCTGGAACTCGCACAGGTCGAGGCCGCCCTGCGTGCCGACATGGGGTGGACCGAAATCGCCACACATCTGGGTGTCACCCGCCAGGCCATCGCGCGTCGACCAATTCGCACCGCAGCAGCCGAAACCCCGAACTCAAGCACCGCGGCAGTGCCGATAACTCAGTGCCACAGCAGTGCCGACAACTCAGTACCGCGGCGGATAGCAACAACGGTTGACAGCACCACCCATGTCAACGTACGTTGCTTACATGGGTTCTTCAAACACGCCAGCACCCGACCAGGTGGCCTCCGCCGCAGCGGATACAGCTGATCCCGCTGCCGGCCTACGTGCGGTGGCGGCGTTGCGGCGACTCACCGAGTCCCTGGAACTCGCACAGGTCGAGGCCGCCCTGCGTGCCGGCATGGGGTGGACCGAGATCGCCACACATCTGGGTGTCACCCGCCAGGCCGTACATAAGAAGTACGCCAAACGCGTGGAGCCGGGTCTGGCTCCCATACGAAGGAGGTCACGTTGACCATGAGTACGACCACACACCTGCTCGCCTTGATCACCTGCTCCTGGCATGAAGCCGGTCGACTGCGCCATCCCGAAGTCGATCTGGACCATCTGCTCCTGGGCCTGCTTGCTGAGGGCGGCGCGGCCGCGGCCCTACTGGGCGCCCACGGCGTCACTCTCGCCAACGCCCGAGGCGCGATACGGGATGTGGCTGACGCCGATCTAGCCGCTATCGGCGTCGACGTCTCCGCCATGCCGCAGAACCTTCCGGAAAGTGTAGGCACGGAACCATTGGCCAATTTCGGTGAGATACCCATGTCCGCTCGGGCCGAACAGCTCGTGAACGACCGAAACACCTCGTTCAAAACCTCACTGTCCGCGCTGCAGGCCCTGCTGGGCACCGAAGTAGCGATTCGCCCACTCGTCCTACTCGGTGTTGATCCGGATCACCTACGCAACGATGTTGCCGCCTACAAACAGCGCCGTCCGAACCCGGTGGCACGCCGTGCCGGCGTCATGGTCGACCACACGCTGCTTGCCGAACAGCCGTCGGCCGCTGAGCGCCTGAGCCGGTTCATCTCCGCACCGCCGGCACAGGTGCACGGCGTCCTGGCCGATCCGTCACTATTGTCCAGTTGGGCGGTTCTCGCCACGGAGATACGCGCAACCCGTCCGGACGGCATCATCACCCGTAGCGGCTCACGGTCCGGAAGCCGCCACATGGACCTGCGCTGGAGGCGCTTCGAACCGACGCCAGATTCAGTCGTCTGGGTCAAGACGATGTTGAACGGACCCGCACCCGGGCGGGGCATCGCATATGACCGCTTCGATCTTGCACCCGCCCCCGGCGGATGCGCGCTCACCTTCACCCGTGCTCACCGGATCTGGAACCTGTCCGGGCGGTTGCTGCACCCGGTTACGCAGCGGCTGACACGCATCGGCATGGTCACGGCCCTCGGCGCCCTGGCCCGGACCGTAGCCGCATCCGAGTGAGGCTCAGCGTCGGGGCGTTGCGCGCATTGGCTCTATGCGGCGCGCACCTCGGCCACACGCCACGGGCCCGGAACCAGCACCAGCACCACCTCACGTGCCGCCTGCGCCGGCACAGTACGCACGGCGCCGTCCGCGGCCGTCCTCGTTGACGCCGGCTGCGACTGTCGGACCCGCACCGCCCGGGCACTCGTCCAGGTCTGCGCACAGTCGTCCGGCACCTCGACCTCGACTACGCCCAGCACCGAGGTGTCCAATCCGCTCACGCTCTCCCCCGCCTCGTTGAGCGCCTCCAGCACCGCCGCATCCGCTGCCGCCGCCGGCGAGCCCGGGACGGTGGTCTCGGCGAGAGCGGCCGCGTCGCCCGCGTTCAGAGCGGCGTCGCGCCGCCCCGCCAGGTCCACCACCACATCCCGGAGCGACTCCTGCCCCGAGGCCACGGGCGGCTGCGCGGATGACGTCGCGACGGACGCCCCCGAAGCGCTCGCCGTCGCCGAGACCTGGGCGCCTTGACCGGCGCCGAGCATCCCTATGACCGCCGCGACGCCGACGAGCCCGACCAGGGCGACGCCTCCCAGCCGCGCCCCGGCGGCGAGTCGGCTGCGGCGCTCGGGGCGCAGCCGACGGCGCGAGGGAACAACTCTTGTGGGCCGAGCCACTGCGGCCCGCAGCGCACCTGCCGCGAGTCGGGCGCCGTCGGGGAGGGCGACGCCGCCCGGCTTGGCGATCTCGGGGGCGCGGGCGGCGAGTGCCCGCGCACTGGGGCGTCGTTGCGGGGACGTGGCGAGTGCGTCCGCGAGGATCCGGTCCAGCCTGGTCCGCAGCATCGCGGACTCGGTGGCGCACTCGCGCAGGAGCGCCGCCAGCGCGTACACATCGGATGCGGGAGTGGCTGGGCCGCCGCCGCGCCGCTCCGGCGCTGCGCAGCGATCGGTTCCGGATTCGAGGATGCCGCCGAACAGGTCTATGAGCACCAGGCCGCCCTCGGTGGTGACCATGACATTGGCCGGCGAGACGTCCCCGTGCGCCAGTCCGTGCGCGTGCAGGTGCGCCAGGGCGCTGCCGACGTCGTCGAGGACCTTGGCGGTCTCGGCCCGGGTAAGCCCGCCGCGCGCTCCGAGGACCACCGCGAGATCTGCGCCGACAACCAGGTCGACGGTGACGGCTGCGCAGCCTCCGGGGAGGGAGATGATCTCGCGCACGGGGGCGATCCCCGGGTGGGTGAGCGCACGCAGCTCATCCAGGCGTCGCAGCGTGCGCGCGCCGGAGGCGTCGTCGGGCAGGTCGAGCAGGTGAATCACCACGTCCCGGCCGGCGGCGTCAAGTCCGCGGCGGGGCGCCCGCCGCCCCGGACTGTCTGCCCCCAGGGGCGCGCCGACGGCGAGTCCCGCCCGGATCAGCGCATCCTGGAGTTCCGGCTCGAGTGCTTCGGGGTCCTCCGGCCGGCCCCCGATCCGGGGGCTGCGGTTACGGTGCTGCTTGGTGCCCATGACCACCATGGTCCAGTGCCCGGGGACAAGGTCGCCAGAGGCAATGTGGCGCCTGTGGATAACCGATCACATCCAGGTCCTCGGCACCCGGCTCCGCGCTCATGTCCGCAGGTCGGCGCGAGCGTCACCCATTGAGGCGCTACCGGGCGCGTTCCGCCGGTCCAGCCCTGTGGCCGCACTCGTCTAGGCTGTCCGGGTGCAGCACCTGGAACGCGTGGACGTAGGCCTGGGAACCCGGCACGTGCCCTATGCGGAGGGCTGGGAGCTCCAGCGCGCCGTGCACGCGGCCGTCGCCGCCGGCCGCCGCCCTGCGACCGTGCTGCTGCTGGAGCACGAGAGCGTGTACACGGTCGGTCGGCGCACTCATTCCTGGGAGCGTCCGGAGGGGCCGTTCGCGGGGCCTGAGCGCGTGCCCGTGGTGGATGTGGACCGTGGCGGCAAGACCACCTGGCACGGCCCCGGGCAGCTGACCGCCTACCCGATCGTGCGCCTGGCCCCGCCGATCGACGTCATCAAGTACGTGCGCGCGCTCGAGGCCTCGGTCATGGATGTGTGCGCGGAGCTCGGCGTCGACACTGTGCGTGTTGAGGGGCGGTCCGGTGTGTGGGTTCCCGCCGTGCCGGGTCGTGAGGGCGGCGACGTGGCGCGCAAGGTCTGCGCCCTGGGTGTGCGGGTTGCCCGCGGGACGACTATGCACGGCATTGGCCTGAACGTGGATCCCGATCTGGCCGCCTTCGACCTGGACCGGATCATTCCTTGCGGTATCTCCGACGCCGGAGTCACGTCGCTGACGGCCCTGACCGGCGTCCACTACGAGGCGGCTGAGTTGGCGGCGCCGCTGATGCTTGCGCTGGAGCGCCATCTGCGGCCGCTGCTTGCCGACGCGTAGCGGGGCGCCCCGGGCGAGCCTGGTCGAATGCGCCGTGTCACACCCAACCCGCCACTAGGCCCTCAGTCCCATTTTCCGTCGTCGCGGGCATAGACTGTCGGCCCATGGTCCTACGTTCCAGAGGAGTGCCAGTGCCAGACGCCGTCGCCCCCGAAGGCCGCCGCCTGCTGCGCGTGGAGGCCCGCAACGCCGAGACGCCGATCGAACACAAGCCGAAGTGGCTGCGCACCCGCGCGGAGGTCACGCAGACCTATCAGGACGTGCGTAACCTGGTGCACAGCAATGAGCTGCACACGGTCTGCGCCGAGGCGAACTGCCCCAATGTCTACGAGTGCTGGAACGACCGCGAGGCCTCCTTCCTGGTGGCGGGGAGCATGTGCACGCGCCGCTGCGACTTCTGCAACATCGCCACTGGACGCCCCACCGAGTACGACCCCGGCGAGCCTGCCCGGGTGACCGCCTCGATCGCGGAGATGCGGCTGCGCTACGCCACCGTGACGGGGGTCTGCCGTGATGACCTGCCCGACGGCGGCGCCTGGCTCTACGCCGAGACCGCCCGCCTGGTGCACGCGCGCGTGCCCGGCTGCGGAATCGAGCTGCTGGTGCCCGACTTCAGGGGCCGGCAGGACGCGCTGCAGGAGGTCTTCGACTCCCGTCCCGAGGTCTTCGCCCACAACCTGGAGACGGTCCCCCGCATCTTCAAGCGGATCCGCCCGGCCTTCTCCTATGAGGGCAGCCTGGAGGTGCTCGCCCGTGCGTCGCGGGCGGGGCTGCTGACCAAGTCGAACCTGATCCTGGGCATGGGTGAGACTCGGGAGGAGATCGAGCAGGCGATCGCCGACCTGGTGGAGGTCGGCGTGAACATCCTGACAATCACCCAGTACCTGAGGCCCTCCAAGCTGCACCACCCGATCGACCGCTGGGTCAAGCCGCAGGAGTTCGTGGAGCTGGCCGCACTGGCCGAGCGAATGGGCATCAACGCCGTCATGAGCGGTCCGATGGTGCGCTCCTCATACCGCTCGGGCATGCTGTGGGCGCGTGCGATGCGCGCCACCGGAAGGACGATTCCCGCGAACATGACCGATCTGGCCGAGCCCGGCACCGCCAGGCAGGAGGCCTCCGCGCTGCTGGCCGCCGGGGCAGGCGGCCGCGCCGCCTCCTGACCATCGCCGCCGTCGGCTACAGTGGTGTGCGTGAGCACAGCCCAGAGCGCCCAGCCGAAGAAGAGAAGGCGCCTCGCCCAGGTCGCCCAGAACATCAAGGACTCCTACACCATCTCCCGGCGCAGTTACCCGTGGATCGGGTGGGCGCTGCTCGGCATCGTCGTGGCGCTGCTGGTGCTTGCAGGTGTACTCGCCGCCGTGACCAGCCAGGCGCTTTGGTACTGGCTGCTGATGGCCCTGGTGTTCGCGCTGATGGTCGACATGATCGTGCTGAGCCTGGCGACGCGCCGCGCCTCCTACATGCAGATCGAGGGCCACCCCGGTGCGGTGAAGGCCGTGCTCGACCAGGCCGGTCGCGGCTGGTTCGTGGAGTCCAATCCGGTCGCCTTCAGCCCCAAGGGGCAGGACCTCGTGTGGCGGATGGTTGGGCGTCCGGGCGTGGTCCTGGTTGCCGAGGGCTCTCCGGGCCGCACCCAGCACCTGATTGAGGATGAGAAGAAGATGCTGCACCGGATCCTGTCCACCGTCCCCGTGCACGTCATCTCCGTGGGAACGGCAGAGGGCCAGGTGCGGCTGATTCATCTGGAGCGCGCCCTGCGGCGGCTCCCCACCAAGCCCACCAAGCTGACCAACACGGAGATCGACCGGGTTGCGAAGCGGCTGTCCTCCCTGTCCGCCAAGGGCCTGCCGATCCCCAAGTACATGGATCCGAACAACATCCGCCCCGACCGCCGCGCCATCCGCGGGCGCTGACGCCGGGGCCCGCTCCCCGCATCGCCTCTCCCGAAACACTGCCGACACATTTGCGGCACCTCGGTGACACTCCGCCGCCCTAGCCTGCGTACGCCCGCCGGGCACCCGTACCGCACCCTCTCGTCACCCCCTTGGAGGAAACTACATGTTCAGTGACGCATCCGAAGCGCTGGCCTTCATCGAGAAGCAGGGGGTGCAGCTGGTCGATGTGCGTTTCTGCGACCTGCCCGGCGTCATGCAGCATTTCACGATCCCTGTGGCCGCCTTCAAGGACGAGGCGCTGACGGACGGATTGATGTTCGACGGGTCCTCCATTCGCGGCTTCACCGCCATTCACGAGTCGGACATGAAGCTCATCCCGGACGTGACCACGGCCTTCCTCGATCCCTTCCGCGAGCAGCGCACGCTGGTAATCAACTTCTCGATCGTGGACCCCTTCACGGATGAGGTCTACTCCCGGGATCCCCGCTCTATCGCCGCCAAGGCGGAGGACTACCTGCGCTCCACCGGTATCGCGGACACCTGCTACATCGGCGCCGAGGCCGAGTTCTACCTGTTCGACTCGATCCAGTATGAGACCACGCCCGCCTCCACCCGCTACCTGATCGACTCCGCCGAGGCGGCCTGGAACACCGGCCGTGACGAGCCGGGCGGGAACAAGGGCTACAAGACCGCCTTCAAGGGCGGCTACTTCCCCGTCTCCCCCAATGACCAGATGGCCGATCTGCGGGACCGGATCGTAAGCACCTGTATCGAGGCCGGACTTGACATCGAGCGTGCCCACCACGAGGTCGGCACTGCCGGCCAGCAGGAGATCAACTACCGCTTCGACTCCCTGCTGGCGGCGGGCGACGACATGATGAAGTTCAAGTACATCGTCAAGAACGAGGCCTGGCGCAACGGCAAGACCGCCACGTTCATGCCCAAGCCGATCTTCGGCGACAACGGCTCCGGCATGCACACCCACCACTCCCTGTGGAAGGACGGCAAGCCGCTGTTCTTCGATGAGCGCGGTTATGGGCAGCTGTCCGACCTGGCCCGCTGGTACATCGGCGGGATCCTGCGCCACGCCCCGAGCCTGCTGGCCTTCACCAACCCGTCGGTGAACTCCTTCCACCGCCTGGTGCCCGGCTTCGAGGCCCCGGTGAACCTGGTGTACTCGGCGCGCAACCGCTCCGCCTGCATCCGTATCCCCGTGACGGGCTCCTCCCCCAAGGCCAAGCGCATCGAGTACCGCGTCCCCGATCCCTCGGCCAACCCCTACCTGGCCTTCGCGGCCACGTTGATGGCCGGCATCGACGGCATCCGCAACCGCATTGAGCCGCGCGAGCCCGTGGACAAGGACCTGTACGAGCTGGCCCCGGAGGACTACCACGACATCGACAAGCTTCCGGGCACACTGGATGAGGCCCTGGAGGCTCTCGAGGCCGATCACGACTACCTGGCTGAGGGCGATGTGTTCACCGCGGATCTGATCGAGACCTGGGTGGACTACAAGCGCACCAATGAGATCGCCCCCATGCGGCAGCGCCCGCACCCGTATGAGTTCGAGCTGTACTACGACCTGTAAGCCGTCTCCCAGTGGGGCCCGGAGCAGACGTTTGCATATGTATGCCCTGATCTGGATATCCTAACGGCGGCTGTGGCCCCCTACCGGAAGGAACCGCGATGAGACTGGCCCGCAAGCGCTGTGCCGCCCTCGCAGGCGGGCTGTGCCTGGCGCTCTCGTTGACACTGCCGCTGTCCGCCTGCACGAATGCGGCGGACTGGAGGGCGACCGGGGAGGACGGCGCGGCGGCCTTCACCGGCTATGACACCTCCGGCGTCCAGGCACAGCAGGACATCATCGACATGCTCCCCGAGGGCGCCCTGGACGACGGCGTACTGGACGTGGCCGCCTCCACCGATTACGCGCCCGCGGAGTTCCTGGACACGGACGGGACCGCCATCGGCTACGACGTCGACCTGACCAAGGCGATCGCGGCCGTGTTGGGGGTGAAGTCGACCACCCACACCGCGGAGTTCGACTCCATCATCGCCGCCGTCGGCTCCAAGTACGACGCCGGCATCTCCTCCTTCACCGTGACCGCCGAGCGGGAGTCGGAGATGGACATGATCGCCTACATCAACGTCGGCTCCCGCTTCAACGTGGTGGCCGGCAACCCTGAGGGCGTGGACCCCTCCGACCACATGAACCTGTGCGGCCTGACCATCGGGGTGCAGACGGGGACGGCCCAGGAGGACGCCATGAACGCCGATTCCGCCGCCTGCACCGATGCGGGGCTGCCGGCGATTTCGGTGCGCTCCTACTCCTCCCAGTCGGAGGCCACCACCGGCCTGATCGGCCACGTGGTCGACGCCGTCTACTCCGACTCCACCGTCGCCGGGTACGCCGTCGAGCTGACCGACGGCGGGGTGGAGACCATCGGCGAGATCGAGGACGCGCTCCCCCAGGCCATCGTCCTGACCAAGGACGACCCGCAGTTCAACGCCGCCATCCAGGCGGCCGTCCAATACCTGATGGATGAGGGCATCTGGGAGGAGATCCTGGATGCGTGGGGGATTGAGGACGCCGCACTCACGACCGCAGAGCTGAACCCGAACGTGGAGCAGTGATCACCACCATGACAGCGACAGCCCAAGCCGATTCCACCGCAGCTGCGCCCGGCGCCGAGCAGCCGGTGCAGCTGAACCGCCTCAAGCCGGTTCCCCGCCCAGGCACCTGGATCAGTGCCACCATCGTCGCCGTCCTCGGCGCGATGCTGGCCCACGCCCTGCTGACCAATGAGAAGTTCCACTGGAGCACGGTGTGGTTCTTCTTCCGGGAGGTCCACGTGGTGCGGGCGGTGGGCTGGACGCTGCTGCTGACCTTCCTGGCCATGCTGATCGGGATTGTGCTGGCGGTGACGACGGCGGTGATGCGCCAGTCGTCGAACCCGGTGCTGCGCGGGGTGTCGCTGGCGTACCTGTGGTTCTTCCGGGGCACCCCGATCTACACCCAGCTGGTGTTCTGGGGGGCGCTGTCCGCCCTGTACCAGTACTTGAGCCTGGGGGTTCCCTTTGGGCCGGAGCTGATCACCTTCCGCACCACTACGGTGTTCACGCCGTTCGTCGCCGCCGTGCTGGGGCTGGGCATCAATGAGGGCGCCTACCTGTCGGAGATCGTGCGGTCGGGCCTGGCCAGCGTGGACCCCGGCCAGACCGAGGCGGCCGGCGCACTGGGCATGAGCCGGGGGCAGATCCTGCGCCGCATCGTCCTGCCGCAGGCGATGCGGGTGATTGTGCCGCCCACCGGCAACGAGACCATCTCCATGCTGAAGACCACCTCGCTGGTGCTGGCGGTGCCCTTCACGCTGGACCTGACCTTCGTCACCAACTCCTACGCCTCCTACACCTACCAGACCATCCCCCTGCTGATCGTCGCGGCCCTTTGGTACATCATCATCACTTCGATCCTGATGGTGGGGCAGCACTTCATTGAGCGCTACTACGGCCGCGGCTTCGACGGCTCCACCAAGGCCAGTGGCAGGCGGGGCATGTCAGCGCGCCAGCAGGCGATCCTGGACTCCCACACCACTAAGGAAACGCCCTTCCTGGAGGTCACCCCGTGAGCGCATCGAACGCAACTCCGGCCACGTCCGAGTCGGCCGTGCCCAAGGTCCGCATCGCCGGGCTGCACAAGTTCTTCGGGGAGCTGCATGTTCTCAAGGGCATCGACCTGACGGTGGAGCCCGGCTCCGTGACGGTGCTGGTGGGCCCCTCCGGCTCCGGGAAGTCGACGCTGCTGCGCTGCATCAATGAGCTGGAGACCATCGACGCCGGGCGCGTGTGGGTGGATGGCGAGATGATCGGCATGCGGGAGGAGCGGCGCCCGGACGGATCGGTGCGGCTGCACGCCCTGACGGACAAGCAGCGCGCCGCGCAGCGCTCGAAGATCGGCATGGTGTTCCAGCGCTTCAACCTGTTCCCGCACATGACGGCGCTGGGCAACGTCATTGAGGCGCCCATCCACGTGCGCCGCATGGACAAGCAGCAGGCGCGGGCGCGCGGTGTGGAGCTGCTGGAGCGGGTGGGGCTGGGCGACCGGCTTGACCACTACCCCTCCCAGCTGTCCGGTGGGCAGCAGCAGCGGGTGGCGATCGCCCGGGCGCTGGCCATGGACCCGGAGCTGATGCTTTTCGATGAGCCCACCTCCGCCCTGGACCCGGAGCTGGTGGGTGAGGTGCTGCAGGTGATGAAGGACCTGGCCGCGGATGGCATGACCATGGTGGTGGTCACCCACGAGATGGGCTTCGCCCGGGAGGTAGGGGACCAGCTGATCTTCATGGACGGCGGCCTCGTGTGCGAGTCCGGGGATCCGGTTGAGGTACTGGACCACCCCAGTCAGGAGCGCACCAAGGCCTTCCTCGCGTCCGTATTGTGATCAGGTTGCGCATACCCCCACTCCTACGGCCACTAAAGTGATGTAAGGCACGCTTATTCCTCTTACTTCCCTGGAGCCTCATGGACACGCAGCTGATCAAGGGTCGTATCGGTGATCAAGAGGTCCTGATTGAGGTTGTTCGCGCCCCCGGAAGCCAGGAGCTGTCAGGCGTGCGGGAGCGGGCCGCGGACCTGTTCGAGCGGGCAGGGGATGTGGTTGATGCCGCGGCAAAACAGGCCGCGGGCATGGTCCGTCGGGTGTGCGACCAGGCGGAGCCACCGGATGAGATCACGATCCAGATGGGACTGAGCCTGTCTACCACTGGCGCGATCGTCGTCGCCTCCTCCACCACTACGGCTTCGCTGGCGGTGTCCATGAAGTTCACTAACGCCTCCGGCAACCGGGGCGCCGTATGACGGCCGCCGCGGTGCCTGGCTACCTCGGGGTGGTTCTGAACGACTCCGATGAGGCTGTTGGCACCTGCTGGCTGGTGAGTCCCGGAAGGGTGGTCACTGCGGCGCACGTTCTGAGCGCCGTAGGCGTGAATCTGGTGCAGGCACACGCCGCCTTGGCGGTACCCGACGCCGCAGCACCCGTCCCCGAAGGGAACTCCCCCGCTCCGCAAATCCGGCTGCGTCAAGGCTTGAGTTCCACCGCGGCCACCCTTCGCGCTCGCGTCCTGCACCTCGACCTGGTTCTGGACTTGGCCCTGCTGGAGGTGGAGACCTCAGCTTGGTCGGCCGAGCCGGCACGGCTCGCAACCACCGCCGGGATACAACCTGGTGCCGCCGTACGCATTACCGGTGCCTCCAGCCGCCCCGATCCCGCTGCCGAGCGCGGTGTTACTGCATCCAGCACCAGCGGTCAGTGGGACGGCTGGGATTTCTACAGTGACATCACCACCGAGTTGCTGACCGTCAAGGCCTCCGGCGCGCAGCCCGGAATGTCGGGAGCGCCGGTTGTGCTGGCCGACGGCGGGGCCGTCATCGGCATGGTGACGGGGCGCTACAACTCGTCCGACGGCTGGAGCCGGGACCTGGTGTTCGCCGTTGGCGCGGAGTCGCTGGTCAGGTCATGTGGCGGCTGGCTGGAGGTTGAGCTTGAGGGAGAGCCGCGTCCCACCGAGGCCTTGCAGGCAGAGATACGTCTGGGACCGGGTGACTCGGTGACCGTGTCCTGTCCGGCGCTGAGCGTTGAAGTGAGCGTAACGGTCGGCTCCAAGGCTGCACTGTTTGGTCCCGCAGAGCGTCTGCGGCTGGCTCGGGCGGGCAGCCCACTGCTGGGGAACCACTCAGCGCCCCAGAATCGGAACCACACCCCGCTGTTGGATGCGCTGGATGAGATGGGCGCAGCGCTCACTCGGGTCTTCCTGCCGGGCGAGGCCGGAGCAGCGCTCTCCCAAATCATTGCCAAGGCTGAGGGTCAGACGGTGCCAGTAGAGCTGGCGCTTGATCTGTCCGTACGGCAGGACCTTCGCAACCTCCCCTGGGAGGCCATGCATGTGCCGGGAACCAGACGGCCGCTGGCGCTGCACTACCTGGTGACCTTCTTCCGCAAGGCCGTCGCCGCGCCGACCCCACGACGCGTGCCCGGACCACTGCGGATCGTGGTGGCCATAGCCTCTCCGATTGAGGGCGGGGGCGGCGCCCTGGACTACCAGGCGGAGTTGCGCGCTATCACCACCGCCGTCCGCGAGGCGCGTAGCACCAATGCGCGGGTGCGAATAGTCCAGTTCGCTACCACCGGAGAGATCCGGCGGGCTTTGGAGCAGGAGAACCCGCATGTTCTGCACATCTCGGGTCACGGTGCCGCAGGCCTGCTCGTACTCGAGGACGAGCACGGTGCCGCCCGGCGTGTCAGCGCAAAGGAGCTCATTGAGGAGGCGATCCCGGCCGGCGGTATGCCGCCGCTGATCTGCCTGGCAGCCTGTGAGTCCAATGCGTCTGCGGGCAACGAGGCTACCTCCTTCGCCGATGAGCTTGTGGCTGCGGGAGCGCCAAACGTCATTGGCACAGAGGACGCGGTCTCTGACCACTATGCCACTCTGGTGTTCTCCAAGGTCTACGCCGAGCTTGCTGCAGCAAGGAACCCGGATCCCGTTTACGCCCTGGCCCAGGCTCGTCGGGAGGTCCGACGGATATGCGCTGAAAGCTCCAATCCGCGCCAGCAAACCGAGCAGGTGCTGGCGGGCTGGAGCATGGTAACGGTCCAGGCCTCCGGCTGTGGGCAGGCGATCACCGCACCACCAGAGAAGGAAACGCAGTCGTCGGCGCCGATGACTTCCGTGCGTGCAATGAATTCACTGCCCTCGTTGGGCACCGGATTCTTCGTGGGACGACGCCGGGAGCAGCTGCGCGTGCCCCAATTGCTGCTCTCCGATACCCATGCCGGCGTGGTATTTCATGGGATTGGCGGCATCGGGAAGTCAACACTGACAGCGGAGGTCCTCCGCCGTACCGCTGAGCTGCAGCCGGTGCTTGTGGTTGATATGCGTGGCATAGTACGAGTTGAGGAGCTCTTCCAGCGAATCGCGTCCCGCCTGCGCATCAGCCTCGGCAATCAGGCCTCTAACCCCCAGGTGAATCAGCTGCTGGGGCTACTGGCCAACACCGAGATCGGTTGGTCCGAGCGCCTGGACCTGCTGCAAGGCACGCTGCTGCAGCAGATTCCCCTCATCCTGGTGCTGGACAACTTCGAAGACAATCTCACCTTCATCGACGGCGCCTATCGCCTGACCGATCCCCTGCTTGCCGAGTTCTTAGTGCAGTTTCTGACTGTTCTCGGCCGTGGCAGGCTGCTGGTGACCTGCCGTTACCGTTTCAGCCTGCCCGAAGATGCTACGGCGGCGCTAGAGTGGATTGCCCTGGAGCCCTTGAGCTTTGCCGAGACCACTCACCTGGCCTGGTCCCTGCCGCAGCTGGATGCTCTGGAGGTCGCCGACCTGCGGACCCTGTGGGCAGGTGTGGGTGGGCACCCCAGAACCCTGGAGACAGTGGATGCGCTGCTGAACCGTGGAAGGGGGCGCCTGCCTCGAATAACCCGCGAGCTGCGCGGCCGATTGCGTAGCAGCCTTCCCGAAGGCGTTAGTCCGGAGGAATGGCTGGCGGAAGGGCGTACGCTTGATGCCGCCATCGCTGACGCTGTTACGGTCGCGGCCGACGATGTGCTCCTGCCGCAGTTGCTGGCGACTCTTAGCAGCGACGCCCAGCGCCTCCTGCTCGGCATGTCCGTGTTCCGGGAACCGGTTAGTCCTGCCGCGGCACTCTTCGCCGTGGGCGACGAGGTTCCTCCTTCTAAGGCCTCCGATGAGGATTCCTCCCTCGGTCTGCCGAGTACGGATCTGCCGCTAAACGATCTGCTCCATGAGCTCGTTGGATCCACGCTGCTCACGGTCATCACGCCCGGGGACGGCGAGGACACCAGGTTCTTCGTTCACCGTTGGCTGGCGGAGGCACTGGAACGCGTTGTGGCTGCCGCTAGCCCGAATGCCGAGGTGGAAGAGCTTGCCGCCGAACGGCATCGGCGCGCCGCGGAGTACTGGCGTTGGAGCTACCGGATGCGCCCCCAGGGTGCGAGTTCTGGTCCCATGGATGCGCACGACTTGCTCGAGGCGCGGCACCATCACTCCCGCTCTGGCGACGCGGAGGCAGCCGATGACGTTGCGCAGAACGCTGCGGATATTCTTCACACCGTCGGTTGGTGGGATGAGGATTTCTCTCTCGCACATCAGCAGCTTAGCGGCAGTAACCTGTCCGACATCCGCCGTGCCACCTGGATACACCATCTCGGCATCCTCGCCCAGGCCCGTGGCGACTACGAACAGGCCGAGGAGCACTACCACCACTCCCTCAAGATCAAGGAGCAGCTGGGCAACCAGGCCGGCATCGCCAGCGCCCACCACCAACTCGGCATTCTCGCCCAGAACCGTGGCGACTACGAGCAGGCCGAGAAGCACTACCACCACTCCCTCACAGTCTTCGAGCGGCTGGGAGACCAGGCCAGCATCGCCACCACCCACCACCAGCTCGGCAACCTCAGCTATCTCCGTGGCGACTACCAGCAGGCCGAGAAGCACTACCACCACTCCCTCAAGATCAAGCAGCAGCTGGGCGACCAGGCAGGCATCGCCAGCGCCCACCACCAGCTCGGCATGCTCGCCCAGAACCGTGGCGACTACGAGCAGGCCGAGAAGCACTACCAGCGCTCCCTCGCGGTCTTCGAGCGGCTGGGAGACCAGGCCGGCATCGCCGCCACCCACCACCAACTCGGCATGCTCGCCCAGAACCGTGGCGACTACGAGCAGGCCGAGAAGCACTACCACCACTCCCTCAAGATCGCGGAGCAGCTGGGCGACCAGGCAGGCATCGCCACCACCCATGGGCAGCTCGGCAACCTCAGCTATCTCCGTGGCGACTACCAGCAGGCCGAGGAGCACTACCACCACTCCCTCAAGATCGCGGAGCAGCTGGGCGACCAGGCAGGCATCGCCACCACCCATGGGCAGCTCGGCAACCTCAGCTATCTCCGTGGCGACTACCAGCAGGCCGAGGAGCACTACCACCACTCCCTCAAGATCGCGGAGCAGCTGGGCGACCAGGCAGGCATCGCCACCACCCATGGGCAGCTCGGCACCCTCGCCCAGGCCCGTAGCGACTATGAACAGGCCGAGGAGCACTACCAGCGCTCCCTCGCGGTCTTCGAGCGGCTGGGCGACCAGGCCAGCATCGCCACCACCCACCACCATCTCGGCATCCTCGCCCAGGCCCGTGGCGACTACCAGCAGGCCGAGAAGCACTACCAGCGCTCCCTCGCGGTCTTCGAGCAGCTGGGCGACCAGGCCAGCATCGCCACCACCCACCACCAGCTCGGCAACCTCGCCCAGAACCGTGGCGACTACCAGCAGGCCGAGAAGCACTACCACCACTCCCTCGCGGTCTTCGAGCAGCTGGGAGACCAGGCCAGCATCGCCACCACCCACCACCAGCTCGGCAACCTCGCACAGGACCGAGGCGACCCGGCAGAGCAGGCCATCCACGCATATAGCGCCGCCATGGACCACGCAGCGCGCTGCTCCACATCGGTTCAGGTCCTGGCAATCGCGACCTCGGTTGCTTCTCGCGCACAGGACCTTGGCGCACCTAAGCTCGCCGCTCGGGCGTGCCTATTCCTCGTCCGTAGAGCACCGGAGAGCGCCAATCCCAAAGATGCTCTCGCACAGGGGTTACTAGGTCTGAAGTCGCTTTTCGCCGCGGGCTATCAGGCAGAAGTTGATGCGTTGCTCTCGCCGTTCCTGGCCGAGCTGTCGCCTGACTTTGCACGCTCTATTCGCAGCTTCATACAGGGCGAATCAAACCCCGAGTGAAGGCCGTCCGGCAATCTCCGCAACCGTCTGAGCCGCCCACCTACCGCACGGCGTCGGTCCGCCAGCTGCCCTCGTCCCAGTCGACCAGCCGCCAACCCGACTCCGGGTCGCCCTCCACCACGCTGACCGCCGTGTTGCGCATGGGATGGTCCGCGATCCAGGCGGGGTCCGCGCCCCCGGCTGCGGCCGCCGCCAGCGCCACCCACAGCCGCAGGATGGTGCCGTGCGCCACCAGCAGGGCGGTGCCGCCGGTGCGGGTGGAGTTGTAGATCTCCTCCACCACGCCGTTGAAGCGGGCGAAGGTGTCGGCACCGTCCTCCGGGCTGCCGGGGATCCGCGCCGCCGTTCGCCCCACCATCCAGGAGCGGGTGGTGTCCGTGTAACAGGCCACCGAACGCACATCCGTGTTCATCTCGATATCGCCCGCCAGTACCTCACGCAAGCCCGGGCGGATGCGGGCAGCCAGGCCCGTGGCCCGCTCAATCGGCGCGATCGTCTCCCGGGCACGCTGAATCGGCGACACCCACAGTGAGGAGATCGCGTCCAGGTCCCCGCTGGACTCCAGGCGGGCGGGCAGCAGGGATGCCTGCTCCACGCCGACCGCGTCGAGGGAATTGCCGGGGAATGCGGTGTCCAGGGCGCCGGCGACATTCGCAATGGTGCGGCCGTGGCGGACGAGAAGAAGCTTCACGGCGCCTATCCTGCCAGGCGCCCGGGGACTCCCGCGAGGCCCCCAGGGGACGTCACGACCACGGATAGGGGCCACCGCCATGGGCGCCGCCCCCACGTCCCCGCCCACCGGCACGTGTCGGCGCCTTCCGCGGCGTTGCCGCGCGCGCCGCGCCCGCAGCACCCCGCCGCCCAGCGGTGGCCGCCCGCTGGGCGACGGCGGGCCGGACCGGGGCGGCATCGCCGAACACCACATGCTCCACCACACGCCGGGCGTGCCTGGCCGTACGCCGGTAGATGTCCTCCAGGTCCCGCTCACTGCCCGCCGGGATGCCCAGCAGTCGGGCCACCAGGCGGATCTCCCGCTGGTCCGTGGGCAGCACCTGCACCCGTTCCCCGCCCTCGCGGCCGGTCCCGAGCACCGTCGCGGCCCGCACCCGGGAGGCCAGGACCCAGGCGGCGGTAAGCCTGGCGGCATCATCCACCTCAACCAGGCCCGCCCTGGTGGCCGCAGACAGCGCCTCCAGTGTGGAAGTCGTGCGCAGGCCCGGCACCCGGGCCGCCTGGGTCAGTTGCAGCACCTGCGCCGACCACTCGACGTCGGACAGGCCGCCCGGGCCGAGCTTGACGTGCCGGCTCGGATCAGCGCCACGCGGCAGCCGCTCGGCCTCCATACGCGCCTTCAGCCTCCGGATCTCCCGCAGCCCGGCCTCGTCAAGGCCGTCCGGGCTCCACCTCAGCGGACCAATCAGCGCCTCGAAGCGCTCCCCCAGGTCCCGGTCCCCCGCGCAGGCGCGGGCGCGCAGCAGCGCCTGACGCTCCCACACCGCGCCCCACCGCTGGTAGTACTCGGCATAAGACTCCAGGCTCCTCGATACCGGCCCCTGCCGTCCCTCCGGGCGCAGGCCGGTATCCACCACCAGCGGATGCGGGCGCGCCTGGGCCAGCAGGCGCGCCACCAGCTTGGCGACAGCCTCCGCCTCCGCGGCCGCCACGTCCGGGTCCGCGCCGGGCAGGGGCTCATGGACGAACAGCACGTCCGCGTCGGAGGTGTAAGTGATCTCCCGCCCACCCAGCCGGCCCATGGCGATGATCGCGTGGCGGGCCGCCGCGGCGGGCCAGCCCCCATCCTCATCCGGGCCGGCGGCAACCGCCCCCTGCCCCTCCCGCTGAGCAACCACCAGGCCCGTGGCCACGGTCAACGCCGCCCCCAGGGCCGCGTCGGTGGCATCCCCGAGAATCCGCGCCGTCCGTCCCGGGTCGACGCCGTCCAGGGAGTCCGCCAGCGCAGCCCGGATCAGCTCCCGGCTGCGCACGCCCATAACCGCGCGGATAGCCTCAGTGGCCTGCCGCTCCAGGCCCGCCGCGTCACCGGCGGTGAAGGCGCGCCGACGCAGGACCCGTTCGGTCTCCGCACAGATTGAGCCGGGCGGGCGGGGGGCGAGCTCGGCGTCGTCGTCGAGCCACGCAATCGACTCGGGGCGCTCGGCCAGCCGGTCCGTGGTCCAGCGGGCACCCGACAGCACCTGGCACAGGCGGCGCGCGGCCACCGGCGAGTCCCGCAGCATCGCCAAGTACCAGTGGGAGCCGCCGATCGACTCCGACAGGCGCCGGAAGGAGAGCAGCCCGTTGTCCGGGTCGGGTCCCTGCCCGATCCACCCGATGATCACCGGCAGCAACTGGCGCTGAATGGCGGCACGACGACTCACCCCCTCGGTCAGCGCCTGAATGTGGCGCAGGGCGCCATCGGGGTCCAGGTAGCCGAAAGCTGCCAGGCGCTCCCGGGCGGCGTCGGGGGTGAGTGTCAGCTCCTCGGAGCTCAGGCTGGCGGCGGCACTGAGCAGCGGGCGGTAGTAGATCTCCTCGTGCAGGGCCCGCACGCGGCGCCGCACCGAGTTGAACAGCTTGCGCACCGCCGGCGGATCCTGCAGGCGGCGCCGGTCGATTCCCCGTCCGATGCGGCGCAGGTCCGCGTCACCGGCGGGCAGGTCGTGGGTGCGGCGCATCCGCAGCAACTGCGAACGATGCTCAAGCAGCCGCAGCATCCGGTAGCAGTCGCCGAGCTCCGCCGCATCCGTACGCCCCACGTAGCCGCTCGCCGACAGCTGCGCGAGCGCATCCAGAGTCCCCGCCACGCGCAGCCGCTCGTCCACGCGCCCGTGCACCAGCTGCAGCAGCTGCACGGTGAACTCCACGTCCCGCAGGCCGCCCGGCCCGAGCTTGATGCGGCGGTCGTCGGAGCCCGGGTGGGCCGACTCCGTCTCCACACGCCGACGCATGGCGCGGGCGTCGTCAACGAAGTTCTCCCTACGACTGGCCGACCAGACCAGCGGGGACACCCCGGCCTCGTACGCGGCGCCCAGCTGCCGGTCCCCGGCGCAGGCGCGCGCCTTTAGCAGGGCCTGGAACTCCCAGGAGGACGCCCACCGCTCGTAGTAGGCCAGGTGGGAGTCCAGGGTGCGCACCAGCGCCCCGTCCTTGCCCTCGGGGCGCAGCGCCGTGTCCAGCGGCCACAACGGCGGCTCGGTTCCGGAGGCGGAGGTGACGCGAGCGATCTCAGTGGCGAGCTGAGTGCCGATCCGGACGACGGACTCCTCATCCGCACTCCCGGCACCATCCCGGCCGGCCGGCCCCACCACGTACACGACGTCGACGTCGGAAATGTAGTTCAGCTCCCGGGCGCCGGTCTTGCCCATGGCGATGATGGCCATCTCCACCTCGGCCGCACCAGGGCCGACGACGGCGCGCGCCACGGCCAGCGCCCGCCTCAAGGGCCGCGTCGGCCAGCGCGGTCATGCGGCGGCCCACCACCGGCATGTGCGCCAGGGGCGTATCGCAGGTCAGATCGTCGGCGACAACCGCGAGCAGGCGGTCACGATAGGCCACCCGCAACGCACTGACCGCCAGTTCAGCAACCTCGCCGGACACGGGGCACGGGCACGCCATCCAGCACCGCGGCGACGGCGTCGTGCAGGACCGCTTCAGGCGCCGGCTGCTCGGGAGCGTCCCAGGCGTGCCGGGGGGCAAGGGCTTCGAGGTGCTCGGGGTGCGTGACGAGGAAGTCGCCGAGCGCCTGGGAGGCACCGAGCACGCAGACCAGGCGCCGCAGGTGGGCGACGCGGGCCGCGTCGGTGTCCTGCGGGCCCTCCCCGGCCGCCACGGGTTGCGCACCGCCAGTGGGCACGCGCGCCGCGGCGCCATCCCCCTGCAGCAGGGTGCTCAGTGTGCGCGCAGGCGCCCCCAGGCACTCCTGCGCGCCGTCGTCCCCGCCAATGACGGTGCATGCCTCCGCCAGCCGGACCAGGGCGAGCAGGGCGAGGTCCGGATCGGCGGCGCGGCCGAGCTCGTCCACAAGCTGTTCCCGAGCCGGGTCCAGCGGTGGCAGCTCACCCGGAGCCGGGGATTCGGGCTGGGGCGGGGCGGGAGGAAGGAAGGGCGCCAGCGCCGGGTCGGTGAGCAGCCCATAAGCACGCCGCACCTCAGTGAACCCGGCCCACAGCAGCCGCGCCCGCGTGCTCGGCCAGCGGCCACGCCGATTACCCGCCGGGCCGCCAGGCGCCGGCACCTCGGGCGTCAACTCGTCACGCCGTCCCCTCGTCTCCCCGCGACCGCTGGACATTTCCGCCTCACAGCCGTGGGAAGAACTGGCTGATCTCGAAGTCGGTGACCTGCGCGTCGTAGGCCAGGTACTCCCGGCGCTTGTTGCGGCGGAAGAACTCGAAGGCGTCCTCCCCCAGCGTGTCCGCCACCAGGTCCGACTCGGCCATCGCCGCCACCGCACTCTTCAGCGAGGTGGGCAGGGCGCCGATGCCAAGCGACTTGCGCTCCAGCTCCGACAGTGCCCACACGTCATCCTCCGCCTCCGCGGGCAGCTCGTAGCCCTCCTCGATTCCCTTCAGGCCGGCGGCGAGGATAACGGCGAAGGCCAGGTAGGGATTGGCCGAGGAGTCGATCCCCCGGTACTCGATGCGCGCGGACTGCGCCTTGCCGGGCTTGTGCATGGGCACGCGCACCAGGGCGGAGCGGTTGTTGTGGCCCCAGCACACGTAGCTGGGGGCCTCGTCGCCGCCCCACAGCCGCTTGTAGGAGTTGACGTGCTGGTTGGGTCACCGCGCAGATCTCGGTGGCGTGGTGCAGCAGGCCGGCGATGAAGGCGCGGCCGGTGGCGGACAGCTGGTACTGGCCGGCCGGGTCGTGGAAGGCATTGCGGTCGCCCTCGAACAGGGAGAAATGCGTATGCATGCCGCTGCCGGGCTGGCCGATGAACGGCTTGGGCATGAAGGTGGCCTGACAGCCCTCTTGCAGGGCCACCTCCTGGACGACGGCCCTGAACGTCATGATGTTGTCGGCCATGGACAGTGCGTCGGCGAAGCGCAGGTCGATCTCATTCTGGCCCGGGGCCGCCCTCATGGTGGGAGAACTCCACCGAGATGCCCATCTGCTCGAGCATCAGAATGGCGTGGCGGCGGAACTCGTGCGCCGTGCCCCCGGGAACGTGGTCGAAGTAGCCGGCGTAATCGGTGGGGGTGATCCGGCCGTCACCGTTGCGGTCCACCAGGTAGAACTCGATCTCGGGGTGCACGTAGCAGGTGAAGCCGGCGTCGGCCACCCGGGCCAGCTGCCGCTCCAGAACCGCACGTGGGTCGGTGCGGGCGGGCTCGCCGTCGGGGGTGAGCACGTCACAGAACATGCGGGCAACGCTGTTGACCTCCTCCCGCCACGGCAGCATCTGGAAGGTCGACGGATCCGGGGAGAGCAGCATGTCGGACTCGAACACGCGGGTGAGCCCCTCAATGGCGGAGCCGTCAAACCCGATGCCCTCCTCGAATGCGCCCTCAACCTCCGCGGGCGCGATTGCAACCGACTTCAGCTGCCCGAGCACATCGGTGAACCACAGGCGGATGAAGCGGATGTCGCGCTCCTCAATGGCGCGGAGCACGTACTCCTGCTGCTTGTCCATGACGTCTGCATTGCCTCCCTGCACGGCACTGACACGCGCTGACCCGCGACGGGCCGCCGCTGTCACCTTCCACGGCCAGCCTATCGGCTGAAGCAGTCCACCGGGCTTCACGCGGCGGTGTGGCGGGCACGGCTGGACCCCTGTGCCCCCGTTGGACCGCTGTCCCCCCGTTGGACCGCTGTAACCGGCGGCTACGGCGGTCCATCGGGGCGTTGAGCGGTCCAACGGGGCGTTGAGCGGTCCATCGGGGCGCGAGGGTGCTCGCGAAGGCGACTCCGCGTCCTCCACGGGCACACGCAGCCCACCCGAACTCGGGCCCCGCTGTCCCGAGTTGCCGGCGCGAACGCGCGCCTTTGCCCGGTGGCGTGCCGTGCGGGGCTGTCAAGGCACGGGGCTCGACAGCCCCCGCGCCCGCCAGCGGGGCCAACCACCACGCACTCCGCGTCTACTACGCCACTTCGGGGTTAACAACGCCAGTTAACCGTCTGCTGAAGGGCTCCGGGCCATACAGCAGAGCGTTAAGTAGCGTTGTTAACGCCCAACCGGCGCAGCAGAACCCCCAGTCCACTCACGCACCCGCCCCCCGGACCCCTGCTCCCGACCGGCCCGCAGACACCACACCCCCAAACCGGAAGCGCCCGAAGTGTCCCATTCGCTGTACTCCTGAGCGCCACACCGGCCGGGGTCTCGTCATCGGCGCACGCTCAAGGACCGGGCTCGGGAGCGTGATCCGCATGATTCCGCGGTTTTCCCGCACGGCTCAAAACACCACCAGGGCTCCAGCGTACGGCAAGGCCTCCGGCGCACGCTGGAGCGTTGCAGCAACTTCACCCCGATTTCACGGTTCGGCATAATTCCAACGAAAAACCGAGCTCATCCACATGCTCGCGACAGTTCGAGCGTGCAGCCCTCAACCGTCATACCGACAACAACCTCGCACCCCGGCTCCGCAGCCGCTCGTCGCCGTCAAGGAATCGAATGAGTAGCTCCGCACGGCGAGTAGGCTCCGGACATGAGCACTTCCGCTTCCGACCAGTCAGCCGCTAACACCACCGCGGTAGACGCCTCCCCCGCCACCGACCGTCCTGCCGCCGAAGTCACCACCCCGGCCGCAGCGGGGCTGCAGCTCTCACAGGTCAAGAAGGTGCGGGTACACCACCTGCTCAGCGCCAAGGAGCGCGGCGAGAAGCTGACCATGCTCACCGCGTACGACGCCGTCACCGCGCGGATCCTGGACGCGGCCGGCACCGACATGCTGCTGGTGGGCGACTCGCTGGGAAATGTCATGCTCGGCTATGACTCCACCATGCCGGTCACCCTGGATGAGATTGCGGTGGCCACTCGCTCCGTGGCTCGTGCCACCGAGCGGGCGCTGGTGGTGGCTGACCTGCCCTTCGGCACCTACGAGGCCGGCCCCGAGCAGGCCCTGGCCAGTGCGGTCCGGCTGATGCGCGTAGGCGCCAACGCCGTCAAGCTCGAGGGCGGACGCCCACGAGCGGCCACGGTGCGCGCACTGTCCGACGCAGGCATCCCGGTGGTCGGCCACCTCGGCTTCACTCCCCAGTCGGTCAACAAGCTCGGCGGATTCCGCGTGCAGGGCCGCGGGCAGGAGGCGCAGGAGGCACTGCTGGCCGACGCCGTCGCGTTGGCAGACGCGGGTGTGATCGGGATGGTGCTGGAGATGGTGCCTGAACCGGTGGCGGCGCGCATCACGCAGACCGTGCCGGTGCCCACGATCGGCATCGGCGCGGGGGTCCACTGCGACGGCCAGGTGCTGGTGTGGACCGACATGGCGGGCATGACCGCCTGGAAGCCGCGCTTCGCACGGCAGTTCGGCCAGGTGGGTCAGGCCCTGCAGCAGGCCGCCCAGGACTACAACACCGCGGTACGCGACGCCTCATTCCCAGGACCGGCGGAGAGCTTCGAGGCTTAGAAGAGGCCAAGAAGCTGTACCCGCCGGACTCATCCGTCGGGTACAGCCGCCCGCCGCGGTGGCACCCGCACTTATACGCGGGCGTCAAGCGCCAGCTTCGTACCGAATCCGAGCAGTACGCCGCCGGTGACCCGGTCCGTCCAGCGCTCCAGCGCGGCACCCGCACCGGACTCGAGCCGGGGCGCGATCCACGCCGCCCCGACTGCCAGTGCACCCATCCACACCACGCAGCACAGCCCGTGCACTGCGGCAAGCAGCACACCCATGAGCAGCGGTGGCACCCCGACGGCCATGAACTGCGGAATGGTGGCGAGGTAGAACACGCCCGCCTTGGGATTGAGCAGATCGGTCGCCAACCCGGTGAGCCAGCCCCGCCACAGTGGAGCACCCCCGCCGGCGGCAGCACCCGCGCCCGTTGCCGTCGATGCGTCCCCCGCCGCAGTCCCCACCTGTGGTGCGCCCGCCCGCGCGCCGATGGCGGAGCGGGAGCGAGAGCCACGGCTGAATGACCGAAGCAGCATGCCTGCGCCCATCCAGGCCAGGTAAAGGGCACCGGCCAGCGACAACAGCCGGTAAGCCGTGCTGGATGCGGCCAGCACCGCCGTCGCCCCGACGCCGGCGGCCGCTCCCCAGACGATCAGGCCGGTGAAGATGCCGGCGACCGTCGCCAGGCCGTAGCTGCGAGAGTGGTTGAGCGCGCCCCGCAGCACGACCGCGGTGTCGAGTCCGGGAACGAGCGTCAGCACAACCACGATGGCCGCGAATCCGATGAGCGCCTGAGGCAAGGTCATGCATCGGCCCCAACCACGTCGGCCGGGCCGGCTGCCAGGCCCTCCGGGTGCTCCCAGTCAATGGGCACGGGCACGACCCCCGCGAAGGCGTCGCTGAAGTCCCGCACCGGGTAGGTGACTCCCTGGTTCCCGGGGTCCTCCGCCCACGTGACCAGCCGGGGCGCACCATCGACGGCGCTCGGGCTGACCTCCACGGTGGTCACCGCACAGTTGGCCATCGGGGCCATGCCGTAGATCTGCGGCCCCACCCAGCGGGCCAGGATGGTCATCAGCGTCATGCCGTGGGAGACCACCAGCACATTGTCCGTACCATCGCCGCCCGCGGCGACGGAGCGCAGGTCGGTGAGGATACGCGCCAGAGCACCATCGACGTCGGCGAGGTAGTCGCGGGCGGCGATGCCGCCGGGGGCGCCGGGGTGCACGCCGGTCAGGACGGCGGGAAGGTGCTGCTCTGCCGGCAGGGCGGCATGCATGACCGGATCGGGCCCGCCGTCGTAGACGCCGTAGTTGTACTCGCGCAGGCCCACGAGGTTCACCGGGGTGATGCCCGGGTGAGCCTGAAGCAGGATGCCGCCGGTCTCCTGGACGCGCCCCTGCGGGCTGAAGTAGGCGCGGTTGAAGGGCACCTCGGCCAGGTAGTCGCGGCAGATCTCGGCGCCCACACGTCCCTCGGGAGTAAGCGGGGAATCGGCGGCGCCCTGGGTGCGGCGCTGCTCGTTCAGGACGGTGCGACCGTGCCGCACGAAGTAGATCATCGCCATGCGGCAATCGTATGACAATGCTCCGCCTACAGCGCGGCCGGTCGTCGCCACCGCAGCACGCCAGCATGCATGGCCGGCGGATTGCGTGTGCCTCAGTCCCCGGGCCTCTCCCCGCCGGCGGCCGCCGCCCGCTGCAGCCGGTTGATCTCCTCGGAGAAGGTCCAGCGGTTGAGCAGGTGCTCAAAGCGCCGACCGTCGATGTAGACGACCGGGCTCGAGTCATCGGTCAGGCCCTCGACGTCGCCGGCGTCGGCGAGGATCTTCGCCTCATCGACCCCGGAGTCGATGCGCGCCCACATGGCGTGGGCGTCGATTCCGACTTGCCGGGCGGCGCGGGTGATGGAGCGGGAGGTGATCCCGCCGCGCAGCCCGGCCAGGGCATCGTGGAAGTCCCACAGGGCCGGCTCGTCGTTTCCGGAGGCGGCCTCCAGCGCTAGCGCCGCCAGCAGGCTCCCGGGCCCCGACAGCTTGTGCCGCAGGATCAGTAGCACTTCGCCGGAGTCGATCAGCGGCTGCAGGCCATAAAGCGCCTCAGTCAGCCGCCAACGGTCCTCGTCGTCCATGTCGGCGTAGTTGATCAGCACATGCGGCGCATCCTGGCTGCCGAACGTCAGTTCGTGTTCCGGCGCGGGCGGACGGCACAAGCGCATCCCCGTGGGCTCCGGCAGTGGCCAGAGCCGGTTGGCCACCTGGAAGACGAGGGTCGCCAGCACCAGGGACAGCAGCGAGGCCAGCAGTACTCCGAGACGCGCCTGGTCGCGCAGCGCCTCCTCCTCCAGCGCAATGTTGGCCACCAGCAGGGAGATCGTGAAGCCCATGCCGGACAGGGCGCCAAGGCCCACGATGCGCGGCAGGTCCAGTCCCGGCATGCGGGAGGCGGGCACGAGCCACAGCACCAGCCCGGCTCCGAGGACGACGCCGATCAGCTTGCCTGCGACCAGGCCGCCGATCACGGCCCAAAGGATGCGGGAGGAGACGGCTGCGGACACGGTGTCGGCGCTGAGCACCACTCCGGCGTTGGCCAGGGCGAACAGGGGCACCACCAGGTAGTTGACATAGGGCGGCAGCAGGAAGGCCAGGCGCTGATTGAGCGGCATGGAGTAGTTCAGGGACTCGCGCAGCATCCGGGCGGTTCCGGGTGCGGGCGCCTGCCGGTACAGGGCGGCGAGCTCGCCGGCGGCGTCGACGTCCTGGCTGCGCACGTCGTAAACCGGCATGAGCAGGGCGATGAGCACGCCCGCGAGCGTGGCGTGCACGCCGGAGCGGTAGACCGCGTACCAGATGACGACGGCGAGCACCAGGTAGGGCGGCACGCGCCAGACCCCACGCCGTGCCATCAGCCAGACCAGGAGCAGCCCGGCCGCCGCGAGGGCCAGGGCGAGGAAGTTCAGCGACTCGGAGTAGAAGATGGCGATGACAGCCAGCGCGCCGATGTCGTCGATGACGGCGAAGGCCAGCAGGAACAGTCGCAGCCGCGGAGCGCGCTTGGGGCCCACCAGGGCGAGCATGCCCAGGGCGAAGGCGGTGTCTGTGGAGATCACGGACCCCCATGCATGCGCGCCGGGGGCGCCGCCCATGATCACCAGGTAGATCAGCGCCGGCACAGCCAGGCCGCCCGAGGCAGCCGCCGTCGGCAGCAGCGCGCGGCCGGGCAGCCGCAACTCACCCAGGGTGAGGTCCCGGCGGACGTCCAGTCCCACCATGAAGAAGAACACGGCCATCAGGCCCTCGTCGACCCACTCGTGCAGGGTGAGCTCCACGCCGAGGGGACCGATGGTGATGGCCGCTGACGTCTGCCAGAACTGGTGGTAGCTGCCACCTGCGTTGGCCCAGATCAGGGCGACGATGGTGGCCAGGGCGAGGGCGATCGCGGCGTAGGTCTCGTTGGTCTGGAAGGCGAGTGCGCGGCCCCGTCGGCGTAGGAACTCGTCGACTACATCGCGGATCTCGGTGCGAGTAGCGGAGCTGCGCGCATCGTTACTGCTCATACGGTGTCCGTGTCCTTGGGCGGAATTGCGGGATGGCGGCCGGAGTACCGGCTGGCAGGCGATTATAGGAACCGCCTCCCGGCCGTGGTCGGGGCGATGTTGGTCTCGTCTCCTCGGTTGTGCGGGCTCCTATGCTGGCGCCATGACTACAGCGACGATCTCACTTGCGGACCGGGCTCCGCGCGGCACCCTCACCAAAGGCGTTCTCACCCCCGAGAGGCATGTGCCCGCATCTATCGGACGCCCGGAGTACATGTTCCACGACGGCCCTGAGCGCGTAACCGCGTCCGACGTCAAGGATGCCGAGACGGTTGAGCGGATCAGGGCGGCGGGGCGGATAGCGGCGCGCGCCATGGCCGAGGCCGCAAAGGCGATCGCGCCCGGAGTCACCACCGACGAGCTGGACCGGATCGCCCACGAGTACATGTGCGACCACCACGCCTACCCCTCCTGCCTCGGCTACATGGGCTTCCCCAAGTCGATCTGCACCTCCATCAATGAGGTGATCTGCCACGGCATCCCGGACTCGACGGTCCTGCAGGAGGGCGACCTGATCAACCTGGACGTGACCGCCTACGTCGACGGAGTGCACGGCGACACCAACGCGACCTTCCCGGTCGGCCAGGTGGATGAGGAGACGGCGCTGCTGATCGAGCGCACTCGCCTCGCGATGGAGCGCGGGATCAAGGCGGTCAAGCCGGGCCGGGAGGTCAATGTGATCGGCCGGGTCATTGAGAAGTACGCCAAGCGCTTCGACTACGGCGTGGTGCGCGACTACACCGGCCACGGCGTGGGCGAGGCCTTCCACTCCGGGCTGATCATCCCCCACTACGACTCCGCCCCGCGGTTCGACGACGTGATGGAGGTGGGCATGGTCTTCACCATTGAGCCAATGCTCACGCTGGGCACGGAGGACTGGGAGCAGTGGGACGACGGCTGGACGGTGGTCACCAAGGACCGCTCCCGCACGGCTCAGTTCGAGCACACCCTGGTGGTGACGGAGAACGGCGCCGATATCCTGACTCTGCCGTGAGTCACGGCCACCGGCCGCGGGCGCCTGCGACCGCGCCTGAGTGTGTGGCTTGGACCACCATGTCGGGCTGGGGGCGGGGTCAGCTGGGCAGTTGTACCCATCGTCTCGGCTGAGACGGATGCTCCACAAACGGCTATACGCGTGTACATTCATTCTCGTGACATGACCGCGACCGACATCCGCGGCATGGTGTGACACCGTTCATCCCCTTTTCCCGGAGGTACTTACTGATGGCACTGCGATTCAACCCGCCGCCGAACTGGCCCGCTCCCCCGGAGGGCTTCAATCCGCCCGCGGGCTGGCAGCCGGATCCCGCGTGGGGCCCGGCACCCGAGGGGTGGCAGCTGTGGGTCGAGGACTCCGCCCCCGGTGCGAGCGCCGGTTCCGCTCCGCAGGCCGGCTCCGCCCCCGACGCCGGCTGGGCACCTACTCAGGCCGTTCCCACTGGCGCATCCGCCCCGGTGGCCGACCCGACCGGCCAGTCCGCGTCGGCTCCTTCCGGTGACTACGCCGCGGGGGCGAGTCCGTACGCCGCCAACATGAACTACGCCCAGTCCCCGACGCCGTATCACAACCAGCAGCAGGCCCCCGGAGCTTCTCCTCAGGCTGCGGGCTGGCAGCCGATCGATGTCACCCAGGGCGGTCCCGGCGGCAAGAAGCCGGTGACTAAGCAGTGGTGGTTCTGGACGATCATCGGTGTGGTCGTGCTGGCACTCGTGATCGGTCTGATCGTCGGGCTCAGCGGCGGCGACAAGAGCGACGAGCGTACCAGCACCACCACGTCCTCCAGCCGCAACGACGACTCCTCCGACGGCTCCTCCTCTGACGACACCTCCTCCGACACCACGTCCGATGACGGAGGGTCCGAGGACTCCTCCTCCAGTGGCGAGCCCGGCACCACCCTGGACAACCCGGGTGACCCGCAGAAGCAGAAGATCACCTTCCACGCCTCGAAGTACGCCGACGACCCGGACGCCACGATCGAGGTCACGGTCGGTTCGGTCGAGTGGAACGCGAACGCCTCACTGAAGAAGTCCGAGGACTCCGGGCGCTCGTACGCCTGGGGACGAGCCGCCCGCCGGCAAGGTGTACATCCGGGTCCCCGTCTCGGCCGTGTACCACGGCAAGGGCCAGATGAGCTCCAGCTGGGTGTCCCTGGACTTCGTTGTGGATGGGAACTCGACCGACGCCGAGTACCTGTTCAGCCCCGACGAGTTCACCAGTAAGGACATGCCGCGCGACGGAGGCTCCGCCACCGGCTACTTCACCTTCCTGATCGACGCCAGTGACGCCGAGTCCGAGTCCGCCCGCTTCGCCGTGTCCGGCTTCTACGGCAGCGACGAGTACTACATGCAGGCCAAGTCCTTCTGAGTTCTGAGGCCCTGCTGCTCAGCCGCGGGCTTCCCCACAAAACGTGAGGAGCCCGGAGAACGACGGCGGTCCCGCCCCCTTGAGGGGTGGGACCGCCGTCGTTTCGTGGTGCGGACCAGTCGACCTGTACGCCGGGTTCTGTTGCCGCCCACCGTTGCCGGTACTGGCGGTGGCGACCATCCATCTTGGGCCACCGTTGCCGGCGGCCTCACGCGACCTACCCGCAGGCTCGGGCGAGCAGCCCTTTCCGACACAAAGTGCCGGGCACCTGCTGCGCGGTCTTGCTCCGGGCGGGGTTTACCGAGCCGTGGCGGTCACCCGTCACGCTGGTGGGCTCTTACTCCACCGTTTCACCCTTACCGGCCGGGGCCGGCGGTCTGTTCTCTGTGGCACTGTCCCGCGGGTCACCCCGGGTGGCTGTTAGCCACCGCCCTGCTCTGTGGAGCCCGGACGTTCCTCGATCCGCGGGCCTGCCCGCGGTACCGCGGCCGCCCGGTCGGCTGTTCCGCAGGCGCGATTGTAGGCGACGGGCGCGTCGCAGCGGTAGCCGGGCTCCTGTCCGTCCTGGGGCGACGACGCTCGGCGTGCGCCGCTCAGTCCTCCATGCGGACCACGATCACGTCGTTGTCCTCCGCGTGGATGACGCGGTCCTTAGGGGCGGCGGCGATGCGGGCGTACTCCTGGGGGCTGATCTCGACGCTGCCGCCCTCGACGCGGCGCCCATACAGGGCGACTGCCCCCAGCCCGCCCGTCGACTTGCGCACTGCCTCGTACTCGGCCAGCAGAGCGTCGTCAATGGCTGCCGCCAGGTCGGCGCGCTTGCTTCGCGCTTCGGTTATCTCGGCGTCCAGGCGGGCGAAGTCGGCGTCCCGGGAAGCGGTCAGCTCCCGCCCGTCGGCACGTATCTCCTGCTCCTGCGCGGATGCGGCGTCCATCTCCGCCTGGGCCGTCTCCAGGGCCTCCATGGCGGCGATCTGGGCCTCCTCCAGGACCGCCTGCCGCCGGCCCAGCTGGTCGATCTCGGACTGGATGGCGGGCAGGTCTCGGGCCGCGGCCTGCCCGGAGGACAGGCGCTCGCGCAGTACTTGGGCGCGCCGCACCACCTGGGCCACCTCCTCCTCACGTGTCCTGGCGGCGGCTTGGGCCTCCTGCAGGGCGGCTGCGGCGACGACGGCGCGACGCCGGTTCGCCTTCAGGCGCTCCACCGTGGCCTCGATGCGTTCCAGCACGGGCAGGTGCTTGCGCTCGTGGGTGAGGCGCGCGAGCTGTGAATCGAGTCTTTGCAGGTCGATGAGGAGTCGCTGCTGGCTGAGGGGGGCGCTGGTCACGGCTTGATCCTTCGCTGGTCGGTCGGGATGGTGATTGAGTTTTGAGGGGCGGCGTGCTCGGCGGGCAGTGCTCCGCCCGACTGGTGACGCGCGTCCACGTCGGCCACCGGGGTGCCGGATGCGAGTCCGAGTCAGGCTCCGGTGCTCAGGCGCGCTGTCCACGGATCGGTGACGATCTGCGACACGTGCGTGCAGAGTCTATGCCCGTGGGCGGCCGCAGCCGCCTCCAGGCGGGCGGCCAGCGGTTCGAGCCCAACCCACTCGGTTGCCCAGTGGGTGCCGCACAGGAGGTAGGGGCGCCCGGCCTCCAGGTGCTCGCTGGCCGGGTGGTGCCGCAGGTCGGCGGTGAGGAACACGTCCGCCCCCGCGGCGCGGGCGGCTGCCAGCAGTGAGTCACCGGCGCCCCCGGAGACGGCGACGGTCTCGACGACGTCGTCCAGTTCGCCGCCCACGAGCAGGCCGGGGGCCGAGTCCGGCAGGGCGGCCGCCACGGCGGCGGCGAAGTCCCGCAGGCGGGTCGGTTCCGGGAGCGTGCCGACGCGGCCGATCCCCTGTGCCGGGTCGGTGGGGTTCGGCACCAGTGGTTGCGCGTCACGCAGGCCGACGCGGTCGGCGAGCGCTGCGGCCACTCCCCCGTGTGCCGCGTCGAGAGTGGTGTGCGCATTGGCCAGGGCGATGCCGGCGCGGATGAGCCGGTGCACCACCCTCCCCTTGGGTCCGGTGGCCGAGACGTGGTCCGTGCCCCGCAGGTAGAGGGGGTGGTGGGTGATCACCATGTCCGCGCCCCTCTCGATGGCCTCGTCGACGACGGCGGCTACGGGGTCGACGGCGAGCAGGACACTGCGGACGGGCTCTTCCGGGTCGCCGCAGATCAGCCGGTTGGAGTCCCAGGTCTCGGCCAGCTGCGGCGGGGCGGCCGCACGCAGCATCGCCTCCACCTCCCCGACCGTCAGCGGCGGGGTGGGTGCGGCCGTGGAAGCGGCGTCGGGCTGGGCGTGGGTCATGGGCTCAGGTTAGCGGCAGCGGTGCCCCTGGCGGGTTTCGAACCCGCACGCCCGCAGGCAGCGACTTTTAAGGTCGCCGTGTCTACCGTTCCACCACAGGGGCCGTGCTCGGACCGTCTGGTACCCCCTCTGGGATTCGAACCCAGGACCATGTGCTTATCAGGCACGGACGAGGTATAAGCTCGCTGCTCTAACCACTGAGCTAAGGGGGCGTGAAGCCGGGCCGCGGGTGCGGGAGCCGCTTCGTCGTCGGCCGCCGGGCCGACGGAGTAGAGACTATCAGTCCCTGAGGTGGTGAACTTCCCATCTCATCCCCTGTGCGTCGCCCGCCAGGCGGGCCTAGCCTTGCTAGTCCAATCGACCTGTGCCGCTCACCTCAGTCGGGCGTGCATATCCTGGAAGGGAATCATGAAGCTCGCGCAGCGCGCCGCCTCCGCACCACCGTTCCACGCGATGAGCATCGGTGCCCGCGCCCGCGAGATCGAGGCGCAGGGGCACTCCGTCTCCAAGCTGTCCCTGGGTGAGCCCAGCTTCGGCGCGCCACCCGCCGTCCGTGAGTCGCTTGCACGCGCCGCCCAGCAGGATCTGCCCTACACCCCCGCGGCGGGCCTGCCGCAGCTGCGCCGGGAGATCTCCCGCTTCTACCGCGAGCAGCACGGCGTTGAGGTGAGCCCCCGGCGCATCCTGATCACTTCTGGCGCCTCCGCGGCCCTGCTGCTGGCCACCGCGCTGACCACCGAGCCGGGTGACGACGTCGTCATCGCCGATCCCTGCTATCCGTGCAACCGTCAGCTGGTTGCCTCATTCGGCGGCCGCATTGTGCTGGCCGCCACCACCGCGCAGTCCCGCTACCAGCTGGACCTGGACTCGATGGAGGCGGCGTGGACGCCCTACACCAATGTGCTGATGCTGGCCACGCCGTCTAATCCGACGGGCACCTCCATCCCCCAGGATGAATTGGACCGGCTCTGCCGGGCGGCGCGGGCGCGGGGAGCCTGGCGGATCGTGGATGAGATCTACCTGGGGCTGGCCGACCCGGATGCACAGGGGCGTCCGGCCCGGACAGTGCTCGCCACCGACCCCGAGGCGATTGTCGTCTCCAGCTTCTCGAAGTACTTCGGGATGACCGGCTGGCGGCTGGGCTGGGTGGTGCTCCCGGAGGAGCTGGTCGACCCGGCGTGCAACCTGGCGGTCAACTACTTCCTGTGCGCCTCCACCCCGGCACAGATCGCCGCGCTGGAGGCGTTCACGCCGCAGTCGTTGGAACTGTGCGAGCAACGCCGCCTCGAGCTGGTGGAGCGGCGGCGGCTGGCGCTGGCACAGCTGCGGCAGATCGGCCTGGAGGTGCCGGTGGAGCCCGACGGCGCCTTCTACATCTACTTCGACGTGTCGGACACGGGGCGGTCATCCTGGGACTTCTGCATGCAGGCGCTGGAGGAGGCGCACGTGGCGCTCACCCCGGGGCGGGACTTCGGGGTGCGCACCGCCGAGTCCCACGTGCGCCTGTCATACGCCGCCTCCCGTGAGGAGATCACCGAGGGCCTGACGCGCCTGAGCCGCTTCCTCAATACGCTGCCCTGACCGCCGGCCAGCAGCCGCCTTGCCCCGGCCAGGCCGGAGGCGGACTCGGCCGCCCACCAGGGCACCCACGCGGACAGTCCCAGATCGACCAGCCCCGCCACCGTGCGGAGGGGCTTGCGCAGCAGGTCCTCCCCCGTCCGGTAGTCGTCCGCCCGGGCCAGGCGGGCGGCCAGTTCGGGCTCTCGTCGCCGCAGGAACATGCGCGCCTTGAGTGCGTGCACGGGATCGGAGACGACGACGATACGGGAGGCGTTCTCCACCAGGGGGATGATCGCGCCGATGTTCTCCCAGGTGGAGCGGCTGGAGACCTCAAGCACGAGCGGGCCGCTGTAGCCGAGGACCCCGGTCGCGTAATCGGCCATGAGCTCCGCCTCGGGCACCGGCCCGGCCACCGCTCCGCCGGAGAGCACGAGCACCGACTCGGGCGTTGCCAGGCTGCGCAGGCCTGCCCTGACCCGCCTGCGGTTCTCCGCCCCGGCCACGGTGCCGGCGTCGGCGTGCCCGAGCACCACTACCGCCTCTGCCCCATGTGCTCCGGGACGGCCGCCCGGGTTCGCGCCGGATCCGAGCAGGCAGTGGGATGCCGCCCACTGCACCGCCTCGCTGGCCGCTAGCACGCCGACGAGCAGGGAGCCTGCCAACAGCGCGGCGCCGCGCAGTCCGGGGGCCATGGACGCACCTCCCTCCTGGCGGGGCTCAGGTTCCGGGGTGAGCGCCCTTCTACGCGTAGTGGACCCGGCCGGGCTCGAACCGACGACCTACGCGGTGTAAACGCGTTGCTCTACCAACTGAGCTACAGGTCCTTGTGTGCGGGCGACACCGCCGCCCGCGGCGCGAGCATACTCTACGCCGACGGCGCAGCGGTAAGGCTCAGTGCCTGCGGCTGGAGACGCGGATGCCGCTCCAGTGCTCCCCCATCGAGGCGGCGGAGGTGGCGTGCATGCCGGCGGTGCGGGCCGCCTCCTCGATCTCAGTGGCGTCCACCGCCCCGGTCGTGCGGGCCTTGGGAGTCAGCACCCAGACCAGGCCGTCGCCGTCGAGGTTGGCCTGGGCGTCGACCAGCAGGTCGGTCAGGTCGTCGATGTCGCCGTCGTCGTCCCGCCACCAGATGATGGCCGAGTCCGCGACGTCCTCGAAGTCCTCGTCGACCAGCTCGGTTCCGGTCTGGGCCTCCGCGGCCTGTCGTAGGGTCTCGTCGACGTCGTCGTCGTATCCAAACTCCTGGATTATGAGACCGGGGGCGAAGCCGAAGGCTCCGGCCGCTGTGCTCGCCACTGTTGTCCTCTCCGTTTCATGCCTGGTCCACCGGGCCGGATCGCCGACCGCGGTCACGACGCTCGGTAATGTCTACGGCACTAGCCCACAGCACCGGACCGGCCGGGCGCAAGCGAACACGCCCGAAACACGCCCGCCGGAGCACCGCCCGTCCTGCCCTCCGCCTCCACCCCGAACGGCATGACGTGTTTGAACTCACGCGTTTTGTGGGACCTTCTTCCCGAGTCGGGGTGTGCTCTGGGCCTTTCGCCCCATAGATTAGGGCTGTCGGAGGAGACCGGCGCGACAGCGGCGACGCTCGTCGCACAGCCTCCGCCCTCAGCCCGCCAGAGCCGCCCGGACACGAAGAAAGAGGACTCCGTGAGCCCCACCAACGACTCCACCCCACTCATCGACGGCCTGCTGCACAAGGTAGCGGACAACGATCCGGAGGAGACCGGCGAGTGGCGCGACTCGCTCGACGCCCTCATTGAGGAGAAGGGCGGCCCCCGCGCCCGCTTCATCCTGCTGTCCATGCTCGCCGAGGCCCGGCGCAAGAACGTGACGGTACCCGCGCAGACCACCACCCCGTACATCAACACCATTGACGTGGTGGACGAGCCCTACTACCCGGGGGACGAGGACGTTGAGCGCACCTACCGCCGCTGGCTGCGCTGGAACGCCGCCGTGATGGTCACCCGCGCGCAGCGGCCCGGCATCAGCGTCGGCGGGCACATCTCCTCCTACGCCTCCACCGCCACCCTCTACGAGGTCGGCTTCAACCACTTCTTCCGCGGCAAGGACCACCCCGGGGGCGGCGACCACGTCTTCTTCCAGGGGCACGCCTCCCCCGGAAACTACGCCCGCGCCTTCCTCGAGGGCCGGCTCAGCGAGACGGACCTGGACGGGTTCCGCCAGGAGGTCTCCCGGCCTGCGGGCGGACGCGGCCTGCCCTCCTACCCGCACCCGCGGCGCATGGAGGACTTCTGGGAGTTCCCGACCGTCTCCATGGGACTGGGACCCGCCGAGGCGATCTACCAGGCCTGGTTCGACCGCTACCTGCAGGGCGCCGGCATCAAGGACACCTCCTCCCAGCACACCTGGGCCTTCCTGGGCGACGGCGAGATGGACGAGCCGGAGTCCCGCGGCATGCTGCAGCTGGCCGCCTCCCAGCAGTTGGACAACCTCACCTTCGTGGTCAACTGCAACCTCCAGCGCCTGGACGGGCCGGTGCGCGGCAACGGCAAGATCATTCAGGAGCTGGAGGCCTGCTTCAAGGGCGCCGGCTGGAACGTCATCAAGGTGATCTGGGGCCGCGGCTGGGACCGGCTGCTCGCGGCCGACAAGGACCATGCCCTGGAGCACCTGATGATGGAGACGCTCGACGGCGACTATCAGACCTTCAAGGCCAACGACGGCGCCTACGTGCGCGAGCACTTCTTCGGCCGCGACCCGCGCACCGCCAAGCTCGTGGAGAACTGGACCGATGAGGAGATCTGGGCCCTGCAGCGCGGCGGCAACGACTACCACAAGATGTACGCCGCCTACAAGGCCGCCACCGAGCACAAGGGCCAGCCCACCGTCATCCTGGCGCAGACCGTCAAGGGCTACCTGCTGGGGTCCCACTTCGCCGGCCGCAACGCCACCCACCAGATGAAGAAGCTCGGCCTGGAGGACCTCAAGGGCCTGCGCGACCGCCTGCACATCCCGATCACCGATGCGCAGCTGGAGGCCAATCCGAAGCTGCCGCCGTACTACCGGCCCGACCCCGACGACCCGGCGCTGGCGTACATGCTCGAGCGCCGTCGTCGGCTGGGCGGATTCGTGCCCGAGCGCCGCGACCCCGGCACGCAGCTGCAGCTGCCGGGCGACGCCCCCTACGAGATCCTCAAGGGCGGCTCCGGGAAGCAGCAGGTTGCCAGCACCATGGCCTTCGTGCGTCTGCTGAAGGAGCTCATCAAGGATGCGCACATCGGTCGGCGGATCGTGCCGATCATCCCGGACGAGTCGCGCACATTCGGCCTGGAGTCGCTGTTCCCGACCCGCAAGATCTTCAACACCCAGGGCCAGAACTACACGCCCGTGGACGCCGAGATGATGTTGTCCTACCGGGAGTCGACCTCCGGGCAGCTCATGCACACCGGCATCAACGAGGCCGGATCGGCGGCCCTGTTCCAGGTGGCCGGCACCAGCTACGCCACCCACGGCGAGCCGATGATCCCCGTGTACATCTTCTACTCGATGTTCGGGTTCCAGCGCACCGCCGACCAGTTCTGGGCGGCCGGGGACCAGCTGACCCGGGGCTTCATCATCGGGGCCACGGCCGGCCGCACCACCCTGACCGGTGAGGGCACCCAGCACATGGACGGGCACTCGCCGCTGCTGGCGGCCACCAACGAGGCGGTGGTCACCTACGACCCGGCCTACGCCTACGAGATCCGCCACATCGTGCGTGACGCGCTGGAGCGCTGGTACGGGCCGGAGACCGGGCGCAACCGGGACGTCATGTACTACCTGACCGTCTACAACGAGCCGATCTCACAGCCCGCCGAGCCCGACGGCGTCGACGTGGAGGGGATCCTGCGCGGCATCTACCGGCTGGACGGCGCGCCCGACGGCGACGGGCCCGAGGTGCAGCTGCTCGCCTCAGGCGTGGCCGTCCCGTGGGCCCGCGAGGCGCGCCGCCTGCTGGCCGAGGACTGGGGCGTGCGCGCGGGCGTGTGGTCGGTGACCAGCTGGAACGAGCTGCGCCGTGAGGCCCTTGAGGCCGACCGGCACAACTTCCTGCACCCGGACGAGCCGACCCGCACTCCCTACCTGACGGCCAAGCTGTCCGGGGCCTCAGGCCCCTTCATCGCCACCAGCGACTTCGACCACCTGGTCCCCGACCAGATCCGCGCCTGGGTACCCGGCGACTTCCACACCCTGGGAGCCGACGGCTTCGGCTTCTCCGACACCCGTGCGGCGGCGCGCCGCCACTACCTGATCGACGCCGAGTCCGTGGTCGTCAAGACGCTGCAGGCACTGGTGGCGCAGGGACGGGTAGACGCCTCCGTCCTGCCCCAGGCGATCGCGCGCTACCGGCTTGCGGACCCCTCCGCCGGACGCTCCGGCGCCCAGGGCGGCGAGGCCTGAGCCGCGCCGCACCACCCGGACCATGACCGGCCGCCGTCGACGGGCCCGCCCCGCCGGCGCCGGCCGGTCCCTTTTCAGCCCTCCCCCACGGTGCGCACATCCGGGTCGGAGCCGGAGTAGTGGTGCGCGTCCCGGTAGCGCGGGCGCATCAGGTTCTCCGGGCTGAGCAGCTCATCCAGCGCCGCCTCATCCAGCAGGCCCATCTCCAGCACCACCTCGCGCACATTGCGCCCCGACCGGGCGCACTCACGCCCGACCAGGTCACCATTGTGGTGGCCGATCACCTCGTTGAGGTAGGTGACGATGCCGATCGAGTTCATGACATTGCGGCGGCACACCTCAGCATTGGCCTCGATGCCGATCACGCACAGGTCCTTCAGGGTGACCAGCGCGTGGCGCAGCAGGGCGATGGACTCGAAGCACGCCTGCGCGATCACCGGCTCCATGACGTTGAGCTGCAGCTGGCCGGCCTCGGCGGCCATCGTGACCGTCAGGTCATTGCCGATCACCTTGAAGCACACCTGGTTGACGACCTCCGGAATGACCGGATTGACCTTCGCGGGCATGATCGACGAGCCGGCCTGCCGCTCCGGGAGCCGGATCTCAGCCAGGCCGGCCCGCGGCCCCGAGGACAGCAGCCGCAGGTCGTTGCAGATCTTCGACAGCTTCACGGCCAGGCGCTTGATGGCCGCGTGCATGGACACGTATGCGCCGGTGTCGCCGGTGGCCTCCAGCAGGTTGTGCGCACCAGTGACCCGCAGCCCGGTCACCTCCCGCAGGTGGCGCACAACCGTCTCACGGTAGCCGGGCGGGGTGTTCAGCCCGGTACCGATCGCGGTGGCCCCCAGGTTCACCTCCAGCAGCAGTGCCGAGTTGTTCATCAGCCTGGGGATCTCCTCGTCCAGGAGCTCGGCGAAGGCGCGGAACTCCGAGCCCAGGCTCATGGGGACCGCGTCCTGCAGCTGGGTGCGGCCCATCTTGAGCACGTCGGCGAACTCCTTGCCCTTGGCCAGCAGCGCGTCGATCAAGTCGCACAGGTCCATCTCCAGGCCGTTGATCGCCCGGTACACCCCCAGGCGGAAGCCGGTGGGGTAGGCGTCGTTGGTGGACTGAGACTTGTTGACGTGGTCGTTGGGGTTGACGATGTCATAGCGACCCTTGGCGTAGCCCAGGTGCTCCAGCGCCAGGTTGGCTATCACCTCATTGGTGTTCATGTTGACGCTGGTGCCGGCGCCTCCCTGGAACACGTCGATCGGGAACTGGTCCAGGCAGCGGCCCTCCACCAGCACCTGGTCGCAGGCCCACACGATCGCGTCCGCCGTCTCCTCGCTGACTGTCCCCAGTTCCTTGTTGGCCAGGGCGGAGGCCTTCTTCACCTCAACCATGCCGCGCACAAAGTCCTCCTGGTCACCCACCGTCTCCTTCGAGATGCGGAAGTTCTCGGTGGCACGCAGGGTGTGGATCCCCCAGTAGGCGTCCAGCGGGACCTGGCGGGTGCCGAGCAGGTCCTCCTCGGTTCGGCTTGCTGTTGACGTCATTGGGCTTCCTCCGTCCGCGCCGCGATGCGCCGGCCGTCCTTGACCGGTCCGTGCTGGAGTCGACGGCGCCTCCACCGGCGACCCTACCGGCCGGGAACACAGCATGCGTGAATGGAGCCCGGCGCGCTCCGGACCGACTCGACGACGGTTCGGCTACGCGCGTCGGGATCGCTAGCATCAGTACATGGACCAGCTCAGCGCCCCGTCCGTCAGGGCCTTACGGCAGGCGCAGAACACACTCATCGAGCACTCACTCGACCGTATCAGTGCGGCGCACCCGTGGTATCGCACGCTGCCGGCAGCCTCCCGGGACCAGATCCAGACCGTGGCCCGGTTGGGCGTAACCATGTTCGTCGACTCGGTGGGCGAGCGGATCACCTCCACCGACCCCTCCGAGATCTTCAATGTCGCCCCCGTGGCGCTGACCGGCACGGTCACGCTGGAGCAGACCCTCGAGCTCGTGCGCACCGTCGTCGACGTCGTCGAGGAGGAGGCCCCCGACGTCGTGCCCGCCGCCGATCACGACGCCGTGCGGGTGCTGGTGCTGACCTTCGGCCGCGACGTCGGATTCGCAGCCGCGAAGGTGTACGCGCGCGTAGCCGAGGCACGCGGGGCGTGGGACGCGCGCCTGGAGTCGGTCGCGGTGGACGCCATGCTGCACGACTCCGCCGAGGACGTGGCCACGCGCGCCGGCGCGGCCGGATGGCGCGGCACCGGCCCGGTGATCGCGATCGTCGCCCGCACGGTGCTCGATGCCCTGGCGACCTCACGCCTGCGCCACGAGTGCCGTGAGTTCGTCCAGGACTGCCTGGTTTCGGTCCATGGAGACTCCGTGATCGTGGTCCTGGGGGGCGCCTCGGCACCACCGGAGCAGGTCTCCGAACCGTCTGGCGATGCGGCCCTGGCGGCCGCCGCCAGGAGAGTCGCCGGCGTGCTGGACGGCGTCGTCGTGATCGGGCCGGTGGTCGCCGGCGTCGCCCAGGCCGGACGTTCGCTGCGCTCTGCGCTGGCGGGACTGCGCGCGCTCGCGGGCTGGGCCGAGGCGCCCAACCCGGTGCACGCCGACGACCTGCTGCCTGAGCGCCTGCTGGCCGGCGACCCCTTGGCGGCCGAGCAGATTCGGGCCCTCGTGGCCGAGCCGCTGCGCAACATGGGAGAGCTCTACGAGGAGACGGTCGCCACCTACCTGGCCCTTGGCCGCAGCCTGGAGATGACCGCTCGCACCCTGTTCGTGCACGCCAACACGGTGCGATACCGGCTGGGCAGAGTCAGCAAGCAGATCGGCTGGGACGCCACCGACGCCCGCGACGGCCTTGTTCTTCATCTGGCCATCATTGTGGGCAGGCTCGCCGCGAACCGGGACGAGCAGCCCTCAACTATGGGACAATAGTCCCAACCCGAGTTCTCGGGCAGCACGATCAGATCAGTTCGCTTTCAAGCAACTCCAACGCATTCAAGGAGGCCCACATGGCAGACGCACCAACTGACATCCTCGCCACCGTAACCGAGATCGTGGCCGAGGAGGCCGGCGTCGACACCTCCCTGGTCACCCCGACCTCACGCTTTGCCGACGATCTTGACATCGACTCCCTCGGCTTGCTGACGATCGCCACCCAGGTGGAAGAGCGCTTCGGCGTCACCCTGGACGACGCGCTGATCCCATCCCTGCCCACGGTCGGTGCCCTGGTCGACCTGGTGGGCACCAAGAAGGCCTGAGCGGCCATGCCCGCGCCCGCATCCGGGCCGCGCACCGTCGTCGTCACCGGGGTCGGCACCACCAACCCCTTGGCGGGTGACGCACCGGGAACCTGGCACGCCATGCACGCGGGCCGTAGTGCGGTGCGCGCACTCGACGACGGCTGGGTGGATCAATATGCACTGCCGGTGCGGATCGCTGCGCCGCTGGCCGTCGATCCGGGGGCGAGCCTGTCCGCCAGGGAACGGCGCCGCCTGGACCGCTCCAGCCAATGTGCACTGGTGGCCGCCCGCGAGGCCTGGGCCCACGCCGGCACCCCGAGTGTTGCCCCCGACCGGCTTGCAGTCTCGCTGTCCCCCGGCATCGGCCCGGTACTGTCCGTAATGGAGGCATGGGAGACGCTGCGTGAGAAGGGCCCCCGGCGCGTGGCACCCACGGCGATTCCGGCGCTTATGCCCAACGCCCCGGCTGCGGCCGTGGGCCTGGACCTGGGGGCGCGCGCCGGCGTGCACGCACCGGTGTCCGCCTGCGCCTCCGGGGCGGAGGCGATCGCCCACGGCGCCGACCTGATCGCTTTGAACCGTGCGGACGTGGTGGTCGCGGGCGGGACCGACGCCGCACTGCACCCGATGACGGTCGCGGCATTCGCGGCGATGCGGGCACTGTCCAACCGCAACGGCGATCCGGCGACCGCCTCACGGCCCTTCGCCCCCGACCGCGACGGATTCGTGCTGGCGGAGGGCGCGGGCGTACTGGTGCTGGAGGCGGCCGAGCACGCCGCCGCACGGGGAGCCCGGGTGCTCGCCGTCCTCGCAGGCGCTGCCGTGACGGCCGATGCCTATGACGCCGTGCGGCCCGAACCGTCTGGCGAGGAGCAGGAGCGCGCCCTGCGTGAGGCGCTTGCTCGCGGCGGCATACGGCCGGAGCAGGTGGGCCACGTCAATGCGCACGCCACTTCCACTCCGGCGGGCGACGCGGTGGAGGCGTCGGTACTTGCACGAGTGGTTCCGACGGCGGCGGTGTCCGCGACCAAGTCCCTCACCGGTCATCTGCTCGGCGGGGCCGGCGGCCTGGAGGCGGCACTGACCGTGCTTGCCCTGCACGCGGGGTGGTTGCCGCCGACGCTGCTGCCCGGCGGCATAGACCCTGAGATCGCTGCCCTGGGCTTGGACGTTGTGGGCCCGCAGGGGCGGCATGCGCCCGATTTGGAGGCGGCAGTGAGTACTTCCTTCGGCTTCGGCGGTCACAACGTGGCCCTCGCCTTCACCCGCCTCCCCTAGCCGTCGAACCCCACACCCACCACGCCGAGGTCGGTAGATCTTACGTACTGAGGTCGGTAGATCTTACGTACTGAGGTCGGTCGAAGTAACGGGCGGGGCGCCGGGCCTACCGACCGCTAAGGCTCAACCGACCCGGTGCAGCCAGCGCACCGGTGCCCCGGCGCCGGCGTAGCGGAAGGGCTCGAGTTCGTCGTCCCATGCCTGGCCGAGAGCAAGATCGAGCTGGCGTCGCATCACAGCAGGCTGATCGGCATGGGCGAGGGCGGCACGCACCCGGTCCTCGGGCACAACGACATTCCCGTGCACGTCAGTCTGGGCGTGGAAAATACCCAGGTCCGGAGTGTGCGACCAGCGCCCGCCGTCGTAACCCGGAGATGCCTCCTCGGTGACCTCGTAACGGAGGTTCGCCCAGCCGCGCAGGGCGCTGGTTAGTTGTGCGCCGGTGCCGACGCGTCCCACCCAACTAGTCTCGGCACGCAGCATTCCAGGCGCGGCAGGCTGCTCGGTCCACTCGAAATGGACGCGGCTACCCAGCACCTCGGCCGCGGCCCACTCGATGTGCGGGCACAGGGCGCGGGGCGCGGAATGCACGAAAAGTACACCGCGGGTGTAAGCACCGTTCACGTTGATCGCCTCCTGGTTGTTCCGAGATTCGTCTTCCCCAACGGTCTCGAACCAAATGGACGCTTCGCGTGACGCACGCGGCGTGCTGTTTCATGATGCCAGAGCCGACGGCGCAATGCCAGCCGCCTGGCCGACGGCGCCGAATCCGCAGACGTGTTGCCCGTCTCAGCCCACGTCGGCGTGACGGCGGGCGCGGATCACGGCGATATGGCCCACGATCTGCGCGTAGTAGTGCCGGGCGGTCTCCCAGGGGTCGTCCCCGTACAGGATGGCGTCCTTCTCGACTGGCTCCAGCGCTTCCTCGCTGACGTCGATGCCGCGCTCGACACACATCCTCAGCACGTCCGCGGTGCCGATGAACTGCTCACCGCCGTTGAGCTCCCCGAGGTTGACCGTGTCGTGAAGATCTAGGCCGAGCTTAGGCAGCGCCTCTTCGAGGAGGAGCACGTACTCCTCCTCAATGCCGTCATCACGGGTGATCCTCAGGCCCACGCGAGGATGCTAGTTCCGAGCCACGCCGTCTGCAGGTGTTCCGCCTCGCCTGCCTGGACCGCTCCCGCCCCGTTGGACCGCTCACGCTCCGATGGACCGCTCACGCCCCGATGGACCGCTCACGCCCCGATGGACCGCTGTAACCAGCGTCTACGGCGGTCCAACGGGGGCACAGGGGTCCAACGGGGGAACAGCGGTCCAACTGGCAGGCTCAACGGCCACACACAGACACCCAACCGCGCAACGCCGCGCAATCTCGTAGCCCTGGCGAAGCGGATCGAAGTACTCACACGAGTGCCGGCCACGTGGACCCTGGGGCTCAGGGACGACGGCCCCAACAACGACGGAACCCCGGCCGCTGGGGACCGGGGTTCGGCTGAGCTCCCGCGGTTGGACTCGAACCAACAACCCTCCGGTGCGCACCCATCACGCAGCCACCTCCTCAGCGGTCTTGTCACCAGCGCCGGCCAGGCGGAGCAGGCCGCGCACGACGTCGACCAGGCGACGCCTTTCCGCCTTGTGGCGAGGCATGTACACTTGCTTCCGAGTCACTTCGAGTTTCCTTTCTCGACTCAGGCCGCCAGCGGTTGCAGCGCTGGCGGCTACTTCTTTATCCAGGGGCTAGGGGTCTAGGGGTGGTGTGGGGGCGGGCAAGTAGGGTTATCGGCGCGAATGTGTGTGTGGTTCGGGCGTGTCGGGGTGTTCTAGCTGGTTCGTCCGGCCCAGCCTTTGCGGGCCCAGAGGCCTTCTTCGGGGGTGGGTGTGGTGCCCCATCCGGCGGGGTGCTGACTGGTGCTGGCGGGCTTGTTTGTTTTGGGTTTGGGTGTGCGGGTGCGCTTGGGGCGGCCTTGGGCGTTCCAGTCGGCCAGGATCACCGCGGGCGTGGCCGGTGCCTGGGTGTAGGTGTGTAGGGTCCACTCGGCGATGGCGGCCTGGTGGTCGGGGGTGGCGCCGCGGTGGTGGCGCAGCCGGTCGCGGACCTGGGAGTTGACGGCTTCTACGGGGTTGGTGGTGCGCTCGGCGGGGGTGGGGCGGGGCTTGCCGTCCGGGGTGGTGAGGTAGGCGAACAACTGGCCTTGCTTGGCCAGGCGTTCCAGGCGCCGCCAGGCGCGGCGCACCCGGGGGTGGGCGTACCACCACTTGCGGCCCGTGCGGGCGGCGGTCTGGGGGTCCTGCTCGGCGGTAGTGCGCTGGTTCAGCCAGGACCGGTACTGGGTGCCGTAGTCGTTCAGAGTCACCAGCCACTTCGATGCCTGCTCGGTGGTGGAAACCCTCAGGAGGGCTCTGGAGTGGCGTAGTAGGGCCTTGCCGGGGGTGGTCTTGGGGTGCAGGGTCAGGTCTCGGACGGTGCCCGTGGTGTACGTGGATCAGGCACCGCTGGACGGGGGTGCCCGGCCAGGTGGCGGCGATTGCCTTCAAGGCGCCGCCGGCCCCGTCGGTGGCGACCAGGTCGGGCGGGGCGATGGGGGCCAGCAGCGCGGCGTAGGCGGCGGAGTTCTCGGACGCGGCCCACTGCCAGCCGATCACGTGCGTGGGGCTGCGGGCTACCAGCAGCACCCACTTGTGGGCCAGCCACACCCCGTCGACGAACACCTGGGAGTGCATCTCGCCAGTAACCGGCGGCTTGGGAACTGGGATGTCCCAGCACCAGGCGGTCCGGCGGCGAAACGCCCTGTCACTACCGCCGGCGGCCTCGGCCTGGGAGCGACTGCCGACCGCCCATGCCAGGAACATGGTGAAGTCTTCTACCTGCCCGGGCGTGGGGTCGTCCTGGGCTGGCGCCTGGTCGCGCCGGCGTCTGGTGGTCGAGGCCCCGCAGTCCTTGCACCTCCAGCGCGGGTGCCCAGCAGTGGTGGAGCCGTTACGAATCATCCCGGAGCCGCATACCACACAACGCGGCCTGTTAGTGCGAGGCATGCTGAATCATGCCCCACCCCCAATTAACTCCGACTTTCCCCCACTACTTCAACGAAAACCCCCGATCCTACACACACATTCGCGCCGATAACTCGGCAAGTACGGCCGCCCCACACCCGCACCCACAGCAGCACGGCCGGAAGGAGTCAGGCCGGCCAGCGCCCGGGTGCACCTCCTCTGCGGCCTCATCCCCGTCACCGCACGCCGAGGAGGGGTTCTTCTGGTCCCGGCCCTGGGCCGGGGCCTCCTCGGTAGGCTCCGAGACACCAACTACCGCCGACACGTCCACGTCGGCACCACCTACCGAGGAGGAGTCAATATGAGCGAGTCCCGCACGGTCCCGCTTTCGCAGCGGCGAGGACGCCGATTCGCCTTCGCGCCCGTCACCGGCGTTCCGCACTTCCTCCGCCCGGGCATCGAGGACTGGATTGAAACCAAGGCGAACGAGGACTGGGACACGACTGTCCGTCTCGGACTTGAGCTGAGACTCAACGTCTTGCACTACGTCGACTACGAGGCCGGAGACGCCGTGCTCAGCGCTCTCAACGAGCCTTCCAGGAACGATGATGATTGGCTCGACGTCGTCGACTGGTTCCTGCACGAGTACCCGGAAACGGACGGGACACTCGCGAACCTCCTCGCCCTGGCGGGCCACGAACTCATGGTGGCGCCGACTGGGGACTGCCTCATGGAGAGAATCGATCCCACAGCCGCAAGCATGTACGAGCTCGTCACCAGCCCCGACGACAAAGCATCCGCGCTCATGCGCGACGCATGGGCACTCACCTTCGGCCGCAACCCGCGCCCCAACGACGGATGGGGCCAGGCCATCAAGGCCATCGAGACACTGCTCAAGCCCATCGTCGAGCCCACCAACACCAAGGCGACGCTCGGTTCCATGACCGCCGCCCTGCGAGCCGCCCCCAGCAAGTGGACGTGTGCGCTGCCGGACCGCGTCTTCAAGGAAAACGGGGAGCAGACGACGAAGCTGGGCCTCGAAGTCCTCACCGACGCACTGGCCACCATCGGCTACCAGCCCGGCCGCCACGGGGGCGACAATGCGGGCGAGCCGGACAGCGTCACGGTGCGCAGCGTCGTGTTCCTCGCTACGACGGTGCTCGGATGGCTCCGCGACGGAGCCCTCACCCGCAACAGCTGAACATGAGCGGCCCCGCAGCCCCTCCAAGTACCCCAGCGCACCTTCGACGGTGAGCCACTCAGCGCACGCGCGAGGATGCTGCACTGCGAACCGCTGCCCCTCCACAGCCCACTCGGCAACAACAGCTTCAACCGCGCACCGAACCGCCGTCGCCAGCTCTTCCGGGGAAGCGCCCGGGGTCTCGGCGTACAACCGCACACGCGCTTCCTCAGCAGCACGCTCCGACCGACGGCGCACAGACAACGGCAGATACCTCGCCCTCCGCATCACGCCACCTCCCCACGGCCGCTGAAACCCGGGGCACCAGCAGGGGCCTCCTCGGTAGGCTCCGAGGCGCCAACCACTGCCGACGCGACAGACGCGCCGGCACCGCCTACCGAGGAGGAGACATGACCAACAGCAACCCTGCGTGGGCGCTGCTTGAAATCTTCAACCGCTGGAAGAAAGCGGGCGAGCGTGCGAGCACGGTGCAGGACCTGACAACCCGGGATGGAATCAACGAGACAGCCACCGCATTGCGATGTCTTGACGCGATCTCGGCAAGACTTGACCTGCTCGAAGCCCAGAACAGACATGTCCAGGTCTACCGGGACGCGATGGACGTTTGGTTTCGTGACGTCATCCGCTTCAACAAACCCTGGGACAACGTCCACCAAGGCACCAGCAAACCTGACCTGTTGGCAGCACTCGCCGACATGCTGGACGCAGACCTGCCCGCACTGGTCGTCGGAGACCCCGAGACCTTCCGGGCCAGCGTCAAAGACCTCCTCAACGAAGCCACCGAAGCCGTCAAAGCCGATGAAACCCTCGACCGGTACCTGCGGAACTACCTCACAGATGCGCTCGCTCATGCCCGCACCTGCCTAGACCTCTTCGAAGCCTCCGGCGTCTTCGACATCGGCCGCGCCCTCAAAGACCTCGAAGTCCTCATGCACGCCGCAAAGTCCATGAGCCGAGACGCCAACCGCTGGGAAAGCGTCCTGACCAAGATGTCAGCGTTCTTCACCAACCCGACCATCGCGGCCCTCGCCGGATCGATCTCCGGCTCCTTGGTCTCTGGCGCCATCACCACAGGCTGACCCTCCGAACGGTCTTCGTCCGCCACTGCCGACGACTCGGGCGCCTCAGCGGGCCCGGCCTCGCCAGCACTTGGGGCCTCCGTCATCTGCTCCTGCTGCTGGCGCTCCAGTTCCCGTCGAGCTTCCGCATCACGCGACAGGGCGATCAGATAGTTGTCGAGCACCCCGGACAGCCAGCCCACCGTCTGCGCAGCACCGCTGACCTGTTCATCAGTCGCCGTCCCCAACTCAAGCATCCGCAACACCGGCTCTTCCGACACCTTGAGACGCCGAAGCTCTTCATGCCCCCCGTCCGGCTCATCCACCACGAAGAACGGCATCACGCGACCTCCTTGTCACCGGCGAGATGGGCGGCCGCGTCGTCCAGGGACCAGCACGAGTCACACGCCTGCTCGTGCTGGAGCAGGGCCTCCACCGGCACACCCGCGAGCGCGGCACCCGTGCGGGTGACGGCGGCGATGCCCTCGACCTCAGCGGCGGGCGCGGGGGCGGGCTCGACGACGACGGGGCCAACGTCGATGGTTTCGACGGGGGCATCGGTGGCGGGGCCGTCGTCAGGCGAGAGGAGACTTGCGACGTCAGCGGGCCGGAACCGGTAGTGACCGCCGGGCGTGACCATCGCCGGATGGAGCTGGGACTTGCTGACCCAGCGACGTACTGCCGAGGGGTCAACACCCGCGAGGCGGGCAACCTCGCTAGTCGTGTAATACCCGAGTGCTGTTGGCATGCCACGATGATGCATGCCAACAGAAATCGTGTCAAGCGCGATTCGCGAGATCGTTACACGTAGCTACTCGGAGCAACAGTCGCGAAACCCTTGCGCGAGATGCGCGCTATGCGCGATACTTGGCGACATGACCACCGCAACGGCATCAGCACCATGGATTCCCGACGACCAGACACTGGGCGCCAGGCTCGCCCTCGTGCGCCAGCGGTTCGGCTGGAACATGAAGGAAGCCGCCCTCGCGTGCGCCATCCCGCAGAACTCGTGGCGGGAATGGGAGCTGCGGGACCGCGTGCCCCGGGACTACCCGGGCATGATGCAGAAGATCTCCGACCGCACCGGCGTAGACCTGCTGTGGCTCATGACCGGCAGGCAGCCCGGCCCCGAAGACGACGGAACCCCGGCCGCTGGGGACCGGGGTTCGGCTGGGCTCCCGCGGTTGGACTCGAACCAACAACCCTCCGATTAACAGTCGGATGCTCTGCCATTGAGCTACGCGGGATCGCGCTCGGCGCGGGTTGAACTTTAGCAAGCCGCACGTGCGGACGTCGAATCGGGGACGTCCCGTCGCGCGGCGTGATCACGCCGGAAAGTCAGCCTGTGGGAAGCCCCACACCATCGCGTGCGCGTCGGAAGAGCTCCTCCAGTGCCTCCTGCTCACCTGGCGCTGCTCCCCCGGCGACGCCCGCCGTCAGGTTCGACGTCGTGTACAGCCTCCCGTCGGCGTCGCGGCGCACGCTGACGGTGACCCGGCGCCCACTCGGCAGCTGTCCGGAAACCGTGTGCACCAGGGCGGACTCGACCCCCTGTCTCAGCGCACGCGCGAAGGGCGCTGTATCCACCGGCACGGAACGCTCCCCCTGGTCGATCTGCGCGGGAACCTTCAGCAGCAACGGCTTGGAGTCGTCGGTCCAGCTCAGGGTGAAGGTTGCGGAATCGGCGTCCCAACGTCCGTGCTCCACCTCATGCCAGCCCCTGCGGACCTCCACCCCGTCGGGGCCCAGCACCGTCAAAAAGCGGGCGGTCGCCACCGCCCAGCGGGAGTCGCCGTCGGCAAGCGGAACGGCGCCGAGCACTCGGCCATCGGCGGGAACCGAGGCGGCCAGCTCCGCCGGGAGCACGGCTCGGCGGCGCAGGCGCCCAGCGATGCCGGAGGGCCCTGTGGACCGGGCGGCGGTCTTACGTAGACGGCTCATGACCCCCAGGCTAGTGGATGGGACAAGTGGCGCGGGGGCCTCACCGACCGGGCCCGCTCGGGCCGTCCTCGGCACGCTGCGGGTGGCGATGAGGCACCCTCGGTTGCGGGAGGGTGGCGCAGAACGTGCGAGGATGTGCTCATGGCTTACCGCGACATCCGTATTATCGGCGACCCTGTGCTGCGCACCGTGTGCGACCCGATCACCGACATCGACGACTCCGTCAAGGCGCTGGTGGAGGACCTGCTCGAGACCGTCGACGAGGACGGTCGCGCGGGCCTGGCCGCCAACCAGATCGGCGTCAGCCTGCGCGCCTTCTCCTGGAACATCGACGGCGAGATCGGCTACATCCTCAACCCCCGGATCGTGGAGCTGTCGGAGGACGAGTTCCAGGACGGCGAGGAGGGCTGCCTGTCGGTGCCCGGCCTTTGGTACCCGACCGAGCGCGCCTGGTACGCCCGCGCAGAGGGCATTGACCTGGACGGCAAGACGGTCGTGGTGGAGGGCGAGGAGCTCATGGGCCGCTGCATCCAGCACGAGTGTGACCACCTGGACGGCCACCTGTACCTGGACCGTCTGTCCCGCAAGAACCGGGCGAAGGCCATGCGGGAGCTGCGCGAGCGCGGCCTGTGAGCCGCGTGTCGGCTCTCCCGCCTCTGCCCGGCGGCCCTCTGCCCGGAGCGCCCCGGCACTCAGCGCTCAGGCGCCGCGCGACATCTGCATGCGCCGGTTCTCCAGGCCCACGATCTCCTCGAACAGATCCCGGTAGCCCGGGTCGTCCGGACTCATGCGCCGCTGCCGGGAGCGCAGTTCCGTCAGACGGCGATTGATACCGGTGCGCGCCAGTGAGGACAGCACACCCGAGGCGTAGCGCTCAAGCGCCTCCGGGTCCGGCTCGGCTTCGCGGTTGCCGCGCGGAGCCGGAAGCGGAAGCGGGGCGACGGCGAGCTCAGTCACTGCCGCGCCGACGGGCCCGAACGCTCCGGCGCGCACCTGCTCCAGCCAGCGGGTGGTGGCGCGCTTGACGGCGTCGCCCCCGGACAGCCCGGCCGCCTGGGCCTGCTGCACCAGCCCATCCACCTCGGCCGCGCCGCCGGCGGCCTCGATCGCCTCGAAAACGGCGCGGTGAACCGGGACGGAGAAGGCGACGGCGTTGATGTCGTCCGCGCCGACGCGCGCCGCGATTTGAGGCATCTGGACCATGACCTCCAGCGCATGCCGCTCCAGCTTCTCAATCGGGTCGGTCACCGGCGGCAGCCCCGGACGCTCGGCGGGCGGGCCGCCGAGGGGCTCATCGGCCGGGCCGAAGTCACCCGGCGTGCCCCCCTGGCCGCCGGGCCGCCCACCCCGGCGCTCGCTGGCACGCACCGCGCCTATCGCCTCGCTCTCCGGCAGTCCGAGCCACCCGGCCAGGCGGCGCGTGTACTCGCGCTTCAGCGCCCGGTCCCGGATTCCGGCGACGACGGGCGCGGCCGCGCGCAGCCCCTGCACCCGCCCCTCGGCGGTGTCCAGGTTCAGGTTGGCCAGGGAGGCCCGGATGACGAACTCGAACAGCGGCACGCGCCTGCCGAGCAGCCGCGGGATGGCATCGGGGCCCTCCTCCATGCGCAGGTCGCACGGGTCCAGGCCGCGCGGCTCGACGGCGACGAAGGTCTGGGCCGCGAAGTGCTGGTCCTCCCCATAGGCGCGTAGGGCGGCCTTCTGCCCGGCGGCGTCACCGTCGAAGGTGAAGATGATCTCGCCGCCGCGGGCCCGGTTGCCGGCGATCACCCCGGCCGAGGGGTCGGCGGCGTCCCCCAAGAGGCGGCGGACAATGCGCACGTGGTCCGGCCCGAAGGCCGTACCGCAGGTGGCCACCGCCGTCGGCACTCCGGACAGGTGGGCGGCCATCACGTCCGTGTACCCCTCGACGACGACGATCTGGTGGGCACGCGCGATCTCCGCCTTGGCCAGATCCAGGCCGTACAGGACCTGCCCCTTGTGGTAGATCGCCGTCTCAGGGGTGTTCAGGTACTTGGGGACGGTCTTG